>CAIULB010000028.1 GCA_903899965.1 uncultured Methylophilaceae bacterium | reverse complement strand
GCTTTAGCTTCTGCTTGCTCTGCTTTAGCTTCTGCTTGCTCTGCTTTAGCTTCTGCTTGCTCTGCTTTAGCTTCTGCTTGCTCTGCTTTAGCTTCTGCTTGCTCCGCTTTAGCTTCTGCTTGCTCCGCTTTGGCCTCTGCTTGAAATTGATCAATCAACGCATATCCATCGAAAACATTAGGAGGATATTTAAGCTCAGATACCAAAGCACTATGCTCCTTCGCAACATAATAGCGATTGAGTCCATCAGCATAGGCGAAGATATAATTAGCTTTTAGTAAAGTCGGCTCCCAGCCTTCATAAGACTCCTGCCGAGTCATTGGGAGCGTTGCTTCAACCAAAACGATCCAGGGCCGATACTTAGTCCAGTCATGACTTCTTAAAGCTTGCTCTTCAAAGCCCTCAACATCAACTTTTAAAAAATGAATCTCCTGCCCAAGCGGAACATGCTCTAAGCAAATAGAAGCCAAGGTCTTAACACCGACTGTTTGCTGAATGATGCGAAATCCATCTTTATGGTGCTGATCTGCAATTGCGGAGTCGAGTGTTGACAAACCCGTCCCCCCTATCAGATTAATCGTCAACGTCCCCTCATCCTCACCAACAGCCATATCAAGGTTAATGTCACGCGGTCGCTGCTTAACCAGTGAAGAATAATGTGCTGGATTGGGCTCGAGATTAACGCCGTGCCAACCCAAGTCATAAAAAGCTTTCGTTACTGAGTGCTCATCAGGCCACGCGGCGCCCACATCAATATAAAAGCCTTTTTCAATATGCTTGAGTGCTCGCCAGAGCATGACATCTTCAAAATTTTGAGCATATGAAATAAAAGTCATGATTTAAAAATTTCGATCTCTGGTGGGATCCAGGCGATTCCAACGAAAGTCGGTTTATTAATATTGACAACATTAAACACGATAGCCAAATCTCTCCACTCGTAATTATTCACAAGATGAGTGTCCGAACTCGTTAAGGCAGTCTGGATAGAATACGAACCGGGTCCTAAGTTAACGGGGAATTTCAATTGATAACGAACGAGGGCTCCTGACTTTACAGCTTCCAGTGGCTGCTTAGTCAAATCAGTATTAGTGCCATAAACCACTTGACCGAGCCGGTCTTTGATTCCGTAACCAAACACAAGCCTGTCAATATCAGAATTAACTTTAACTTCCACCATTATGGTTACCGGCTCACCAACACCTACAACCTCAATGCTTTGTCCTTTTTCGTTTAACAATAAAATCTCTTGAATTGTCGCTTCACCGGTTCCGGAGACGGTCTGAACCTTGCCATCATCTCGCCGTATCTGCTTAACTTCTTGGTTTTGGTGATCAGCCAGCATGGCGTTGTAGTAATCCATCACCGCCTCAGGCTCACCTTCTATAGCAAGCTTGCCGTCACTCAACAATATAGCGCGATCGCAGACACTCTGTATAGACTGCTTATCGTGGCTCACAATCAGGAGCGTCGTCCCCTGCTTACGAAATTCTCTAATTCGGTCAAAGCTCTTGTGCTGGAAGTAGGCATCACCCACAGAGAGCGCCTCGTCAACGATCAGAATGTCAGGCCTTACCGCCGTTGCCACACTAAACGCCAAGCGCATCTGCATGCCGCTACTATAGACCCGCACCGGCATGTCGATGTACTCGCCGATCTCTGCGAAGGCTTCGATCTCGGGCATCAGGTCAAGAATTTCATTGGAACTTAAGCCCAATAGCTGTCCCGCCATCAGTACGTTCTGCCTGCCAGTAAAGTCAGGATGAAATCCCATCCCCAGCTCCAGCATGGCCGCTACACGTCCAGTCATCTTCACGCTACCGGTGGTCGGCTGCGTTGTGCCCGTGATCAGTTTTAATAGCGTACTCTTGCCGGCCCCGTTGATGCCAATGATGCCAACCGCCTGACCAGGCTGGACCGTAAAATTAATGTCCTGCAGGACCCACTTAAGTTCATGGCGCTTACGACTTCCGGGGGTCAACCATTCACGCAACCTTGACCAGCGGGTCGGGTACTGCTTGTAGGCCTTGCCTAAATTTTGTACGTTAATGGTTCCCATCAGAGCTCGTCCACCATCTCGCCCACATGTTTTCTGAAGAGTCGCAGACCTAAAAGACTTAAGACAACTCCCAACACTAGTGGGTACAACAAGGCGCCCCATTGCGGCGCCTGACCACTCACAAAGATGCCCTGGTAGGACTGCACTATGGCGTACATCGGATTGAGCTCCATCAGGGGCCTCCCCCTCTCAGGCAGGATGGTTGCGGGATAGACCACCGGCGTAAACCAGAACCAGAACTGCAAGAATACGTTAAAGAACTGCCCGACGTCCCTGAAGAAGACATTAAGAACACCAAGGCTGATGCCCAGCCCAATCGAAAAAAGCAACTGGATCAACAGGACCGGAATAGCGGCCAGGACGACCCACCCCGGCCAGAACCCAAATAACAACAGGAAGGCCAGGAACAGGCCAAAGATAATTGTAAAGTTCACACCAGCGTTGATCACAACGATCACTGGCAGGGTCATGCGGGGGAAGCTTATTTTCTTGAGGAGGTTCGCGTTTTCCAGGAAGACATTTTGAGCACGCCCCACGATCTCTGCAAAGAGGCCCCAGGTGAGTGACCCCGCGCAGAGGTAGATGCTGTAGGCGTAACCGTTCTCAACCCCCGGCAACCTGGCCTTCATCACCTGCGAGAATATGACCGTGTAGACCACGATCATGGCGAGCGGGTTGAGCACCGTCCAGGCAGCGCCTAGCAGAGAGTTGCGGTACTTGAGCTGAAACTCTCGCTTGACACTCCCCAGCACAAAGCCGCGGTAGCCCCAGAGGAGCCTAAGGGTAGAGAGCATCGTTCGGCCTAACGTCCATAAATATCATCAAAGCGAATGATATCATCTTCGGTCAACTTCTCGCCGGTCTGCACCTCAATAATAATTAAGGGTTTGTCGGTATTATTTTCGAGGCGATGCTTGTTGCCCGCCGGGATGTAGGTCGACTCGTCGGTCCTCACGGTGAGCACCCGGTCGCCGTTGACCACGGTGGCGGTACCAGAGACCACCACCCAGTGCTCGCTGCGGTGGGCGTGACTTTGTAGGCTAAGTTTTGAGTGCGGGCTGACCTCAATTGACTTGATCTTGAAGTGACTACCTTCCTCAAGCACCGTGTAGGATCCCCAGGGACGCTTCACGGTGAGGTGGGTCTCGGTCATCGAGGGGAAGCGATCCTGGATCTGGTTAACCAGGAGCTTCACATCCTCTGCTCGGCTGCGATCACAGACCATGGTGACGTCGGCGGTACGCACCACCACCAGGTTATCCACGCCCAGCGTCGATACCACACCACTCTCCGCCCAGAGCAGGCTATTCTTGGTATCCGAGACCACCACGTGGCCGCGGGTTACGTTATTATCAGTCCCCTTGGACTGCTTCTGGTAGATCGACTCCCAGCTCCCCAGGTCACTCCACTTCATGTCAACCGGCACCACCGCGACCTTGGCCGCCTTCTCCGCGATACCGTAGTCCATGGAAATACTTTCCAGCGCCTCATATTCGGCCAGGCTTGGTTGGTCGCCCATCGCCTGAACTTGTGCGTACATCCCTGGCTGACATTTCTCAAGGAGCTGCATGAAGACATCGGCGCGTAGCACAAACATGCCGCTATTCCAGAGGTAGCCTTGGGATAGGCACTGCTGCGCGAGCGTGCTATTGGGTTTCTCTACAAAGGCCTCAACATTTTGAACTGGGTAGGCAGCATCAGCTGCATCAACCACATCCCCCGGCCTGATATAGCCATAGCCGGTCACGGGCGCGTCGGGCTTGATCCCGAGAAGGACCAGGTAGCCGTCGTCGGCCACACGCATCGCCGCGTCCCAGGCGGCAAAGAAGGCTGCTTCATCGTCGATGGCGTGGTCAGAGGCAAACACCCCGACCATCGCCCGAGGCTCCTGCGCATGAATGCGTTTGACCGCTACCGCGATGGCCGGCAGGGTATTCTTGGCGACCGGCTCGCCGATCACGTTAGGGATCGCCTCAGGATAACGCTCGGCAAGCTGCCCCTTGACCTCAAACTTGTGGCTCTCGTGGGTGACGGTAAAGAGGCGCGAGGACTCTACCTTCTGTCCGATTCGGTTAGCGGTCTGCTGGAGCAGGGTCTCGTCACCGTTGAGCGGCAGGAGCTGTTTAGGCTTAAGCGAGCGTGATAGCGGCCACAGCCTTGTTCCAGATCCCCCGCAGAGAATAATTGCGTATCGATTTGGCATAAATTTATATAGTGTTCAGACCAGTAAGCACTTGTCATAAAGGGCTCTGTACGCCCAGTTTTTTATAATAATTTCGTTAAACCAGGCCCGCTAACACCTCCTAGCGAACCAAATTAAAATAGATCTTACTTTTGATAACCATTATATTATAAAAACCATCCCTATGGTAAGGAGAAATTCCTGGTTATGATGGTCAAAAGCAGTCGCGCTCTAGCTCTAGCTCTAGCTCTAGCTCTTAATCAGTATAAGGATAGCACGCAGAAATATATTACATAAATAAGCGATGGTTATATCGATATAACCATCGCCATAAGGGAGACGCCAGCTAGCCTAACGATAGATCTTGGAGAACTTTGAACCCTCGAGCGAGAGGTTCCCCATCAGGCCCTTGTTCGAGAAGATGACGGCGATGACGGGGTCCTTGAAGGTCTCGGTGTCGACCCCCTTACCGGCGCCGCTATCGATGACGGCCACACTGCCATCGATCCCGGCCGCCCAGCCGTCGTGCAGGCGGAAGTTCTCGAGTGCGTCCTTGTCCATAAACAAAATCACCTCACTGCGCGACTGCGCCCCGATCTGCAAACCAAAAGAGATCGCGGCGGTTGAGTAGTAGTCGACCGTCTTTCCGTCTACCTGGAGCACACCCTCGCCGTAGTCGCCGCCCACCAAGAAGCCCGCCTTCATGATGCTGGGGAACACGAGGATGCCGGCCGCCTTGGCGGCGAGCTCCTTGTTGCCAGGACTTAAATTATAAAATGCCGTCAATGCGAACTGGACGTCGGTATCTATCTCGGCCTTGGAGGCAGCTTGGACAGCATTTGATGTCAATAAAACGAATAAAAACATAACACTAAAAATTTTACTTAACTTCATCTCTCAACATCCTTAAACGTTAAACATCTCAGAAAATAGCATCCCATCTTGATCCTTTGATGACAGTGTGGGCGCTCCATCAAGCGGCCACTTGATCGCAAGCGTTGGGTCATCCCAGCGAATACAATGCTCAAATTCTGGCGCATAGTAGTCCGTTGTCTTGTACAGGAACTCGGCCGTGTCAGAGAGCACCAAGAATCCATGCGCCAAGCCCTCCGGGATCCACAGCTGCCTCTTGTTCTCGGCCGAGAGTGTCTCGCCTACCCAGCGACCAAAGGTTGGGGAGTCTTTACGAATATCTACCGCAACATCAAAGACCTCGCCCTGCGTCACCCGAACCAGCTTGCCCTGGGGATTTGGGTCCTGGAAGTGCAGGCCGCGCAGCACACCCCTGGCGGACTTGGAGTGGTTGTCCTGCACAAACTTCACCTGACAACCAACCGCCGCCTCAAACCTGGCGTGGTTAAAGCTCTCGAAGAAGAAGCCCCTATCGTCCCCAAAGACCTGGGGCTCGATTAAGAAGACGTCATTAATTGCGAGCGGGGTTGCCTTCATTAGAAGATCTTTTCTTTTAGGATGTTCTGTAGGTACTGGCCGTAGCCGTTCTTGGCGAGCGGCTCGGCTAACTTTTGCAACTGCTCGGCGTTGATCCATGCCTGGCGGTAGGCGATCTCCTCCGGGCAGGCGACCTTGAGCCCCTGACGATTCTCGATGGTCGCAATGAACTGACCCGCCTCGAGCAGGGACTCGTGCGTCCCGGTATCGAGCCATGCGTAGCCGCGCCCCATGATCTCAACATCAAGCCTTCCCTGTTCTAAGTAAACGCGATTCAGGTCCGTGATCTCCAGCTCACCACGCTTAGACGGCTTGAGCCCCTTGGTGATCTCGACAACATCCGAGTCATAGAAGTAGAGCCCGGTAACAGCATAATTTGACTTGGGTTGGGTGGGTTTTTCTTCAAGGCTAACCGCCTTGTTATCTTGATCAAACTCAACCACGCCATATCGCTCTGGGTCCTGCACGTGATAAGCAAAGACCGAGGCGCCCTCCTCCTTAGCCTTCGCGTTTGCGAGCAGGTGGTGGAAATCGTGACCGTAGAAAATATTGTCACCAAGCACCAGTGCAGAGAGGTTGTTACCGATGAATTTTTCACCGATGATAAAGGCCTGCGCCAAACCATCTGGGCTTGCCTGGACCTCGTAGGAAATATTAAGACCCCACTGACTGCCGTCACCCAATAGCTGCGCAAAGCGCGGCGTATCCTGCGGCGTCGAGATCACCAGGATGTCGCGAATGCCTGCAAGCATAAGGGTCGACAGCGGGTAGTAGATCATCGGCTTATCAAAGACAGGGAGCAGCTGCTTGGAGACCGCTAGCGTTGCAGGATAGAGCCTGGTACCAGAGCCCCCGGCGAGGATGATCCCCTTACGATTTTTTTTCATGTTCATCGCCATATTAAAGGCCTTGTTAGGCCAATCCCGTCCAGAGCGCCAAGGCACGATTCACTCTCACCATCATCGCATCGTCGACGCTGCCAATTAATTGGCCCACCCTGTCCCTACGAACCGTCATCACCTTGTCCACCTGGATCTGACTTGGCTGCGTCAAGCCGTTAACTTGATTCGGCTCGATACTCAACCTGAATAATGGTGCGTCGATCAACTCACTTGAGATCAACAGCACAGAAAGCGTTGCGTGGGCCTCATTAAACATATCCGATTGTATTAACAGTGCGGGCCTTGGCTTACCAAAGCCCCCCTGAACCACAATCGATACGATATTGCCCCGCTTGAGCACTAGAGGATGTCCGCCAATGCGTCATCCAAGAAACCCATCAGCGACTGATCCTTAACGTCAGCGGCGGCAGCTAACAGGGACTGGCGCTTACTCTCGGCTGCAAACGACGGCAAACGCGTATCGGGCACCCAGATCTGTATCGGCCGCATCCCCATCGAACGCAATGTGGTCCTGTGCTTCTGCACGCGAACTGTTGTATTTTCTCTCATGATGTTTTTCCATAAAACATGTTACATGAAACATGTTAACATGAACCGGCCTGTTACATGCAACATATTTCAGCGGGCGATACTTAAGAATTTTAAGTGGCTACCTTTTCCTTCGCAATCTCCTGAATAACCTTCTCCACCTCGTCCTGCCACTTGTGGAGGCTCACGGAGAACACCGTACTCACCTTGGTGGTGTCGAGCCTCGAATTAGCAGGCCGCGGTGTCAGCATTGGGTACTCCTTACTCGAGATTGGTTTGATTTCCTTGGGATTAATCTTGACAGCCATACCATGCTTAATCGCCTTCTCCACAACCACCTGCGCGTAGCCGTGCCAACTGGTCTCACCGCGTGCGGCAACATTATACGTCCCATACTTACGGTAGGATCCAGGCTCACCGAGCTCGGTCACGATCTGGGCAACGGCGTCCGCGAGCAGTCGTGCCGAGGTGGGTGCCCCAAACTGGTCTGACACCACGCTCAGCTTATCTCGCTCGGAGGCTAACTTAAGCATGGTCTTCAGGAAGTTCACGCCGTGGCTACCGAAGACCCAGCTGGTCCTAATAATAATATGTTTGGCCGCCAACTTTCTTACAGACTCCTCACCGAGCCACTTGGTCTTACCGTAAACAGACTTCGGGTTAGCCTCGTCATCCTCGACGTAGGGACCCTCCTTCTTGCCATCGAAGACGTAGTCCGTCGAGAAGTGGATGATCGGGATGTTATGCCTCGCCGCGTAGCGGGCTAGGAGCTTGGGTGCCTGGGCGTTAACCGCGTGCGCGATGGTCGGCTGCGACTCTGCCTTGTCGACCTCCGTATAGGCCGCAGGATTCACAATAATGTCAGGCTTCACGCGCTCCAAAAGTGCATCAATCGCCGCAGACTGCGCGAGGTCGCACTCCTTCACGTCCACACCAACCAACTGACCCAAGTGGGCCAGGCTGCGCATGAGTTCATGGCCAACCTGGCCGTTCTTTCCCGTCACAAGAATCTTCATAAAAAAACCTTAGCTGTACTGTTTATTAAGCCACTGACGATACTCGCCGCTCACCACATTAGAGACCCATGGCTGGTTCTCCAGGTACCACGCCACCGTCTTGGCGATCCCCGTCTCGAAGGTCTCCTGAGGCTTCCAGCCGAGCTCACGCTCGATCTTTGTCGCATCGATCGCGTAGCGCCTGTCGTGCCCGGGCCTGTCCTTGACGAAGGTGATCTGCGCCTTATAGCTTACACCATCTGCTCGCGGTTTCAATTTATCCAAGATCTCGCAGAGTGTGTTCACTACGTCCAGGTTAGCCTTCTCGTTCCAACCACCTACGTTGTAGGTCTCCCCAACACGACCATCAGATAATACAGAACGGATGGCGCTGCAGTGGTCCTTCACAAAGAGCCAGTCCCTCACCTGCTGCCCGTCACCGTAGATTGGGAGCGGCTTACCGGCCATGGCATTTAACAGGCAGAGGGGGATTAACTTCTCTGGAAAGTGGTATGGGCCGTAGTTGTTAGAACAATTCGTCGTCAAGACTGGCAGGCCATAGGTGTGGTGATAGGCGCGGACTAGATGATCAGACGCCGCCTTGGATGCCGAGTACGGACTGTTGGGCGCGTACGGGGTCGTCTCAGTGAAAGCAGGATCCTTGTCACCCAGGGTGCCATACACCTCATCGGTCGACACATGCAAAAAGCGGAAGCCTGACTTAGATTGATCATCAAGTGCAGACCAATAAGCCCGAACAGATTCGAGGAAATGAAACGTACCCACCACGTTGGTCTGGATAAAGTCCTCGGGGCTATGGATCGAACGATCGACATGGCTCTCTGCCGCAAAGTTAATGACCGCACGTGGCGTGTATTTATGGAGGAGTTCTGCGACGAGCTTACTGTCGCCAATATCCCCCCGCACGAAAGTGTGCCTTGGATCATCGTCTATTGAGGAGAGGTTCTCCAGGTTGCCAGCGTAGGTCAGTAGGTCAAGGTTGACTATGGGCTCATCACCCACAGCGAGCCAATCCAGCACAAAGTTTGACCCAATAAAACCTGCACCACCCGTCACCAAAATCATGGACTACCCCCGTCAAATAACGCTACAATTCTAGCATGCAGATTGCACTCACCTCACCAAATTTATAGGGCACCCCATGCCATCACAAAAGTTTCTTAAGAACATCGAGATCTTCCTCCTAAGCCTGATGATCCTAAGCCTCCCCAGCCTGGAGGCGCCCAAGAACATCTTCCTGGTCTTCTTTGTGTTGGTGGCGATAGCAAGGCAGCTTGGCAACCCACAGAGGCTTAACTGGGACATCTGGGATAGCATCTTCGCCCTAACGTTGGGAACGGCGCTATTAAGCACCCTGTTTGCCGGCATGCCGCACCATGGGGAATGGAAGGGCTTTAACGTGCTGGTCACCATGATAGGCACAGGATGGATGGTATCTAGGGGGCAATACGGCAAGGAGGAATTGTCTATCTTCTTTAAAGCGATCGTTCTCGGCGCCATCCCACCTCTAGGCTTTGGGCTCTGGCAACTATTTGTTACGCACGCCAAGACCGACCTGCAGCTGCACTCCGTCGGCCACGTCAACCACTCGGCGATCTACCTCGTGATGATCTTCGGGGCGACGCTGGGCTGGCTTCTATCATACGACAGGACCAGCAACAACTTAAAACGTCTCGCATTGGCGGCGCTTAGCATCGGCTTCCTTACAAGCCTCATCATCGGGCAGTCAAGAGGGGCGGTTGGTATCGGGTTTATCCTCGCACTAATGATTATTCTCGCTATCAGCCGAGGCCGGCTCGTAAAGTCACTCACCCTTAGCACGCTCCTTCTTGTCGCAGCCCTCACATTAATCCTGCAAACGGGTGTGGTACAAAAACAAATCGCCAACGAAAAAAATAACAACGTGCTCGCATCCCGAGACTTAGTTTGGAACGTCTCGTTCGAAGCAGCCCACTTTTCACCCTTGCTCGGTATCGGTATGAGCAACTGGGGGTCGATTAAATTGGAGGACCTGAAGGCGTCGGTTGAGAGGCGTCACGAGGTCTTTAACCCCGACAAGTATCTACTCTCCGTTGGCCACTCCCACAACCTCTACCTCACCGCACTGGTTGAACGTGGCCTGGTGGGACTTGGCATGACACTCATCCTGATGCTCGCGTGGCTTAGGCACCTCGTCAAAACCTTCAGGCTCACCAGACTCAGCCCCCAGGCGACCTACCTCTGGGCGGGATCGCTCAGCGCCTGGGTGGCCACCTTCGGGATCGGCTTCGTGAACACCACCTTCCACCACGAGCACGGCATCCTAGCCTGTCTGTTACTAGGTCTCTACCTCAGCTACACCAGGTCACAAGAAACGGCTTAACGCACGCTAATACCATTTATCAGACTCCAAGTGTGATGCTATTCACACACTTAATTTTAGTGTATATTTAAATGTATATCTAAATAAGGGGAAAAAAATGGAAGTGTTATTAAGTTCGCTCACCGCATCCCTCACCGAACTTCGTGAGCCCAACAAAGTAATCGCTAAAGCAGGCAACCAACCGGTCGCCATCCTTAATCGCAACGAGGCGATTGGTTACTTCGTGCCTAAGAGCGCCGTCTCCGAAATTGAGATCATCAATGCGTCAAACACTCAAATAGATGACTTCATCAAGAATGAATTGGGTCAAATAGATCACGTCCTTGAATATCTGAAAGATAAATAGTCATGCAGTACGTGATTATAGAAACTACACACGTTATCAAGTTGCATGATCGGATTATTGGACCCAATGAACTGCAAGGGCTCGCTAAAGATAAGTCTTTAGAAGCCGTCCTAGAGCCGGTACACAATCGCTTACAGTACGGATTTATCGCTGACGCTTATGATTTAGCTGCCTGCTACGCAACATTTATCGCAAAAGGCCACTGCTTCAATGATGCAAACAAGCGAACTGCGGCAACCGTTCTGTTTCTAGCCCTATCTCTCAATAATATTAAAATGAAGTTTTCTGATCTATCACTTGGGGATTGGATTATTCAAGTAGCCACCGATCAAAAAACTGAAGTAGAGTTAGCGGCTTGGTTAAGATCACTGAATAAAGAGTAAACAAGGACGTCCTTATTTCATCACAAGAACGATATAATTCAATATTACTATTTTAGTTAGACTACCAATATGACCCCCAATCACTTCACCAAACTCACGCAGCGCGGCCTTAGCATGGTCGGCCAGATCGTGCTCATCATCATCGCCATCGCGACGATATTTGCGGTGTTCCAGGAGATCACCCACATCTGGGAAGATAAAGCGCTGACCGTTGGCGATTTGCTGCTGATGTTCCTCTACCTGGAGGTGATGTCCATGCTGGGTCACTACCTAGGCTCAGGCAATCTACCTGTTCGTTATCCGCTTTACATCGGCATCATCGCCCTAGCGCGTTTCTTAGTGCTTGAAATCAAAGAGCTGGATGCGTTCCGCATGTGGGCGCTATCGGGTTCTATTCTCTTAATTGCCCTGGCCATCTTGATTGTGCGTTACGGTCACGTGAAGTTCCCCTACACCGACCACTCGGACTAACAAACTAACACAAAGAAAAAGGCGACTAATTGGTCGCCTTTTTTAGTAATTACTAATCCCCGTAAACTTCTTAATATCCCTGAGCTGCCGCTTGGTCGGACGCCCGGCACCCCTCTCGCGCTTGGCGTGGTCCGCCTCCCTCGTCACGGCCGCATTATCTCGTTTGGCGGCGCTCTCTGATGTCTCGTCATAAAGTAAGGCCGCTTCTGGGGCACCCCTTCGCGTCACTGACAATGCTTTTACCACCACCTCCATATCGAGCTCTTTGCGGCGAATTTGAATCACCTGCCCCACACGGACTTCTTTTGCTGGCTTGACGCGGTCGCCATCCACATGGATCTTGCCGCCATCAATCGCATCAGTCGCCAAGCTACGCGTTTTATAAAAGCGCGCTGCCCAAAGCCACTTGTCTAAGCGGCATTTACCATCAGATAGATGATCAACAGCCATTAATTCAATTAACGCGGATGGTTGAGCTGAATGGCGCGATTGTGCTGCAGGGCCATACGGAAAGTTTCTAAATGATGCTGCGCACGACCAAGTAGGGTGTTTTCGGCATAGCGCTCACCAGACAATTCGCCCGCCGGTACGTCGGTCAAGAGCTCAATCGCCTCGAGCACGTTGCTGACAGGATAGATGTGGAATTGGCCTGAGTTCACCGCCTCGATCACCTCATCGTCGAGCAGCAGGTGCGCAAGATTACGGCTAGGGATTAAGACGCCCTGCTTGCCATCCAAGCCGATGGCCTTACAAATACGGAAGTAGCCTTCAATTTTTTCATTGAGGCCACCAATCGCCATCACTTCACCGTGCTGGTTCATCGCACCCGTTACAGCCAAGCCTTGTTTGATCGGCACGCCAGACAGCGCAGAAAGTAATGCATAAAGCTCAGCGCATGAAGCAGAATCGCCTTCTACGCCGTAATACTCCTGCTCAAACACCAAAGACGCCGTGAGTGACAATGGCGTCAGACTACTAAAGCTCGCTGACAGCCAGCTACGCAAGATCATCAAGCCCTTATCGTGATTAGGGCCCGTCATCGCTACCTCACGATCGATATTAATGACACCTTCAGCGCCGGCATAACATCTTGCCGAAATGCGCACAGGAGAGCCAAAGCTCATGTCACCCAGGTCGATATGGGTTAGTCCATTGATCTGACCAACCTGCTCGCCCGTGACATTGATCATCACCTCGCCATCAATCATTGATTCACGCAATTGACGTTCTGGACTGTTGTGTCGCTTCCTACGGGCATCTAATGCGGCTTGCACATCATCGGCTCTGACAAACTCAGAGGCGGCAATATTGGCCATCACAGCACTTTCAAGCACCAATCGCTCTAACAATGAAAAACGTGTACCTATCCGCGTTTGATCATCAATGGTGCGCTGCATAAATCGAATTAATTTCACCACTGCATTCGCGTCAAAGGGCTTTAATGCATGCTGATGACAAAACTTAGCAATCAAACCAGCAAGCGCTGTATATGAAGCCTTATTGGCCGGCATGCTCTCAACAAAATCGACTTTAATTTGGAAGTAACGCGCAAACTCAGGTAACTCATCTTGCAAGGCGTAATACTCTTCACGCGTCGCAATTAACACCAGCTTCACGTTAGCCGCTAAAGCCTCAGGCGCAAAATGAATGCCCGCGTTCTGACCTGGTGTGCCACTTGCCTCTTCAATCTGAATCGAACCGTTGCGTAAGAAACGATGTAGCTTCTCTAAAATCTGAACACCTGCTTGCTGATCCGCATTAATATCGCGCAAATAGAACATTAAGGTGCCGCCATGGGCCTTGAGCAAGTTACCCGCACGAAGACGCATAAAGTCAGCAGTATTACTGGTGCTATCAGCGCTTTCTAATCCACCAAACAGCGAACTAAACGTTGGGTCCTCATCAAAGATGACTGGTGATCCTAAGTTCTCATCATCAAGATAAGCGGCATTATCCACCATCACATTGACACGGAAGCGGCCTAGGAAACCCTCAAGCAAGCCCTCATTGTCAGTACCCGAGCCCTGGTTAAAGATTTCGATGTTTTCACAAACATCGCGCATCAAGGCGGCAAGATAGAGATCAAACTTAAGAAGCTGATTCATCGCAAAAGGACTCGCATCGCCCTTCACAACCATGATCAAACGAGCGAACTGTTCAGTGAAGAATTTTTCTAGTGAGTGCTTTAATTCTTGCGCGAGTTTTATTTCAACACTTTGATCATTTGAGTCAACTTGACTAGCATCCTCTTTTTTAGATGCTTTTTCAGACTTCACTTCATCTTTAGCCGCAGTCTGTGTAATGAGCGCGGGAATCACTTTAATCATCTGGCGAATAAAGGCATCCATCTCAATACGAAGACGCACGCCGTGCCCTGCATTCAGATAAAGTGGAAGTGGCTTCTCTGGTGTCTCGAAATGATAGAGCAAGACCAAATCATTTGGTTTAGCGCGCTTAGCCGAGGCTGCCTGAATAGCCTGTAAAGTCAGAGATTTTCGACCGCTTCCCGACTCACCGAGCACGAGCATATTGAAGCCTGGCTCAAAGATATTGAGCCCAAAATTAGCCGCCTGCTCAGCATCTTTCTGCCCTACCCATAATGGGAAATCATCTAAACTCAATGATGATGTATTCGCAAAGCCAAGCTCGCTAGCCTGCAGTGGGATATTGAGTTGCGCTGCTTTTAAGGAATGTGACATGAGGTATTTTCTAATTGTTAATCTTGTTTATTGCTGCCAACGGCTTTTAGCTTGATCATCTGAGTCCTTGGCCTCTACCCAGCGCTCACCAGATGGTGTTTGTTCTTTTTTCCAAAACGGCGCTTCAGTTTTTAGGTAGTCCATCATAAATTCACAGGCAGTAAAAGCGTCTTTGCGGTGTGCTGATGCCACCAAGACCAACACAATTTGATCTAACGGCTTTAATTCACCCACGCGGTGAACGACTAGAGCATCTTCAATGTTCCACCTGTTCATCGCCTGCTCCACGATGCTTTCTAAAGACTTCTCAGTCATGCCAGGGTAGTGCTCCAAGACCATGGATGCGACATTGTCGCCATCATTCAAATCTCTCACTTGCCCAACAAAGGAAACAAGCGCGCCTATATTAGGATTGCTAAGCCGCATGGCGTTAACTTCCGCGCCGACATCAAAATCCTCAGTTTGGATACGCACCGCCATCGTATTAAATTAACCGCCTGTCACCGGTGGAAAGAAGGCCACTTCATCGCCATCTTTGACAGCGGCCTCATTATCAACAAGCCCGTGGTTAATGGCTGCACGTATCGTTTGCTTGCCGTTAAATAAATTAGCCCAAGCCTCACCGCGCTCAGCCAAGTGCGTTTTTAATTGCGCGACTGTTTTAACGCCCTCGGGTAATTCCATCTCTTCAGTCGAGTAGTTAAGCGATTCTTTTAATCTTGCAAAATACAGCACGGTAATCAATTAATCAGCCCCAGACACATCGAGATCTACAATCTCATCAATAGGCAACGCTAAAGAAGCTGCATCACCAGCAAGCTCTACGCGCTCAATCTGTGAAAAGCGACGTGATATCTTTTGGCTCGTAGTTTGTACGTCCTGCGCGTCTTCGTGTACCAAACGAATGTGGTCCGCAAGCTTCTTCATCCGTGTATCAAAGCGGCCAAACTCTTTACCTAACTTACCCAACTCCTCTTTAATGATGTGAACCTGCTTACGTGTTTCCACATCTTTAAGCACCGCTCGTGCCGTATTTAATACGGCCATCAAAGTCGTTGGAGACACCACCCACACATTTTTCGCCATCGCGTAATCCACAATGTCACGATGGTTCGCGTGAATCTCAGCAAACACCGCCTCTGCAGGGATAAACATCACCGCACCATCTGAAGTGACATCCGCAATAATGTACTTACTCGCAATATCATCCACATGCTTTTTAACGTCAGCCTTGAACTGGCGCTGCGCAGTGATTTTTTCCGCATCCGTCACGCCGCTTTCGTACATACGATGATAATTCTCAAGCGGGAATTTTGAGTCAACTGCCACCATGCCAGTAGGCTCAGGTAAGAACAAGGCACAATCGACTCGGGTACCATTAGGTAGGGAGTACTGCATCTCATAAGTGCCATTCGGCATCACGTTACGCACCAAGCCCTCAAGCTGCACCTCACCAAAAGCACCACGCGAGCGCTTGTCACCCAGCAGGGCCTGCAAGCTAACAACGTTAGTCGTTAAGCCATCAATCTTTTCTTGTGCTTTATCAATCGTCGCCAAACGCTCCATCACACGCACAAAAGTATCATTGGTTTTCTTAAAGCCCTCATCCAAGCGCTCGGTCACTTTACCGCTAATTTCTTCTAACCGCGTATCGACCACCTTACTCAAGCTTTCAATACTCGCCGTCAGTTGCAAAGTAGCGTGACGCATTGTGGCCTGAATGAGTTCTTGCTCAGCCTTACCCTGTTCAGCTAATGTGGTATGAAGTTTTTCGATGACGTTTTCACGGGTTTGCGCAAGGCTAGTCGTTTGCGCTGCTTGCAAAGCCTGCATCGCTTCGCGGGTTTGGGCCAACTCCTGAGCAACGGCAGCCCTAAGACGCTCGCTGGATTCTTGAGACGAAGCATTGAGCCTATCGCCTAATTTATTTAGACCATCATTCAAGTCAAGCAACATCGCCCTGTGCTTTTCTTCGAGCTGAAGAAGTAAAGCACCTTCCGCATTTGGTTTGTTTGCAGACTGCCGCAACAACACAACTAACAATAGCAGTGCAAGAATGGAAATGATGAGTGTTAAAGTTTCTAGCATAAGCGCAATTATACCCCAAGCAATCTTGTCTCACTTGATGCATCAATACGTGCTGAAATATTGTAAAATCTCATCTATAAGATGCACTACTAATAAAATATTTTTGAGGATACCTTCGTGAAGATTCAAAGCCACATCGTTGATTTACCAACTCCAACAGGCGTTATGCGCACCTACGTGCACCGCCCAGCCGGCGAAGGCGCTTACCCTGCAATTTTATTTTATTCGGAAATTTTCCAACAAACAGGCCCCATTGAACGTGCCGCTCGTTTTATGGCCGGTCATGGTTATGCTGTCCTTGTGCCTGAAGTATTCCACGAACTCAACCCGATTGGCACCGTGCTTGGTTATGACGATGCAGGTCGCGACAAAGGCAATGCCGACAAAGCCGCAAAGGACGTTCAAGGCTACGATACTGACAACCAAGCCATGATTGAGTTTGTTAAAAAACAAGCTTGGTGCACTGGCGACATTGGCGCCATGGGCTTCTGTATTGGTGGGCACTTAGCTTTCCGTGCCGCCTTACAAGCAGAAGTAAAATCAACCGCTTGCTTCTATGCGACAGATTTGCACACGCAAGTGATCCCAAACAAGCCTGGTCAACACAGCATGGAAAACTTGGACAAAATCAAAGGTGAGCTACTTATGATTTGGGGTAAACAAGACCCTCATATCCCAGCGGCAGGTCGTGCACAAGTATATAGCGACCTTAACGCAACAGACCTCAAATTCACATGGCACGAATTTAACGGCCAACATGCCTTTATGCGTGATGAAGGCGACCGCTATGATCCGCAATTAGCTGCAACTGGCTACCAATTAGCATTGCAAATGTTTGGCAGAACATTGCGCTAATGAAGTAAATCAGTAAGCAATAAAAAAGGCGCCTAGGCGCCTTTTTTATTGCTCAAATTTTTGATTCATTAAGTTAATGAAGCTAAATCTGCTTTCAAGTCGTCCACATGCTCTAATCCAACAGCAATCCTTACCAAGCTATCTGTAATGCCAGCAGCCGCTCTTGCCTCTGCAGTGACACGGCTATGCGTCGTTGTCGCTGGATGGGTAATGGTGCTTTTTGCATCACCCAAGTTAGCGGTAATTGAAATGAGCTTAGTAGCATCAATCAGAGCCCAAGCCGCCTCTTGTGCGGTTTGACCTGCCTTAGGCTTGACTTCAAAGCTGACGATACCACCACCACTCGATTGTTGTTTCATGGCTAACGCATATTGCGGATGCGATTTAAGCCCGGGATAGAAAACACGCGCTACTTGTGGCTGTGTTTCTAACCAAGTGGCCAACGCTAAAGCATTTTTGGCGTGCGCTTCCATGCGAACAAATAAGGTCTCAAGTCCTTTTAAAAACACCCACGCATTGAATGCGCTCATGGTGACGCCCGCAGTACGTAAAAAGCCATACACTGGCTCCATGTGCACTTTAGAACCCAGCACAGCACCACCTAAGCATCTGCCCTGCCCGTCAATGTACTTAGTGGCAGAGTGAATGATAATATCGGCACCCAATTTTAATGGACGCTGTATCGCTGGCGTACAAAAGCAATTATCGACGACCAATAAGGCATTCGCACCATGGGCGATTTTTGCTAAAGCTGGAATATCAGCCACATCCGTCAAAGGATTAGAGGGCGTCTCCACGAAGAACAGTTTAGTCTTCGGTGTAATCGCCCCTTGCCATTCTTTAAGATCAGTCAGTGACACAAAAGTCACCTCCAAGCCCCAGCGCTTAAGAATATTGCTAAAAAGCTGAACGCTAGTACCAAAGATACTGCGTGAAGCGACAATATGGTCGCCAGCACTACACAAGCCCATCACGCAAGCTAAAATAGCAGACATGCCGCTCGATGTCGCAACGCACTGCTCCGCACCCTCTAAAGCCGCGAGCTTATCTTGAAACATCGTCACAGTTGGATTGGTGAAGCGAGAATAGATATTCCCAGGCTCTGTGCCCCCAAATCGCGCTGCAGCTTGTGCCGCATTCTTGAACCGAAAGCTTGAATTCAGAAACAAGGCTTCTGAGTTTTCGCCAAACTCTGTCATTTGATTGCCCGCGCGCACACCCAAAGTCTCAGGATGCCATCCGCTTTCATCAAAGTCATTTAAATCAATATTTGTTGCCATGTGATTACCTTTACTTGCCTCACTTGAGGCATAAAAAAACCCGTTCTGCGGTTAGGCTAAAACGGGTTTGCTTATACTAGCACTCGCTTTAGCTGAATTTATTTAGCGCCCGCAAGCTGAGCAATGCTTTTAAGCAACTCAAATCAGCGCATTTCCATACTATCCCTCAGGCTTAAAATCGTCAAGCCAGCTGGATAAATATCCATTAAGTAGCTTCTTCCTCGTGCTCTTTGGCATTGACTAGATTCAGATCCATTTGCGTAATTGAATTCGCTGGCTTTTTAATCTTTTCACCATCGCCACGCGCATTCTCAATTGCCGTCAAATAGGCTTCGTTAATATCGCCAGTGACATATTTACCATCAAAGCATGAGCAATCAAAAACTTTGATTTTTGGATTACTGAGCTGGACAGCAGACACCAATGCGTCCAAATCCTGATAAATCAATGCATCAGCGCCAATTTCTTTACAGATTTGTTCATCAGTACGTCCCGTAGCAAGCAATTCATTACGTGTTGGCATATCAATACCATACACATTGGGGAAGCGTACAGGAGGCGCTGCCGAGGCAAAATAAACCTTGCTAGCCCCTGCATCACGTGCCATCTGCACGATTTGTTGTGAAGTGGTGCCACGCACGATGGAGTCATCCACAAGTAATACATTTTTGCCTTTAAACTCCATCCCAATTGGATTGAGTTTTTGGCGAACTGATTTTTTACGTAATGCTTGGCCAGGCATAATAAATGTACGGCCAATGTAGCGATTTTTAATAAAGCCTTCACGGTAAGTGACATTGAGTGCATTAGCCAATTGCAAGGCGCTTGGGCGACTCGTGTCTGGAATCGGAATTACTACATCAATCTGCAAATCTTTCCATTCACGCTTAATCTTTTCGGCAAGGCTTTCACCCATATGTAAACGTGTTTGATAAACAGATACACCATCAATCAATGAGTCAGGTCGTGCAAGATATACATATTCAAAAATACATGGGGTTAATGCTGCATTTTCAGCACATTGACGTGAGTAGAAGTTACCGTCCATATCAATGAATACTGCTTCACCTGGCTCAACATCGCGAACTAGCTTAAAGCCAAGTACATCTAGCGCCACGCTTTCTGAAGCAACGATGTATTCAATACCCTTTTCAGTTTCAGACTTACCAATCACTAATGGACGAATCCCATTAGGATCACGGAACGCAAGCAAGCCAAAGTTCGCCACCATCGCAACAACCGCATAAGCACCTTTTACACGTTTATGAACGCCAGTAACTGCATCAAAAATCATGTCGGAATTGAGTACTGCGCTATGCGCTGTTTGTTCAATTTCGTGTGCCAATACATTTAACAACACTTCAGAATCTGAATTGGTGTTGATATGGCGTAAATCCTGGCGGAACATCTCTTGTTTTAATTGCGGAGAATTAGTCAAATTACCATTATGACCAAGTACGATACCGAATGGTGAGTTGACATAAAAAGGCTGCGCTTCTGCAGCCGATGACGAACCTGCAGTTGGGTAGCGCACGTGAGCGATGCCAGCATTCCCTTGAAGACTACGCATATGACGCGTTTGAAACACATCTTGTACAAGACCGTTATTTTTGTGCATATAGAAGGTATTGCCATCACAGGTCACAATCCCTGCCGCATCTTGACCTCGATGCTGTAAGACCAACAAACCATCATAAAGCAACTGGTTAACTGGATTTTTACCGACAATACCGATAATTCCGCACATTATTTACTTTGCCTTTGTAACTAAAAATCTATTTTTAGGATATGACTAAAATCTGTTCTCAACGCTTATTCTACAATGAGGAACGCTGAGGTTAAGGACTATATTTACTATTCGTACTTTACGCGATCCGAAATAGCCTTTGGCACCCATGGCATCGCACTAAAAACCATCGCTTCTAGGGGTGCGCTAAACATGGCATTACGCCAAGCACTCTCTTTAGGGAAGTCTGTTAACCCCCCTAAAAAGACAAGCACGCCAACAATGATTAAGCCACGGATGGAACCAAATACCGCCCCTAAGCCACGGTCTATAAAACTCAAACCCACTTTTTCGAATATTTGCGACAATGCGATAGCAAGTAAACTACTCACAAGCAATGTGGCTAAAAATAAAATGATAAAAGCTGCAAGATATTGCAAAGTCTCCGTAGGGATAGCTTTGGGCAATAAAGGCGAGAGCTCTAAAGTGTAGCTCTTAGCCACAAAAAATGCTGCAATCCAACCTACCAATGCCAGAACCTCTCGTACCAAGCCACGCATAATACTAAAGAAAATGGATAAACCGATGATAGCGAGAACAACGTAATCAAAAATGGTCATTAGTTACCCACCACAGCGTCAGTTAAACCAAGCGCTTTCACTTTCACTAGCGCAGCCTCAGCATCACTTTTGGATGTAAATGTACCAACCCTCAAACGCGTTTTTGTACCCTTAGGCGTATCAATTAATTCGGTAGAAGACTTCAGGGCACTCTCACTTAACTTAGCTTGCAATTGCTTAATCTTGTCTGGATTTGAGAATACGCCAACCTGCACATAAAACTTACCTTTAGGTAAAGGCTTTTCTGCTTTTGGCTTATCTTGTTCTTTTGGGGCAGTTTTTACTTCTTGAGTGGGAGCCGCTTCAACTGGTTTATCGTTCTGTGCAACTGGCGCAGGCGGCTCTATAGGTTTAACTTCAGCAGCCTTCACTTCAGTCGTTTGTGCAGTTGCTGCAGATTGTGGTGAAATGACTGGTGGTGATTGAGGTTCAACTTGCTGAGAAGCCTCTACTACTTTATCTGGTGAAGTATCTAACTGAACATCTTGACTAGGAATGGAAATGACAACTTCTTCCTTAGGCGTTTGAGCAACCCTGTCTTCAAGCAGCATGGGCAGCAAAACAATCATCAACAAAACAAGTGCAATCGCACCAACTAAGCGCCTTCTTGCGCGCTTTTTAAACTGAATCTCTTGTTCGCTTTGAGATTCCATATTATCTTGCGCCATTTTTATTTATCCCATTTTTTAATGCTGCTGTTTGTAAAACACGCATCACTTCAGCTACCGTGAAAAATGACCCCAATATGATAATTCTATCATTTTCATTAGCATCAATACAGGCTTGAGCATATGCCTCAGCAACCTCGCCGAATAGACTAATTGAAGCATTCGGCAACTCAGAAAGAATTAAATCTTTTACCTTAGCGCCATCCGCTCCTCTAACATGAGAAACACCGGAAACATACCAATCATCTATCTCATTAGCAATTGCATTCACCACACCAGCAATATCTTTATCTGCGAGCATCGCAAATACAGCAATCGTTTTACCTGATGTACTCGTTTTTTTAAGGTTAGAAGCAAGCGATTTTGCTGCATGTGGATTATGTGCGACATCCAAAATAACATCAGGCTTAGTTGATAAGTATTGATAACGGCCATGCAGGCGTACCGTCAATAATCCTGCTTCAATTTCAGCCTGGCTTACAGGCAAGATATTTTGTAACGACTGAATAGCGGTGATAACACAAGATGCGTTATATAACTGAAAGTCCCCAATCAATGCAGGCATTGGCAGGCGATCTAAAACAACATCATCAGCCAAATAACGCCAATGGTTTTGTTCTGATTCAAAACTAAAATGACGCTGAACACACTTTAACGACGCACCAGTTTTTTGCGCGTAATCAATCAATGATTGCGGTGGATTTAACTCACCACAAATAGCAGGCACATTTTTTCTAAAAATACCCGCTTTTTCTGCACCAATAAGCTCACGTGTATCACCCAAAAAATCCATGTGATCCAAGTCCACGCTTGTCACAATCGCACAACTTGGTTCAAATACATTCACGGCATCCAACCTACCACCCAAGCCAACTTCAAGAATGGCAACATCCACCTTGGTCGCACAGAAATGCCACATTGCCGCTAACGTGCCATATTCAAAATACGTCAGCTGAATCTCTTGTCGCGCATCTTCTATGGCTTGAAATGCGATGATTAACTCAGCATCACTAATCTCTAATGAACCAACGCGAATACGCTCACTGTAGCGTAAGAGATGGGGGGAGGAATAACTCGCTACACGATACCCAGCTGCATGGTAGATATGCTCCAACATGGCACATGTTGAACCTTTGCCGTTGGTACCAGCGACTGTGATAACAGGGAAATCTGTTTTGAGATTTAAACGCTGCTTGACTTGATTTACTCGCCCCAATCCCATCTCTATATCTTTGGGATGCAGTGCCTCTATGTAGGCGAGCCAATCATTTAAGTCAAAATCAGCATTTTTTTTTGAAGACAAATCAGGATGTTCAGGCAATTTATTGTGTGTATCCGTGAATCGTCAAGAAGGAACTATTTTATATTTAGGCTGCGACTGGCAATTTCATTAGATTAGCAATCAATACCGACAACTTATCGCGCATTTGACGGCGGTCGATAATGATATCAACAGCACCGTGGTCAACTAAAAACTCTGCGCGCTGGAAGCCGTCTGGCAATGTTTCACGAACTGTTTGCTCAATCACGCGAGGGCCCGCAAAGCCAATTAAAGCCTGGGGCTCAGCCACAATAATGTCACCCAGCATTGCAAAGCTTGCTGAAACACCACCCATGGTTGGGTCAGTTAATACTGAGATATAAGGCAATCCAGCTTGGCTAAGTCTAGTTAATGCAGCACTGGTTTTTGCCATTTGCATCAAAGAGAACAAACCCTCTTGCATACGTGCACCACCACTCGCTGAGACACAGATAAATGCTGATTTACTGTCGATAGCAGCTTGAACGCCACGAACAAAACGCTCACCAACAACAGAACCCATGGATCCGCCCATGAATTTGAATTCAAAAGAGGCAGCAACCACTGGGACTTGCTTAACAGTACCTTGCATCACCAACAATGCATCCGTCTCGCCTACTTCGCTTTGTGACGCTTTGATACGGTCAGCGTAGCGTTTTGTGTCTTTGAATTTTAATGGATCGATTGGTTGAACATCAGCGCCAATCTCAATGCGACCTTCTTGATCAAGCAACAGATTCAAGCGATCTCTAGCTGAGATACGATTGTGATAATCACACTGCGGACAAACTTCAGCGTTAGCCTCCAAATCCGTACGATACAACACTGAATCACACTTAGGACATTTACTCCAAAGGCCTTCAGGTACATTCTTTCTGTTTCGGCCAATCACTCGATTGATTTTTGGTGGCAATATTTTCTGTAACCAACTCATCGCTTATTCCTTTTCTCGTTAAAACGAGTATTGATATCAATTATGCGTCAATTGCGGCGCGTAGCTCGGCTGTGAGCGCCATTAAATTTGTAACGACACTAGTTGCTGTCGATTTTTCAACCTCTTGCACCATACGGCTCCCCACCACCACCGCATCTGCAATACCTGCAACTGCTTTAGCCGTTTCGGCGTCGCGCACACCAAAGCCTACCCCGATAGGCAAATTGGTTTGTGATCGAATAGCTGCAACACGATCAGCCACTTCAACGACATCGAGGTTTTTAGAACCAGTCACGCCTTTAAGTGAAACGTAATAAATAAAACCACTTGCTTGATTTACGATAACATCAACACGAGCACTATCTGTCGTTGGTGATAACAAGAAAACAGGATCAATATCACGCGCTTTAAGCATGGCATTAAACTCGGTTGATTCCTCAGGTGGATAATCTACTGTCAACACACCATCAATACCAGCTTCTTTAGCAGCATCTGCAAACTTCTCAACGCCCATGGCTTCAATAGGATTTGCATAACCCATCAACACGATAGGAGTTTTGTTGTCTTGTTCGCGAAACTCTTTAACCAAAGCCAATACTTTACGCAAACCCACCTTATGGACCAAAGCACGCTCACTTGCGCGCTGAATTACAGGGCCATCTGCCATTGGGTCTGAAAAAGGCACGCCCAATTCAATTAAATTAGCACCCGCTTTAACCAAGCCATGCAACATAGCAACGGTTTGATCTGGATGTGGGTCACCCGCAGTAATGAATGGAATTAAGGCTTTTTTGCCAGATTGCTTAAGTGTTGCAAAAGTAGTTTGAATACGTGACATAAGATTAAAGGGTAATTCCAGAAAGTTGAGCAACAGTGTTCATGTCTTTATCACCACGACCAGAAAGGTTAACCAAGATAATTTGGTCTGGTGACATTGTCTTAGCTAGCTTTTCAGCATAAGCAAGCGCATGACTTGACTCTAGTGCTGGGATAATACCTTCAGTGCGACAAAGACTGTGGAAAGCAGCCATCGCTTCATCATCAGTAATTGCAACATATTCAGCACGCTTAATATCTTTCAACCATGCATGCTCTGGGCCAACACCTGGGTAATCTAATCCCGCTGAGATTGAATGCGTTTCGATAATTTGACCATCTTCATCTTGCATTAAGTACGTACGGTTACCATGCAACACACCTACGGCACTATTAGCGGTTAATGGTGCAGCATGTTTACCTGTCTCAAGGCCATGGCCTGCAGCCTCAACACCAACTAGCTTCACACCTTCTTCATTGATGTACGGATAGAAAATACCCATCGCATTTGAGCCACCACCTACGCATGCAATTACCGCATCTGGCTGACGACCAACGATTTCATCCATTTGAATTTTTGCTTCAACGCCAATCACCGCTTGGAAGTCACGTACCATCATCGGATAAGGATGTGGGCCCGCCACAGTACCAATAATGTAAAAAGTATTTTCAATGTTAGTCACCCAATCACGCATCGCTTCATTCAGCGCATCTTTGAGTGTTTTTGAGCCACTTTCAACTGGCACAACAGTTGCGCCCAAGAGCTTCATACGATAGACGTTAGGTGCTTGACGCTTCACGTCTTCAGAACCCATATAAACAACACACTCAAGACCTAAACGCGCTGCAATGGTTGCTGTTGCAACGCCATGCTGACCTGCGCCAGTTTCAGCAATCACGCGTGGCTTACCCATGCGTTTTGCTAACAATGCTTGACCAACTGTATTGTTAACTTTATGTGCGCCCGTATGATTTAGATCTTCACGCTTCAAATAAATTTGAGCACCGCCCACTTTGTCAGACCAACGTTTTGCGTGATAAATAGGGCTTGGGCGTCCAACAAAATGTTTTAAATCATTGGCAAACTCGGCCAAGAACTCTGGATCATGACGATATTTTTCATACATGACGCGGAGCTCTTCAAGCGCCTCGACTAAAGTTTCAGCGACAAAAATGCCACCGTAAGGACCAAAGTGACCACGCTCATCTGGCATATCATATAGTTGCATTACTAACTCCTCGCATGAATGCAGCGATTTTCGCTGCATCCTTAATCCCTTTACTGGCTTCAACGCCCCCGCTTACATCGACCGCATATGGTCGCACTTGTTCAATTGCCACACCAACATTTTCAGCATTTAAGCCACCCGCCAATACAATCGGCAAAGGCAAATTCTGTGGAATTAATGACCAATCGAACACCAGACCAGTACCGCCTGGCACACCTTCAGCAAACGCATCTAACAATAACGCTCTTGCATCAGCGTAATCAGCTGCATATTGTACCAAATTTGTACCGTTTTTAACGCGAATTGCCTTCATATAAGGCCGTGAATATTGACGACATGCAGAAGGCGTTTCATCCCCATGAAATTGCAGTAAATCTAGTTTTACAGACGAAATTACTTCTTGAATAAAAGCAGGCTCAGCATCCACAAACAGGCCAACCACGGTGACAAATGCAGGGATTTGGGAAACAATTTCAGCGGCTTGGGCAGCACTTACATTGCGCGGACTTTTTGGATAAAAAACCAAACCAATCGCATCGGCGCCCTGCTTAACCGCTTCAAGCGCATCTTGGGCGCGGGTAATTCCACAAATTTTTACACGAGTTCGCACAAATAAGGCAATTTAGTCAAAGATGATAGCGTAACCGAAAGGCGCAAAACTGTCACAGCTTAGTTAGCTGTTTGAGGTAAAAAATTGAATATACCGACGTGTAAGCGGCAAGCCCCAATGGACCTCATAGCCAACGCCTGTTAGATACAACCCATCTGGGGAAAAAGTGGGCGGCGATTTGGTGCGGTCACGCGCTTGCAATAAGGTTTTAATATGCAGGGGCTCAAAGCTACCCTTCCCTACATAGATCAAAGCACCTACCATATTTCTCACTTGGTGATGCAAAAAGGCATTTCCTGAGAAATTAAACACGATGCAATCACCATGCTTGCTTACCTCAGCTTCGTAAAGTGTTCGTATAGGAGATTTCGCTTGGCACTCCGAAGCACGAAACGCACTAAAATCATGCTCCCCCTCCAGAAACTTAGCGCCTTCGGCCATTTTTCCCACATCCAGAGGCAAATGAAACCAACTTGCTTTACTTGCCATCACAGCCGAGGCAACTGGTGCGTTGTATAGCACAAACTGATAATCACGCCGCCGCGCTGAAAAACGCGCATGAAAATCCTCTGGTACAACATGAGCCCAAAGTACACGCACATTAGGGGGCAAATTCGCATTAATGCCGCGCACCCAAGCACTTAATGGGCGTTCTGTTTCCGTATCAAAATGCACCACCTGACACAAAGCATGAACACCTGTATCGGTTCTTCCAGCAGCAACCACGCCAATCTGATGTCCCGCCATATCTGACAAAGCCTGCTCTAATCGATCTTGAACACCACAACCTTCGGGCTGCGTCTGCCAACCACAAAAGTGGTTACCGTCGTACTCCAATCCTAAAGCGATTCTCATAGGTAAATGCCCATCAGCATTAAAAATGCTGCAACACATAAGTAATCAAGAATATGCAAAGAGGGTTCAAACAAACTAATTATTTCAGATGGGGCTGTGTCTTGGGTACCACCCAAAACAGCATAAAAGTTATCACGCCAATCTAAAGCCCTATCTTGCTTAACGCTTTGTTTTTTAGCATGCTCGATATATTGCAACGTCAGACAAAGCCTTGCTGTAAATCTTTCTGGCGATACGCTTAAAATATTCAGAGGCTTTATCAAAGTATAAATACCCACCATTAAATTTTCTCTCGTGGAGGTTGCCAGCAAGATAGAAATGCCAGCAAGTACTAGACTCACGCTAAATACTTGATGAATCCCATCACGCAAGCCTTCATAGCTAGGCGCCAAGTCCAATGGCCAATTACTTAAGTACTCTCCGGGCGTTGTGTAGGCATAAACAACCAACATAGAAAGAAATAGCCAACGCATACGACGCATCATGGAGATAAAACTTCGCACACGAAAAAAAATTAATGCTAGAGAGAGTGCAAAAGCCAAACCAAACAACGTGAGTAATTTTAAATGTGGAATCAGCACAGCCATGAGTATAAACAAGAGTATCTTGATGGCTGGATGCAAGCCGTCTTGACTGAATAAAAAAGCCGGACTAAAACGCCCGGCTGACTTGAGATTAAATTTCATTAGGCCAAGCTATCAATAAGCGCTTGAGCACGCTCACGCTGTTGTGGGCCACCCTCTTCAAGCGCCTCTGCCAGCAATTTGCGAGCACCTTTTTTATCGGAAATATCAATGTAAGCAATAGCAAGCTCGAGCTTAGTCGCAACCTCCGCAGACTCCATTGAAATCACTTGAGCGCTAGACTTAGCAGATGATGATTTAGGCTTTCTAACAGTTTTGCTCTGATGGGGTTTAACATCAACCTTTAACAGGTTTGAAAAGTCACCGTTAAACGCATCAGGGATAGGTGCAGCAATCACATCAGGTTTGTTCAAGCCAGGCGCGACTTCAAAGGTTAAATCAATACCAGAAAAATCCACCTCGCGTGGCTTAACCTCGGATTCAGTTGCTGGCTCAACTGCCAAAAACTCAGGCACATCAAGTTTTTCCTCTAGCTCTTGAGTAGTAATAGCAGGACGCGTTGTTACTTTACTAACCAAAACATCTGTCACTTTAGTGTTCTGTGAGTCACCCATAAACCTCTGAGTCATAAGCAACTTTTTATCTCTTCTTCGACGAAACAACATCGCAACGAAAAGAACGCTGAGAACACCAAATACCGATAAAATAATTGGAGTAAATTTATAAGGGAAACGCGCATTATTTCGTTTAGCGCTTTCTTGAGCGCCAGCTAGGGGATTGTTTTTAATTACTAAAAGTTGCTTCATGTCAGAAATCTGCTTTTCTAACAAAGCTGATTTTTCATCAGTTTCTTTAATCGCAATCTTCTTCGCAGCCAAATCATCTTCTAGATTAGCGATCTGATTAGCGCCATTGTCCTTTAGTCCATCTTCAGCTTTTGCAAGCCTAACAACGTCAGCTGACGCCTCCTTACTAGACACAGCCTTTTCGCTAGCTTCAGTAACAATTTTGCCAGCATTCTGGTTTTTAGAATGATTATCAGAAGACTCCGAATATGAAACAACATCCGCAAGCTTTGCTGAGTAGACCTGCCAACTTTCAACTTGTGCACGTACCTCAGCCTTTGCTTCATCCTTACTTATCGCATGGAAAGATTCTTGGCTGGGCACTCGAATAATCTCCCCAACTTTGAGGCGATTCATATTGCCGTCAATAAATGCTGATGGGTTGGCCTTGTATAGGCCAAGCAGTAGTTGATCTAAATTTACATCGTGAATTTTAAGACGCTTAGCAACCGAACTTAATGAATCCCCCATGACTGTCTTAACAGCTTGCTCATCTGACGATTGCGCTCCGACCACTTTAGGTGATTCAACAACGGGAGGCTGAGAGATTGTCTCAGCATTGACCAATGGATCAAGCAATAAAGTATATTCACGTGATAATTGACCATCAATTCCAAGCACCTGAACCATCAGATCGAGGAACGGATCTACTAAGACTTCAGTTGAAGTTAATTGAACAACAGCAACACCATTTGGTTTTTGAACCACATTTGCTTTGATATTGTGCTGAATAGGTGTTTTATTGATGCCTAGCGCTTTATATTCATCTTCCGATGCAAGACTTGCTGATAAGTTAACCAAATCTTCAGAGTTTGTAGCCAACAACTCAATTTCAACATTAAGCGGTTCACCCAACGCCGAATAAATACTGAGCTTACCCAACTGCATTGCTGACGCAACCTGTGGCAGTAGCGCAAAATAAAGAATTAAGATTAGTTGATTTGTGATTTTTCTCATACGATTCAGCCTAATAGACTCAACATTAAGACTTGACCAAAATATCTAACATACGACGTAGCGGCTCTGCAGCTCCCCACAATAATTGGTCACCTACTGTAAATGCTGATAAGTATTCACCGCCCATGCCCATTTTACGTAAACGGCCAACAGGCGTTGTGAGGGTGCCAGTCACGGCGGCAGGCGTTAGTAGCTTCATACTTTCGTCACGCTCATTAGGGATCACTTTTGCCCATCGATTAGCTTTCGCCAACATATCGTTGATTTCATCTAAAGGCACATTTTTTGTAAGCTTAATTGTAAGTGCTTGTGAGTGACAACGCATGGCGCCAATACGCACACACAAACCATCAATCACGATAGGGTTCGCTTCTAGACCAAGAATTTTATTGGTCTCAGCACCACCTTTCCACTCTTCTTTGCTTTGACCATTACCTAGATCCTTATCGATCCAAGGAATCAAGCTACCAGCCAACGGCACCCCGAAGTGTGCTGTTGGGAAAGCATCGTCACGCAAAGTTGCTGCTACAGCATGGTCGATATCTAAAATTGCAGATGCAGGATCAGCGAGTAAGCTAGAAACAGCTTGGTTTGCCGCGCCCATTTGCTTGAGCAATTCACGCATATTTTGTGCGCCAGCGCCAGAAGCCGCTTGATAGGTCATGGAAGTTGCCCATTCCACCAAGTTTTCTTTGAACAAGCCATTTAAAGCCATCAACATTAGCGACACTGTACAGTTACCACCCACCCAGTTTTTACCGCCCTTTTGCATCGCATCCTTGATGACGTGAATGTTCACTGGATCTAGAATAATGACAACATCCTCTTCCATACGTAAGGTTGAAGCGGCATCAATCCAATGGCCATTCCAACCATCGCCACGTAGCTTAGGAAAAACCTCACTGGTGTAATCGCCGCCTTGGCATGAAACAATCACATCCATATGCTTGAGTTCAGCGATATTTTTAGCGTCTTTTAATGGGGGCGTATCTTTACCAACATTTGGACCCGCACCACCTACTTGTGATGTGGTGAAAAACTGCGGTTCAATATTCACAAAGTCGTTCTCTTCCAACATACGTTGCATGAGAACTGAGCCCACCATACCGCGCCAACCAATAAAGCCTACTTTTAACATTTTTCTTTTCCTAAATTTCTTATAGAGCAGCAACGACGGCGTCGCCCATTTCGCTACATTTCACTTTCTTAGTACCTTCAGTGTAAATATCAGCGGTACGATAGCCTTGCGCCAAAGCTTTCTTCACTGCATCTTCAATAAGTGTGGCGTTCTTTTCATCGTTGAAGCTATAACGAAGCATCATTGCGGCTGAAAGAATAGTTGCCAGCGGATTTGCAATATCTTGGTTCGCAATGTCTGGTGCAGAACCATGGCTAGGCTCGTACATACCTTTGTTATTCGCATCTAAAGATGCAGAAGGCAACATACCAATAGAGCCAGTCAACATTGAAGCCTCATCAGATAAAATGTCACCGAAAATATTACCTGTCACCATCACGTCAAATTGCTTAGGCGCGCGAATTAATTGCATTGCAGCGTTATCCACATACATGTGACTTAGCTCAACTTCTGGATATTCTTTAGAAATTTCAATCATCACCTGACGCCATAACTCAGTCGTCTCAAGCACGTTTGCTTTATCTACTGAGCAGACTTTTTTATTGCGCTTCATTGCGATACTGAACGCCACATGACCAATACGGCGAATTTCAGATTCGGAATAACGCATGGTGTTCACACCTTCGCGCTCGCCATTTGGCAAGGTTGAAATGCCGCGTGGTTGACCGAAGTAAATATCACCCGTTAATTCACGCACAATCATAATATCTAAACCAGCAACCACCTCTGGCTTTAAAGTAGATGCTGACGCTAGTTCAGGGTAGAGCAGCGCAGGACGAAGATTTGCGAACAAATTAAGTTCTTTTCGAATGCGGAGCAAACCACGCTCAGGACGCATATCGCGCGGTAATGAGTCATATTTCCAGTCACCCACAGCACCGAGCAAAACAGCATCAGACTCTTTAGCCAGCTTTAATGTATCCGCAGGAAGTGGATCGCCAGCTGCCTCATATCCAGCACCGCCAATTGGCGCTTCTTTCATTTCAAGACCAATGTTTAAGGCATGTAAAACCTTAACTGCTTGAGCAACGATTTCTGGACCGATGCCATCACCTGGCAGAACTGCAATCTTCATCTAAATTCCTAATAAATACTAATATGTGATTGAAAAATATATTAAATAATGGCTAATTAAAAAGCCATGGTTGAACAGCCTTATGTTTTGTTTCAAAGGCTTTAATCGCATCCTGATGCTGCATGGTCAAACCAATGTCATCCAAGCCATTCAATAAGCAATGCTTACGGAAAGCATCCACATCAAACTTATAGGACTTGCCGCTTGGCGAAGTAATACTTTGTTCGCTCAAGTCGATGTTGAGTTTATAGCCTTCTGACGCTTCTGTTTCTTCGAATAAAGCATCGACATCATCTGCAGACAGCACGATAGGCAACATGCCATTCTTAAAGCAGTTGTTAAAGAAAATGTCTGCAAAACTAGGTGCAATGATCACGCGGAATCCATAATCTTCAAGCGCCCAAGGTGCGTGTTCACGGCTAGAACCACAGCCAAAATTCTCACGCGCCAGCAAGACAGAAGCACCTTGATAACGCGCTTGATTCAACACAAAATCAGGGTTGATTTTGCGTTTACTGTTATCCATACCAGGCTCACCATGCTCCAGATAACGCCATTCATCAAAGGCATTAGGGCCAAAGCCACTACGTTTGATGGATTTTAAAAACTGTTTAGGAATAATGGCATCTGTATCGACATTCGCTCTATCGAGTGGAACCACTAAACCATTTAATTGGGTAAATGCTTGCATATCATTAATCCCTTAATTAAAGCTACGGACATCAACAAAATGTCCTGCAATCGCTGCGGCTGCGGCCATCTCCGGGCTTACCAAGTGCGTTCTACCACCCAAGCCTTGGCGACCTTCAAAATTACGGTTGGATGTTGAAGCACAGCGCTCACCCGATTCTAATCGGTCAGCATTCATCGCCAAGCACATTGAGCAGCCTGGCTCGCGCCATTCAAACCCAGCTTCTTTAAATACTTTATCCAATCCTTCAGCTTCAGCCTGCGCTTTCACCAAGCCAGAACCTGGCACAACCAAGGCCAACTTAACAGTTCCAGCAATTTTCTTGCCCTTAGCAACACTAGCTGCGGCGCGCAAATCTTCAATACGAGAATTAGTGCATGATCCAATAAACACTTTATCGATGCTAATTTCATTCATTGGTGTATTGGCTTGCAAGCCCATATATTGCAAAGCACGCTCCATGCTGCCTTTTTTAGTTGCATCAGATTCGTTTGCAGGGTCTGGCACCATACCATCAATCCCAACCACCATTTCAGGTGATGTACCCCAAGTCACTTGCGGCTGAATATCATCACCATTCAAGACAACCGTTGCATCAAACTCAGCCCCATCATCGCTCACCAAGGTACGCCAGTAAGCCACCGCAGCAGCCCATTGGTCTGCTTTGGGCGCATAAGGACGGCCTTTTACGTAATTGATAGTCGCATCATCAACAGCCACCATTCCAGCACGTGCGCCAGCTTCAATCGCCATATTACAAAGCGTCATACGGCCTTCCATGGTCAATGCACGAATAACGCTGCCGCCAAACTCAATCGCATAGCCAGTGCCACCTGCGGTACCAATTTTGCCGATAATCGCCAATGCAACATCTTTAGCTGTCACACCTTTACCGAGCTTGCCATCCACACGCACAAGCATGGATTTAGACTTTTTCTGTACTAAACATTGCGTCGCCATGACGTGCTCGACTTCTGATGTGCCGATGCCATGTGCCAAAGCACCAAAAGCACCGTGCGTACTAGTATGAGAGTCACCACAGACAACTGTCATTCCGGGTAAAGTTGCGCCCTGCTCTGGTCCCATGACGTGAACAATGCCTTGGCCTTTATCCATAAATGGGAAGTAAGCTTTAGCACCGAACTCTTTGATATTGCTATCAAGCGTTTCGATTTGAATACGTGAGATAGGATCAGCAATGCCGTCCAAGCCCTTTTCCCAGCCATTCGTTGGCGTGTTGTGGTCAGCAGTCGCCACAATCGAGTCTTTACGCCAAGGCTTGCGACCCGCCAAACGTAAACCTTCAAAAGCTTGTGGGCTGGTCACTTCATGCACCAAATGACGGTCAATATAGATCAGAGCAGTGCCGTTTTCTTCGGTCACCACATGAGAATCAAACAACTTATCGTAAAGGGTTTTCGCGCTCATTCAGCTTCTAACAATATAAAAAATTAATCTCTAAAATTACCAAACTGCAAAGGGAAGTCGGTTACTGATTTTTTAACCTGGGCTATGGTGTCTTGTAACACATCACGCTTAGCACCAACCACGCGCACCGTATCACCTTGTATGCTGGCTTGCACCTTAACGCCACTGTCTTTAATCAGCTTAACGATGCGTTTAGCGAGTTCAGTATCTATGCCATCTTTAATCTTCAGCACTTGCTTCACTTTATTACCTGAAATCTTCTGAACATCTTGATGATCAAGGCGCTTTGCACTGTCAGCCTCTTTCTTTTCCATCGCTGGCAATAGAATGTCTTTGATTTGATCCAATTGAAAATCAGAATCACCAAACAAAGTCAGCAGGCTATCTTTCTCGTTGAGCTCTACATTAGCGCTTGTGCCTTTAAAGTCGTATCGATTCGTAATACTACGACCAACCACATCAATCGCATTTTTCAATGCGACCATATCAACTTCAGATGTAATATCAAAAGATGGCATATCGACCTCTTAATTATTCAAAATGACAGACGTAATCGAGTGTTTCAAGCACTTCGATATCAAATGATGAATTGCCTGGCACAGTAAATTTTTCACCGGCACTGTATGTTTTCCATTCCGTTTCGCCAGCAAGGCGCACCTTACAAACACCCAAGTTAATTTCCATCAACTCTGGTGCTGCTGTGTTGAATGTCAGTGAGCTTGGAAAAATCACGCCTATTGTGCTACGTGTGCCGTTAGGGAACAAAACTGTATGGCTAACGCATTTGCCATCGAAGTAGACGTTTGCTTTTCTTTTAACGCTTACATTATCAAACTGAGCCATGATATTTTCCTTTTAAATGTGGGGATTTCTTTTGTTTAGTGTTTTTTCTGTTTTAAATTTGCCGCAATACGCAATCTCAACGCATTAAGCTTGATAAAACCAGCCGCATCTTTTTGGTCATAAGCGCCTTTATCATCTTCAAAGGTTGCAATATTTGGATCAAACAATGAATCCGTTTTAGAGTCACGACCAGCGACAATCACATTGCCTTTATAAAGTTTCAATCGTACCCAACCATTGACAGTTTTTTGTGTGTGGTCAATTAAGCTTTGAAGCGCCAAACGCTCTGGGCTCCACCAATAGCCGTTATAAATCATGCTGGCATAACGTGGCATCAAGTCGTCTTTTAAATGCGCCACTTCGCGGTCTAATGTGATGGATTCAATTGCACGATGCGCTTTAAGCAAAATTGTGCCACCTGGTGTTTCGTAGCAACCGCGAGACTTCATGCCCACATAACGATTTTCTACCAAATCCAAACGACCAATGCCATGTTTACCACCAACCTTATTCAAATACGCCAAGATTTCATGGGCTTTCATTTTTTTGCCATCAAGTGCAACTGGGTCGCCGTTTAAATATTCAATATCAATGTATTCAGCCGCATCGGGCGCTTTTTCTGGAGATACTGTCCAGCGCCACATATCTTCTTCAGCTTCTGCAGCTGGATTTTCTAAATGACGACCCTCGTAAGATATGTGCAGCAAGTTAGCATCCATGCTGTATGGACTACCACCTTGTTTATGCTTCATCTCAACTGGAATACCATGCTTTTCTGCATAAGCCAAAAGCTTCTCACGTGAAAGTAAATCCCACTCACGCCATGGGGCAATAATGTGAATATTAGGTTTTAATGCGTAAGCGCCGAGCTCAAAACGCACTTGGTCATTACCCTTGCCTGTTGCGCCGTGAGAGATAGCATCTGCACCTGTCTCATTCGCAATTTCAATAAGGCGCTTAGCAATCAATGGGCGTGCGATTGAAGTGCCAAGCAAGTATTCGCCTTCATAAACGGTATTGGCACGGAACATTGGGAATACAAAATCGCGCACAAACTCTTCACGCACATCATCAATGTAAATCTCTTTAACGCCGGCAGCTTTTGCTTTAGCGCGTGCTGGCTCCAACTCTTCACCCTGACCTAAGTCGGCAGTAAATGTCACCACTTCACATTTGTATTCATCTTGAAGCCATTTCAAGATCACTGAAGTATCAAGACCACCTGAATACGCCAACACTACTTTTTTAATATCGCCCATTACTTCTTTCCCAATCTCAATAATTACTTAACTTTCCCTAACAAAAGGTACTCCATGAGCGCCTTTTGAACATGCAATCTATTTTCAGCCTCATCCCAAACGACTGAGTGTTTGCCATCTATCACCTCAGCAGAAACTTCCTCACCTCGATGCGCTGGTAAGCAATGCATGAACAAAGCATCCTCTTTCGCCACGCGCATCATGTCTGCATCAACCTGCCAATCAGCAAAGTCACGCATGCGTTCTTCGTTTTCAGCCTCAAATCCCATTGAAGTCCAAACATCTGTCGTCACCAAGTCCGCACCTCGTGCAGCTTCCATTGGATCGGCAAACTCTTCGTAATGGCTATCGCCATATAAATTAGCGCGTTCCGGCTCAACTTCGTAGCCCGGTGGCGTAGAAACGTGCACATTAAAATCGAGCACTTCGGCCGCTTGCAACCATGTATTACAAACATTGTTAGAATCACCTATCCAAGCAACAGTTTTTCCTTTGATTGGACCTCGGTGTTCAATAAATGTAAAAATATCCGCCAATATTTGGCAAGGGTGATACTCATTGGTTAAGCCGTTTATTACTGGCACACGTGAATTAGCCGCAAAGCGCTCAATAATGTCCTGTTCAAAGGTACGAATCATCACAATGTCGCTCATACGAGAGATGACTTGCGCTGCATCTTCCACAGGCTCTCCGCGACCCAATTGCGAATCACGCGTGTTCAAATAAATCGCTGAGCCGCCCAATTGCTGCATGCCCGCTTCAAAAGATAAACGAGTACGGGTACTCGCCTTCTCAAATATCATGACCAATGTACGGTCTGACAGCGGCCAATATTGTTGATAAGCTTTAAATTGGGCTTTAATCCAGCGAGTCCGCTCAAAAATATGATTAAGCTCGTCGAGATTTAAGTCGTTAAATTGTAAAAAGTGTTTGATTGTCATGATGTTGACCAAAAAATTGGACGTTTAAACCATTAATTTAAAAATATTATTCACTCAAAAATTGCTTAATTAATTTTGCTAAGATTGCCGCCAACTGCTCAGATTCACTTTGATTAATCACAAGCGGCGGCAATAAACGCACCACGTTATCTGCAGTCACGTTTATGAGAAGTTTTTCAGTCAGCGCACGTTTAACCAAGTCTCCACATGGACGATTGAGTTCTACACCGATCATCAAACCAGCATTACGAATGATATTCACGCCAGCGACATCTTTAAGCGCAGTACGCAAGCCGTTGCAAATGAGATCACCCATCACTTGGGCATGAGCACGTAAGTTTTCTTCTTCGATAATTTGCAGTGTGGCAAAACCTGCGGCAGTGGCTAAGGGATTCCCACCAAAAGTAGAGCCATGTTTGCCATAGGTGAATGTTTCAGCGGCAACACCTTTAGCCACGCAAGCGCCAATCGGCACACCAGAACCCAAGCCCTTAGCCAAGGACATCACGTCAGGCACAATATTGGTATGTTGGAACGCAAACCAAGTGCCTGTGCGGCCAATCCCTGTTTGCACTTCATCCAGCATTAACAACCAGCCGTTGTCGTCACAAATCTTACGCAGTTGTTCTAAATAGCCAGCAGCGTCATGCGGAATATTAATCCCGCCCTCGCCCTGAACTGGCTCAACCAAAATCGCCACGACATTTTTATTATGCGATGCAACTTGACGTACAGCTTCCACATCATCAAATGGCACACGAACAAAACCACTCACCAATGGCTCAAATCCAGCTTGCGTTTTGCGGTTACCGGTTGCTGAAAGTGTTGCCAATGTACGTCCATGGAATGCTTTTTCCATGACGATGATTTCAGGATTTTTAATACCCTTGTTGTGACCGTAAAGTCTAGCCAATTTGATTGAAGCCTCGTTTGCCTCACAACCAGAGTTACAAAAGAATACCTTGTCCATACCAGAAACTTCACAAAGCTTGTCGGCAAGACGCTCTTGTTCGTTGATGTTATAAACATTAGAAACATGGATCAGCTTAGTCGCTTGATCACTAATCGCTTTAACAAGCTTAGGATGTCCATGGCCGAGGCCATTGACAGCAACACCAGCGAGCGCATCTAAATAGCGATTACCCTCTGCATCAAATAGCCAAACGCCTTCACCTTTAACAAAGCTAACTGGCTGACGTGCATAGGTGTTCATCAAATGTTGTGACATATCACTTTACTCAATACTTACAAAATGAAATTGGCAACCATCTGTTGCCATATAAAAATGAAAAAGGCGGCTTAAGCCGCCAATTCCAGCTTAACTAAAAATCTTACAGACCAACAAGCGCCTTATGTGTCAGACCGTTTGCCATAAAGAACAACATAGGCACTGAAAGCATCATGTTGGTACGTGATGCTAAAAATGCCACGCGACGTGCTTTGCCTTTTTCATCATCAGTAGCAGAAACCATGCCCAAAATCTTTTGTTGATTAGGCCAAATCAGCACCCAAACATTGAATAACATAATGCTACCTAACCAAGCACCAATACCAATGCCAGTGTAGCCAGCTTGCAAACCAAATGCAGCACTAAAGTTAGGGCCTAACAAAGCCGCACCCATCAGCCATGTTGCAACAGCCGCCCAGCGGAACCAAAGCAAAGCACGAGGAGCAACGTGTTTAGAAATTCCCGCAGCAGTACCGTCAGCAGCTGCGTCTTTCATTGCTGGCACTTGTACCAAGTTAAAATAGTAAAGCAAGCCAATCCAAGTGATGCCCGCCATGATGTGTAACCAGCGGAAAATACCCATTGAATATTCCATGATTTATACCCCCGCCAATACGAAATGTTTCACAAATGAATACAACACAAACGTCAGAATCAAGCCTGAAATGATCGTACCTAAAATTGAATCTAGTGGATTTTTCATTCACCTGCTCCTTGAGCTTAAGAAATTGTTTTACATCTAAGGTATCGAGATTATCTCAAAACGGGCTTTTAGGCAAGAATCGAGGCCTTTATGAGGCTGATTATTCTTCATTTAAGTGGCTGAAACTTATTCTAATTTCATCTGACTTACATCAAATCAAATGCAAGCCCTCTGGAAAAAACTTGAAAAAAAATGGGGTTAGTGCAAAATCCCACACCTCAAAATAATTAAGCGCATTAAAACAAGCCCTTTGTCGCTTAAATTTTGCAAAACAATATTTAGCGGAACAGCACTAAGTACCATGATTTCTCTCGCATCAAGCAACAATACAAAAAGCAATGCTACAGCGCAGGCAACAGCACAGCTAGCTGTGGCCTGGTATGCTGACCCCGCCATTTATGCGGTCGAAGAAAAACACTTATTTTCCAAAGCGCCACAGTATTTTGGACACGAGCTCATGGTGCCAAATCAAGGTGATTTTTTCACATTGGGCTGGATGAAAGACGGCAAAGCCTTAGTGCACAACCAACAGGGCATTAGCTTAATCAGCAATGTTTGCCGCCATCGCCAAGCACTGATGTTGAACGGTCAAGGCAATACCAAAAATATCGTTTGCCCGCTTCATCGCTGGACTTACAACCTCAAAGGCGAGCTTTTAGGTGCGCCGCACTTTGATGAAAACCCTTGTCTACACTTAGACCACACCCCACTCACCAACTGGCAGGGTTTGCTGTTTAATGGCAAACGCAATATCGCGGAAGACTTAGCAGCACTTGGCTGCAAGCAAGATTTCGACTTCACAAACTACATGCTAGATCGCGTCACGGTAGACGAATACTACTTCAATTGGAAAACTTTCATTGAGGTTTACTTGGAAGACTATCACGTAGGCCCATTCCATCCGGGCTTAGACCGCTTTGTAGATTGTGATGTGCTTCATTGGGAGTTTGGCAAAGATTACAGTGTGCAAACCGTTGGCTACAAACCTAGCTACGAAAAAGCCGGCTCAGATATCTACAAAAACTGGCAGTCTCAGGTTAAACAATATCAAGGCAAAAAGGGCTTGCCCAAGCACGGCGCTATTTGGATGGTATATTACCCATTCCTCATGATTGAATGGTATCCAAACGTGCTTGTGGTTTCACACATTATTCCTCGCGGCGTAGATGCTTGCACAAACGTGGTTGAATTTTACTACCCCGAAGATATTGCCCTGTTTGAGCGTGAATACGTTGCTGCTCAACAAGCCGCTTATGAAGAGACTGCTGTTGAGGACAAGGAAATTTGCCAACGCATGCATGATGGTCGCCGAGCACTTTTTGCCCAAAACATCGACGAGCGCGGACCATATCAACATCCAATGGAAACAGGCTTGGAACATTTTCATTATTGGCTGCGCACGCAGCTAGAACCGCACCTGTGAAGCAATTTAAATGGGGTAGTTTATGGATGTTGGTCGCAGCATTCTTTTTCGCTGTAATGGGCGTACTCGTTAAAATCGCCTCGCATAAATTCTCAAGCGCAGAACTTGTCTTTTACCGCTCATTAATTGGCCTAGTGTTTATTTCTAGCTATGTCAGCGTCAATGGACTATCACTCAAAACAACGCATTTCAAAAAACAGATGTCACGCTCCATCATTGGTTTTATCTCGATGGTCATGTTCTTTTATGCGATTAGCGAACTACCCCTTGCCACCGCCATTACGCTTAACTACACCTCACCACTAGCCATGGCGGCAATTTTAACGATTGCGCTTCAGGAAAAACCCAAAAAGATTTTACTTGTAGCCATCACCACAGGTTTTGTTGGCGTAGCCTTTTTATTAAAGCCAAGCATTCATTACGGAGAGCTTCTTGCAGGGGGCTTAGGTTTGCTTTCTGGCCTTTTGGCAGGCTTGGTTTATGTGCATGTCGCTCAGCTAGGACGTGCTGGAGAGCCTGATTGGCGAACAGTTTTTTATTTCTCACTTGTTTGCACATTAGGGGGTGGCGCATGGATGCTGATTCATCACTTCAACCCTATCGAATTGAAAGATTTACCGATACTTGCTGGTCTCGGCACTTGTGCCACCATTGCTCAGCTTGCCATGACCCGCGCCTACCGAACAGGCAATCCATTGGTTGTTGGAAGCCTCGCTTACACCACAGTGGTGCTAGCGAGTTTATTTGGGATATTACTTTGGAAGGAAATGCTTTCGATGGACCGCTGGCTGGCCATTGCAATTATTATCAGCAGCGGGGTAATGAGCGTTAGCGCCAATGCAAGCGCTAAAAATAATACTTAAGGGTCAATCAATCCTGATCGCATCGCAATTAATGCGATTTCAGCTGAGTTGCCCGCGTTGAGCTTTTGTTTGATATTGTACAGATGAGTACCCACAGTGCGTGGCGACAAACTCAAGGTCTCAGCAATTTGATTAGTAGTTTCGCCTTTGGCTAGCGCCATAAACACTTCGAATTCGCGGTCTGAAAGCACATCTACCGGGTTCTTTTCACCGTTTAACTGCTGTATCGCCATTTGCTGAGCGATGCTCGCCTCCAAATACATTTTGCGACCAGCCACAGTGCGAATCGCTTTAATCAACTCTTCAGCAGCACTACGTTTAGTCAAATAACCCATCGCTCCTGCATTTAGGACGCGTTTAGGGTGTACAGAGTCTTCATGCGCTGAAAGAACAAGAATACGTGCTGAGCTGTCTTTGGCCATAATACGGTCAGTCGCTTCAAGTCCGCCAATACCTGGCATAGTGATATCCATCACCACCACATCAGGCTTATGTTCCATATACATTTTTACGCCATTTTCACCGCTATCTGCTTCCGCGACTACTTTGATATCAGCGTCAGACTCTAAAAGCATTTTAAAGCCCTTGCGAACGACCGCGTGGTCATCCACTAACAACACATTAATGGGGGCGCTCATGCAATTGACTCCTTGGGGATGTAGATAGAAATGATCGTGCCTTTTTTGGGCGACGATTCAATATTAAATTGACCATGAAATGCTTGTGTGCGTTCACGCATACCAAGCAAACCAAAATGCTGAGATTGGTCAACGTTATTGACGTCCATGCCTAGCCCGTTGTCTTGTATTGTTAGGTTCAAATTCCCAACTTTATCTTGCTTCAAGCTGACGGCAATCTTACTCGCTTTTGCATGCTTAACCGCGTTATTAAGCGACTCTTGCACAATCCGGTAAAAATTAATATTAAGATTTTCACCTAGATCATTGAGAGCGCCTGCCAATTCGAGCTCAAACTCAATCTTAGGATGCTGTTTTTGAAGGTGATTCACGGCATCTTTGAGCGTCTCAGAAAGCCCCAAATTATCAAGCGCCCCTGGACGTAGATGACGAATAATATCGTGCATGCCATCATAAATATGGTTAGCCGCCGCCACAATAGTTTGCGCGTTAGAGGAAACGTCCGGCATCTTTTCAGTCGTTTTATTGGCAATCCCCACCGCGAAAGTTTTAATCGCTGTGACATATTGCCCCAGCTCATCATGTAGTTCACGCGCCAAACTTCTGCGTTCATCTTCAATATGGGTTTGAATTAAGGCCGTCAATTGCCGATTTTCTTCAAGTTGACGCTCTGCTTCCAAAGACTCTGCCATACGATTTAAGCTGTGCCCAATCGTATCGAACTCAGGAAGTTTAAAAGGTTCAAGGCGAACCGTTAAGTCCCCCTGCTCCATCCGATTAATCGCACCAAGAATATGACGAACAGGTCTCAACGAATGGCTTAACAAGCCATACACCATAACATTAAGCAACAAAAAGAAGCCAAAACCCATCCACATCAACTTCTCAACTCCACGCCATGCCTCACGGATGGATCCGGCTGCACTTGATGTCACAACCAAAGTACCAAAACGCACCCTACGCTGAACAATTTCTTTTTGAGGCTCAACCATCTTCACAAACCATTGAGGCGGGTGCACATCACTACGATAGGTCGACTTTGGCGATTCATATAAAACATTGCCACGATAATCATACAAAGCTATTTGGCTACTGCGGACATATCCTAAGGAGCGCAGAAAGACATTGAGAACATCCGTTGTGTCACCCAAGCTTGGGTTCATAACAGAGGTAACAATAACGTTATCAAGCAGTTGTACCGTCACGCGAGAAGCAGCTTCCACGCGCTCTCTGATGGAAACCTTAGCATCATTGACGATAGCCCACCCTGCCGCCAACATAAATGCAAGCGACAAGGCGGTAATTAGTAAATTAAGGCGTAATCGTAAACTCATCAATAATCAGAACGCTTACTGCTTCAAAAGTTGCACAGTGAGCAAACCAAGCGCTGTCATCAACAAAGAGCCAAGCACATGTCCAAGCAAATGCAATGACGCCCAGCCATACTCTCCGCGAGAGAAGAGTGTGACCGACTCAGCAGAGAATGTTGAGAATGTAGTCAACCCGCCTAAGAAGCCTGTCGTGACGAGCAGTCTTAATTCAGGGCTTAACAAGCCACCCAAAGCAACCAAACCCATGCTGATGCCCATTAAATAACCGCCGACTAAATTTGCAACTAAAGTGCCAAGCGGCAAAAATGGAAACAGAGCATTCAGCATCAAGCTCAAACCCCAGCGTCCCCATGCGCCGATTGCGGCACCGATTCCTACTGCAAAAAAGGCTGTCATGCCCATGTTTATTTCCTCTTGGTAATCATTGCGCCTTGATTTGGCATCATACCGTCAGTATGATGGACTGCATCAATTGATTCAACCGAGAGCAGTAAAAATTGCGCATTTTATTCGTCACCTCCGAAGCCTTTCCACTCATTAAAACTGGCGGCCTAGCTGATGTCAGCGGCTCCCTTCCAGCCGCGCTTCAAGAGATACACGCAGATGTTCGTATTTTGATTCCTGGATATCCTGCAGTACTAGATAAATTGATCAACCCAAAATTTCTAGCGACGATTTCTAACTTACCTCACGTTGGTGCCATCAATTTGATCCAAGGTGAAATGCCGGAAACAAAAGTGCCTGTAATGGCCATCGAATCAGTTGGCTTATATCAGCGCGATGGTGGCCCTTATGTCGATGCCACAGGCAAAGATTGGGAAGACAACCCTTATCGCTTCGGCACACTTTCATTAGTTGCAGCCATTTTAAGTAGCGACCAAAGCCCATTAAAGGATTGGGCGCCAGACATTACCCACTGCAACGATTGGCAATCAGGATTAACACCAGCCTTTATGCATTTTATGAGTGCAGACCGCACCAAAATGAAACAAGCAAAATCCGTCTTAAGCATTCACAATCTGGCGTTTCAAGGCTGTTACGGCGCAGATTGGGTAAAGCGTCTAGGCTTGCCCGCCGAAAGCTATCAAATCAATGGTGTGGAATATTATGGTCAACTTTCATTTTTAAAAGCCGGCATTTTCTATGCGGATGGCTTATCGACTGTTAGCCCAACATATGCAAAAGAAATTCAAACTGAAGCCTATGGCTTTGGCATGCAAGGCTTGCTCACAGCACGTGGTAAAGAGATACACGGCATTTTAAATGGCCTTGATACGCATGAGTGGAATCCATCGACAGACCCGTATCTTGCTCAGCATTACAACGCAGACAATGTCTCTGGTAAGCAGGTTATTAAAACCGCACTTCAAACCAAGCTAGGCTTAAAAGAAGAACCTAAAGTTCCGTTATTAGGTGTTGTGAGCCGCCTCACCCACCAAAAAGGCTTGGATATGCTCTTAGCCTGTGCAGAATCATTACTTACTCAACACGGGTGCCAGTTAGCGGTGCTTGGCAGTGGTGATACTAGCTTTGAGCAAGGTTACCGCGATTTAGCCAAACATTTCCCAGACCAAGTGAGCGTGACCATCGGCTACAACGAAGCACTTTCGCACCAAATCATGGCGGGATGCGATATCTTCATCATGCCATCACGCTTTGAGCCTTGCGGTCTCAACCAAATGTATGGCTTGCGATACGGCACTCCGCCTGTTGTGACTTACACCGGCGGCCTCGCAGATTCTGTTAAAGACACCAATGAGGCTAGCCTTAAAAACAAATCAGCGACTGGCTTTGTGATGAAAAAAGCTGATCCCAATGAGCTAGTTTCCGCCGTGGGCAAGGCGCTAAGCTATTATCAAGATGAAAAGACTTGGAAAGAAATACAAGAAAACGGTATGCGCCAAAATTTAGATTGGACTAAGAGCGCAAAAGCCTACATAGCAATGTATGAAGAAATTTTAAATAAATAATAAAGAGAAGAGAAAGCTGGCACGCAAACTGCTTATGTAAAAGCGAGCTTACTCCTAAGCTGCTTTTCTCCTCCCTTCGGGTGCGCTGGTCGCACCCATTTTTTTGCCTATTACTTTAATCGAGCTTTATAAAATGCTCGCGGTAGTATTTGAGCTCGTCTATAGACTCGTAAATGTCCGCCAAAGCTTCATGCTTGCTTGCTTTTTTAAATCCAGAGTAAATCGTTGGCTTCCAACGTCTCGCCAACTCTTTAAAGGTGCTGACATCTAAATTGCGGTAGTGAAAGTACTTTTCAAGCTCGGGCATGTAGCGTGCCATAAAGCGTCTATCTTGGCAGATAGAGTTACCACACATCGGCGACTTAGCTTCCGGGACATGTTGCTTTAAAAACGCCAACATTTGAGCAGTCGCTTGCTCCTCATTCGTGGTTGAGGCTTTCACCTTTTCAATCAAGCCAGAACGGCCATGCGTGCCTTTATTCCATGCATCCATGCCATCTAGCACTTCGTCAGACTGATGCACCACTATCACTGGCGACTCCGCAATCAAATTCAAATCGGCATCCGTCACAACAACCGCCAATTCAATAATGCGGTCAGTATCTGGCAACAAGCCTGTCATTTCCATATCAAGCCAGATTAAATTGTCGTTCGGATTTGCCATCATGATTTCCATTAATTTTGTTCAATAAATTGCAATTGGTGAACCTTCGCTGGATTGAAGCTTCTATAATGTCGTTAGTTTAACTGAAAAACCTAAAAATCATGGAATCTACACCAAGTTACACATTGAGCATTCTCTTCATCAGTTTGGTGGTATTAACCACCCTCACCCGCATTTGGTTGGGCAACCGGCATATTAGCTTTGTGCAAAAACATCGTAACGAAGTACCAAAAGCATTCAGCAAAGATATCAGCATAGAGGCGCATCAAAAGGCTGCCGACTATACCTCAGCAAAGACCAAGCTAGTGATTGCAGAAAGCTTAGTGCAAGCGGCGTTGCTGCTCACGTTTACATTAGGTGGGGGCTTGCAATGGATAGATTATGTATGCCGAGATTTCATGCCTGAACACGAAATGCTCAGAGGCGCATTGGTGATTTTGAGCGCGCTGATTATCAGCGGCATTATTGATACCCCTTTTGACTATTACAAAACCTTTGTCATCGACGCACATTTTGGCTTTAATAAAATGACGCGCGTGATGTTCATTGGCGACATGATCAAACAAAGCATTTTAGGTATCGCACTTGGCGCGCCTATCTTATTTGCCGCACTATGGCTCATGGAGGGTGCTGGCGAATACTGGTGGCTTTATTTTTGGGCCGTTTGGAGCGTGTTCAACTTATTGGTACTCGCTATTTACCCAACCTTTATCGCGCCAATATTCAACAAATTTACGCCGCTAGCAGATGAAGCACTGAAAACACGCATCGAGGCTTTATTGGCGAAATGTGGTTTCAAATCACAAGGGCTGTTTGTGATGGATGGCTCTGCTCGCAGCAGTCACGGCAATGCTTATTTCACTGGGTTCGGTAACAGCAAGCGCGTGGTATTTTTTGACACGCTGCTTGAGCGCTTAAATGCCGATGAAATCGAAGCGGTGCTTGCGCATGAACTTGGTCACTTCAAACATAAACACGTCATTAAACGAATTGCCATGATGTTTTCTATTAGCTTCTTAGGCTTAGCCTTACTAGGCTTCCTGAAAGACCAAAATTGGTTTTTCTTAGGCTTGGGTGTAAACGACATGAGCAGTTACATGGCGCTTATACTGTTCTTACTTGTTAGCCCTGTTTTCTTATTCGTAATGCGCCCTATCATGGCCAATTACTCACGTAAAAATGAGTTTGAAGCGGATGCTTATGCAGCAAAACATGCAAGTGCTAAACACTTGGAGGAGGCTTTAGTGAAGCTTTATCGCGATAATGCTTCAACCTTAACGCCAGACCCGTTACACTCAGCATTCTATGATTCACATCCACCAGCGAGCATTCGTATTGCCAAGCTCACAAACATATAGCTTACAAATAGTCTCAAGGGGTTAAGGAATAAATGATTAAAACTTTGCGTGTCGCCTTATCACTTACCCTGATGAGCGCAAGCCTTGCTTATGCTGACCAGTATTCGGCACTTTACGCCGGCGGCGATCCTGTTGCTGGCAAAGCATTATTACAAAAAAACTGTATTTCGTGCCATGCTAGCAGTTTTGGTGGTGATGGCTCAGCAATTTACACCCGTGAAAATCGTTTAGTAAAAACATCTCGCGGCCTAAAAGCGCAAGTCCGCAACTGCAACACCATGCTAGGTTTAAAGTGGTTTGAAGATGAAGAGCTGCATGTCGCAAGCTACCTCAATCAAACTTACTATCACTTCGAAAAGTAGTCTTTTGGCAAATCAAAATCTAAAGCAAGGTCAAGTAGTCGCCTCATACGGCAAACGCTATGGTGTTGAACTCAAAGATGGCAAACAAATCAGCTGTGTGACTCGTGGTAAAAAGAATGATTTAGCTTGTGGCGACCAAGTAAATGTAAAAATGACCGATACGCTAGAGGGCGTGGTTGAAAAACTTCATCCTCGCACCAGCCTGCTTTTTCGCAGTAACGCTTATAAGACTAAAACCCTTGCGTCTAACGTCACACAAGTCATTATCGTGCTAGCAACCACGCCTAGCTTTTATGAGGCACTACTCAATCGCTGTTTAATTGCTGCTGAAGCAGCTGGCATCAAAGCGGTCATCGTGCTTAATAAATGTGATCTGGCCGATAACTCGGAAGCGATGAAGCTACTTAAGGTTTACCAAGATTTAGGCTACCAAGTCCAACCGCTATCCGCCAAACAAGATATCACGCCACTTAAACAATGGCTCTCAGGGCAAGTAAGTGTGCTTGTTGGCCAATCTGGCATGGGAAAATCCACGATTGTGAATGCCCTTCTTCCAGAATCAGCAGTTCGCACCCAAGAAGTCTCCGAGGTCTTAGATAGCGGCAAGCACACCACCACCGCAGCACATTTGTATCATTTAGACGCAACAAGCGATTTGATTGACTCGCCAGGCTTGCAAGAATTTGGTTTAAATCATTTGAGCATCGAAGAACTTGAGCAGGCCTTTATTGAATTTAGGCCATATTTAGGCAAATGTCGCTTCAATAACTGCAAACACATCCATGAGCCAGATTGCGCGATTATTGGCGCCACGGAAACAGGTAAAATCTCACAAGTAAGATTAGCTTATTACCAAGGGCTCACTCAGGAAATCGGCAAGCCTAAAATTTAGCGATTGAGAATGCTGATATAATCTCGTCTATGCAAATTACCACACGACTAGAATTCGACGCTGGGCACCGTATTCCGTGCCACAAAAGCCAATGTAAAAACCTTCATGGCCATCGCTACGCCATGGAAATTACCTTATCAGGCGATATCATCCAGCAAGAAAACTCTTCTGATAATGGCATGGTGATGGACTTTTCAGATGTAAAAGCGATCGCAAAGAAATCCGTGGTCGATGTTTGGGATCATGCCTTCTTGGTATACAAAGGCGACGCTGAAATTTTGAATTTCTTGAACACGCTCCCTAACCACAAGACCGTGGTAATGAATAGCGTGCCAACGGCGGAAAATATGGCTGCGGAAGCTTTTCGCATTCTCAACAGCCAATATCAAGACGTTTACGGCAACCACCTAAAACTAGAGCGCGTTAGACTCTACGAAACCCCTAATAGCTGGGCAGACGCGCTAAGCTAGTTACTCTGCCGTTGTCTCTGCAAAAGGTTTTTGCCAAAGGTTATCCCCTTTATTTAGCGCTTTTACATAAGCCTCATGTTCCCCAAGCTCTTCAGCTGAAGCGCTTAATACTTTAAGAACAATTGGATGTGAAGTTTCGCCTTCTTCACTTTGTGGCGCCTCATCTTCCAGCATATCCATCATCAGACTATCTTGGCCTCGTGTCATCGCCATATAAACCTCGGCGAGCAACTCAGCATCGAGCAAAGCGCCGTGTAAAGTACGCTTAGAGTTATCAATCCCGTAATGGCGGCACAAAGCGTCTAAATTATTACGCTGCCCAGGCCGCATATCCTTGGCCATTTTGAGCGTATCAATGATATTGCCAGCAGTTTTTTCTAAGTTTTCACGGTCTATTTTCCCAAGCTCGGAATTCAAGAATCCAACGTCAAATGGTGCGTTATGAATCACAAGCTCAGCATCTGCCACAAAGTCTAAAAATTCACTCACCACATCCGCAAAACGTGGCTTATCCTGCAAGAACTCTAGCGTAATACCGTGCACTTCCTGCGCTGCCGCATCAATCTCACGGTCAGGGTTAAGATAAACATGAAAATGATTGTCGGTCACACGGCGATTAATCGCCTCAACAGCTGCGATTTCAATAATGCGATGACCCTGCGCTGGATACAGCCCTGTGGTTTCGGTATCTAAAAAAACTTGTCTCATCTGCTTACTCTCAATTAAATTTTAACTACTATGTTTTACCTAGCCATGCATCACTTGTGCGACACCTTGGTTTGCCAAAGCATCCGCACGCTCATTCCCAGCATCGCCTGCATGGCCTTTCACCCAAAGCCATTCGATTTGATGTTGCTGAGCAATCGCATCTAACTCTTGCCACAAATCATCGTTTTTAACAGGCTTTTTATCTGCAGTACGCCAACCGCGTTTTTTCCAACTCTCGATCCACTCTGTCATACCTTTTTGCACATAAACCGAGTCGGTATAAACTTTGACGTTACATGCTCGCTTTAAAGCTTGCAATGCGCGAATCACAGCCATTAACTCCATGCGATTGTTGGTTGTTACAGGCTCACCACCGCACAACTCTTTTGAGTGTCCACCCATGCTAATCCATGCACCCCACCCACCAGGCCCAGGATTGCCTTTACATGCACCATCTGCATAAATCACCACTAATTCCGATTGTTTTTCTGACACACTTAAACCTTGTTATCTGTTTTTGTTACCGAATTATTTCTTAAGGCGCTAGATGCATCGTCTTTTTGTGATGGTGAAATCGCTAGCGCACGTTTCAATTTACCCTGCTTCCAATTAGGTTTGATAATGCGCATCCCAAGCACCCGTTTTTTCGCGACGATGCAATATACACCGCCTAGCATCGGCCAACAACGGCTTCCCAGCTTATCTAGACCCTCAAACCTTTGCATCCATGACGTCGATTGCACAGGAAGCTTATGACAAGCCATGCGCGTGCTAACAACTTCAAACCCAAGTAAATTCAACCAGTCTTTAATTCGCAAGGCGGATAAAAAGTGTGCGTGCCAAAGTGCGCTAGATGATGAGCATCTTTTGCTGACAAACCTTCGCATACCCCAAGTGCTAAGCGGATTAAAACCCGCAATGACGATATACCCTTCTGGCATTAAAACGCGCTCTACCTCACGAAGCGTTTGCTGGGGGCTCACACTAAAGTCCAAAGTGTGGGGTAACAACACCAAGTCCATGGTATTACTAGCAATCGGTAATTGCTGCGTTTCGCACAATAAATTGCCCTGGGTTTCACTCGCCTTTAGCGCAAACGGAATACGTGAATTACGCAATAAATCAGCCTGCAAGAAACCTAACTGCAGTGCGTTAAAACCAAAAATATCGCTCACCAGATCATCAAAAAGATTCTGTTCCTGCGCCAATAGATAAGCGCCTATCGGCGTATCTAGCCAACTCATAATCCCTGGATGATTTAGGTCTTTAGTCATTACTCGTTTTCAGCACCCATTAGTCTTGCAGAAAATGTTACGCTATCAATCATTATGCTTAACATCATACCCATTCCAGCATTTCAAGATAATTACATTTGGCTCATTGAAAACGGCACGCATGCCACAGTTGTTGATCCAGGCGATGCTGCGCCAGTCATTGCAGCCTTAAAGCAACATGGCCTCAAACTAAGCACCATTTTAATCACCCATCATCACGCCGACCATATTGGCGGTGTAGATGCGCTGATGGCTGAATTTTCACCGCAAGTCTTCGCACCCCAAAAAGAACAGTATGCTTTTAAGCACACGCCAGTGCATGACAATCAAACCATTCACATTCAAGACTTAGATTTATCATTAAAGGTGATCGACGTCGGTGGCCACACGCTAGGACACGTAGCTTATTATGGCGCAAATTTACTTTTCTGTGGCGACACCTTATTTGGTTGTGGATGCGGCAGACTGTTTGAGGGAACCCCGGCTCAGATGTTTAACTCCTTACAAAAAATCGCAGCGTTGCCAGAGAATACAGCGGTTTATTGCGCCCACGAATATACAGAGCACAACCTGCAATTTGCGCAACTGGTGGAAGCAAATAACGCTGCCTTGAAGGATCGCACTCAAATGACAAAAGCGCTTAGGTCATCCGGGCAACCTAGCCTACCTAGCAACATTGCGCTGGAACTTGCGACCAACCCTTTTTTAAGGTGTCGCTCACCAGAAATCATGGCCTATTTAAATCTCCCTCAAGCTGACCCAATTGCAGTATTTACTGCGCTGAGAGCTATGCGCAATCAATTCTAAAATGGGCAGATTTGATCGTGCGATCAAGCCGATTTTCGCTTGACTGCCCACCCCTATTTGGCTACTATCACTGGCCGCTTACGCGCATATTTCAAGCCCTTTAGAAGGTGTTCATGGTTAGTAAAAACCCAGTAAAATTCATGTTGTTTTCACTCTTGCTGCTGGCCATTGCCGCACAAGCTGAAACCAATGTTGAGGGTGACTACATTGTGATTTTAGACAACAGCACACCTAACCGTGAAGCTCTTGACCCCACCTTCAACATCACCCCGAACTCCCAACTCGATCCTGTCCTCAATTACCTACCAGATCAGGTCAAAGACTCCCTACCTGCTAAAATTGACAAGAACGCACCTGACTTACGTCAGCGCATCATCAGCGGCTACACTATGCCCGAGGTCAATTCCGCCTACACGGGCAACCACGAAGCATGGTACGCGGCCAGACCAGACTACGTAAAACGCATGATCGGACGCAGTCAGCGTTACCTCTACCATATCGTGGTCGAGGTTGAAAAGCGAGGCATGCCAAGCGAGATTGCGCTACTGCCCATGGTGGAAAGTGCTTTTAATCCCGTTGCAAACTCCCGCACTAAGGCGTCTGGTATCTGGCAGTTCATGCCGGCCACCGGCAAGGACTTCGGCCTGAAACAGGACTGGTGGGTTGATAATCGGCGCGACGTGACCGCTGCTACCAATGCGGCACTTAACTACCTACAAAAACTACACGGCATGTTTGGTAGCTGGGATTTGGCGCTCGCAGCCTACAATGCAGGTGAGGGAACCGTACAACGCGCAATCGATCGTAATATCAAGAAAGGCTTACCAACGGATTACGCAAGCCTACCGCTTCCTGAAGAAACCAAGAACTACGTACCTAAGCTCCAAGCTATCAAGAACATTATGCGACAGCCTGAAAACTACGGACTCAACATCGACACAATCCCAAACCGCCCTTATTTCACTAAGGTCACAGCCCCAGAAAAAATTGATGCTAAATTAGCAGCAAGCCTGGCTGAGATTTCTTATGACGAGTTTGTGTCGCTCAATCCTGAATACAACCGACCAGTCATCACTGAAACAGGTAACGTGCATGAGATTTTATTACCGATCTCTGCTGCAACCATATTCAAAACCAATTTAACAACTTACGATAAACCACTTGTGAGCTGGCAAACCTATCACGCCAAACGTGGTGAGCGTATGGATAAAATTGCTCAGAAGTTTGGTATTAACGTGAGCCAACTTCGTGATGTGAACGACATTTCTAACGGTAAAAAACTCAGTGGCTCACAGTCAATACTTGTTCCCAATAGCGAAAGCAACAGTGATAACTCGCCAATTGATGCAAGTGCTGTGCCCCCAGAGAGCGAAAATAAAGCAACAGATACGAAACAAAAAGATAAAAACTCGGTCAGAGACCATGGTAAGAAAAAAGAATCGACATCGAACAAATCTTCTGGAAAAAAATCTGAAGGTGCTAAAAAATCGTCTTCCAGCAAAAAATTAGGAAAACATAAAGCTGGTAAGTAATTTTAAAACGTCCATCTCCAAGGCAACAAAAGCGCATGCAACAGAAGCCTAAAACATTGAAATTCCTTCTAACAGCATTGTTTAGCACCTTGCTGACAACCATACTTATCGGCTGCGGTCAGCAAAAAACCGAGGATGCTGGCTATTTAAATAAAACCTACCCTTCTGAAGCTGGCGGCACATTGGTTGATGCCCTATCTGGCGAACCAAGCGGCCTCATTGCCATGATGGCAGGTGAATCATCAGCATCAGCCATTGCATCCAATATTTTTAACAGCCTACTAAAGTACGACAAAAATCTAGAGTTAACTGGTGAGCTCGCCCAGTCTTGGGATGTTTCATCCGACCAAAAAACGATCACATTCCATTTAAAACCAAACCTCAAATGGGCTGACGGGCAGCCGCTTACAAGCGAAGACGTGTTGTTCACATGGAAGACAGTGACGGATGACAAGACGCGCTCACCTTATGGCGCTGATTACAAGCTTGTAAAAAGTGCTGAGGCGCCTGATAGCAATACTTTTAAAGTGACCTACGCACAACCTTATGCACCAGCCCTAGATTCATGGTCTGGCTTGCACATCTTGCCTAAACATCTATTAAAAGATCAAGACATTAACAACACGCCATTCTCACGTAACCCTGTTGGTAGCCACTACTACCAACTTGACCAGTGGAAAAAAGGGGAAAGTCTGAGCCTTAAACGCAACCCTAACACCACCCAAGGGCAAGCCAAGATCGATCATTTAGTATCTCGCATCATCCCAGACCGTGCAGCGCAATTTTTAGAGTTGATGGCTGATAACATTGACTCAATGAGTCTTAACTCAATTCAATACGCACGTATTTTTCCATCACGTCCAGACCTCACAGCGAAAATTGCGCAATATAAAGAGCTTGGTAACAGCTACACCTATTTAGGCTTTAACCTCAAACATAGGCCTTTCGATGATGTACGAGTGAGGCAAGCGATTAATTATGCGATTGATAAACAAGAGATCATTGATGGCGTGCTATTAGGCTTGGGGCTACCTGTTGCCTCACCCTACAAACCAGGCACTCGTTGGAGCAATCCTAAGTTACAGCCCTACCCTTACGACCCACACAAGGCAATAGCTTTGCTAAAAGAAGCTGGGTTTGAAGACCACGACCATGATGGCATCTTAGACCGCGACGGTCAGCCCTTAAGCTTTGAGATTTTAACCAATCAAAACAAAGAGCGCGAAATGAGCGCGGTATTAGTTCAGCGCCGTTTAAAAGAAATTGGCATTGATGTAAAAATTCGCGTGGTGGAATGGGCGACATTCATTAGCCGCTTTATTAAAACGGGTGACTTTAATGTAGTTCTTCTTGGCTGGGGACTCGGTCTTGAACCAGACCAGTTCAACATTTGGCATTCCTCTCAACAAGCACCTGGGCAATTTAATTTTATCGGCTACAACAACCCTAAAGTGGATAAATTGTTAGAAGCTGGCCGACTAGAGCTAAACCCTGATAAGCGCATGAAAATTTATCACGAGTTTTCTGAAATTTTATTAGAGGACAGTCCTGTTGTTTACTTGTTTGCGGGCTATGGATTACCTGCCATACATAAACGGGTTAAAGGTATTGATGACCCTGCTCCGCCAGCAGGCATCGGACATAACTCTTACGAGTGGTATATTCCTACACCATTAAGACGCAATGAAATGAGCGCGGAGTAATTATGCTGAAATACTTATTAAACCGCTTGTTTTGGATGGTGCCGCTATTAGTAGGAATCAGCCTTATTTCATTTTTAATTATGCATTTGGCGCCAGGTGACATCACCGCCACAGAGGCAAGCTTTAATCCTAAAACTAGTGAAGAATCTCGCCAAAAGTTACGCGAACTCTACAACCTCGACAAGCCCGTCATTGTGCAATATGGACTATGGCTAAAACGCATGTCAACGCTAGACTTCGGCCACTCATTTGCTAGCCATCAAAGTCCTGTGTTCTGGCAAGAAACTGATAAAGACGGTAATGTAACCAAGGGCATGATCCAAGAAGCGCTACCTATTACCCTGCTCATTAACGTGCTCAGTTTGAGCCTGATTATCGCAATCGCTTTGCCGCTAGGGGTAATTTCAGCACTCACGCAAAACAAGCTCCCCGACCGATCGATTACCATCTTCGTCTTTATTGGATTTGCCATTCCCAGCTTCTGGCTGGCATTAATGCTCATGTATTGGACTGGCGTGAGTCACAATTGGCTTCCTATCTCGGGACTGCATAGCTTAGGTGCTGAAAAGCTTTCGAGCCTTGCACAAATATTAGACACGCTTAAACATCTCACGCTACCAATCCTAATTTCTGGTCTCACAGGGCTAGCTGGTATTTCACTCTTCGTGCGCAACGGGATGTTGGACGTACTTCATCAAGACTACATTACTACCGCTAGAGCAAAGGGATTGCCCGAGAATACTGTTGTCTACAAACACGCACTTCGCAACGCATTACTGCCACTCATCACCATCTTTGGTCTGTCCATTCCAGGATTGATTGGCGGCTCAGTGATTGCTGAATCTATTTTCGCTATCCCAGGCATGGGCAAACTTTTTTATGATGCCGTGCTGATGCGCGACTTCCCTGTCATTATGGGGATCCTCACTATCGGCTCTGCGCTAACGTTAGTAGGTAACTTACTAGCTGACTTAGCTTACGCCTGGGCCGACCCAAGGGTTCGTAAAGGGGTTGCGCAATGAACGCCATCCTAAAAAATCCCTTAGCCTTAACTGGCTTGATTATCATTGGCATTATTTCTATCATGGCTATTTTTGCACCCTTGATTGCACCGTTTGATCCAGATGCAATCAACGTCAAAAATATTCTACTTCCTCCCTCCTCGAGCCACTTAATGGGGACTGATGGGCTTGGTCGAGACGTGTACTCACGCATGCTATTTGGCGCGCGCATATCGCTTTTAGTTGGTATCGTGGCCGTTGGTATTGCTACCATCATCGGAATCGTTCTAGGGGCTATTGCAGGCTTTTATCGTGGCTGGATAGATACCATCATCATGCGCTTGGTTGATATCATGCTTTCCATACCAACCTTCTTTTTAATTCTAGCAGTCATTGCATTCCTCACGCCTTCTATCTGGAACATCATGATTGTTATTGGCCTAACCTCTTGGATGGGGGTAACACGCTTGGTTCGCGCTGAATTCTTAAGCCTTAGAAATCGTGAGTTTGTGCTTGCATCTCAAACATTAGGTGCTAAAGATAGTCGCTTAATTTTTAGACAATTACTTCCCAATAGCCTTACCCCAATTATCGTCAGCTCAGTGCTTGGCATTGCTAGCGCGGTACTGGTAGAGTCCGGATTAAGCTTTTTAGGTTTGGGCGTACAAGCACCGCAAGCTTCTTGGGGCAACATCCTTACTGATGGGAAGGAATATATCGAGTTCGCTTGGTGGTTATCTCTCTTTCCCGGCCTTGCCATATTAATTACCGTGATGGGTTATAATTTGCTTGGTGAAGGTCTACGCGATGCGCTAGACCCAAGAACTTCAAATAACAATTAGAAATTTTGACTTTTAAGGAAAGCTACTCATGGGATTCCTCACTGGAAAACGTGTATTAATCGTTGGTCTATTAAGTAACCGTTCAATTGCCTACGGCATTGCTGAAGCGATGAAACGCGAAGGTGCTGAGCTTGCATTTACCTATCAAATAGACAAATTTGAAGACCGCGTTAAAAAATTAGCGGCTGAATTTGATTCAAATATTGTTCTTCCTTGTGATGTTGGAAGCGATGAGCAAATCGATGCGCTATTCCCTGCCCTTGCAAAACATTGGGATGGTATTGACGTGATCGTGCACTCAGTGGCTTTCGTACCCAAAGATGCACTAGATGGCGATTACCTAGAAAAAGTCACACGCGAATACTTCCGTATTGCGCATGACATCAGCTCTTACAGCTTTGCAGCGCTTGCTAAAGCAGCAATGCCGATGATGGAAGGCCGCAATGGTAGCCTACTCACCATCAGCTACTTAGGCGCAGAACGCACACTACCTAACTACAACGTTATGGGTGTTGCTAAAGCAAGCTTAGAAGCAAATGTACGCTATATGGCACAAAGTTTAGGTCCAAAAGGTATTCGTGTGAACGCAGTATCTGCAGGACCAATTAAAACGCTTGCAGCCTCAGGGATTGCTGACTTCGACAAGATGCAAGGCTTCAATGAAAAACACGCGCCACTGCGTCGTAACGTAACAATTGAAGAGGTAGGTAACGTATCTGCTTTCCTTTGTAGCGATTTAGCTTCTGGAGTGACTGGTGAGATTACATACGTTGATGGTGGTATGAATATTACTGCTGCAGGTATCGTAGACTAAGCGCTAGTTTCATCACCAATAAAAAAGGCCGTCATCAGACGGCCTTTTTTATTGGTTTTAATTAACTTCTAATTACTGAGCTTGCGCACCATCACTCATCATCAAGCGTGTATTCACAAGAATCTTCTTATTCGCTTTTAATGCACCAATATAGGCGGATGAATATTCAGATGCTATTGCAGTTCTTAAATCAAGCAACGCCGCCTTCTTCGCCTCATCATCGGCTAGTTTATTCTGAACAGCGGTCACCTTAATCAACAAGTAGCCTTTTTTGCTATCGGCAATACCAGCATAAGCAGGAAGCTTGGTTGTATCAATCTTAAATACATTAGACATCGTCAAATCAGTTAAGCCTTGAGCATTCTTTCGATCAACCGTTACTGGCGCAATCCAATCAAGACCACCAGCAGCCTTACCATCTTTCAACTCAGCAAGAGATGACGTGCCTTTATCAATCGCCAACTTAGTTGCTTTTTCAATCTTCAGCAAATCTTCAATGCCGCCTTTAACTTCATCAAAACTACGTGGCGCTGATGGTTTGTAATCAACAACACGCGCTGAGACTAAAGTGTTATTAGAGACTTCCACAGCTTCAGTATTACGCTTATCTTTCAATACTTCATTTGTGAATACCAAAGTCATTAACTTATCACTCTTGAAGAATTTAGCACCATCAGCATAGCTCAACCACTCTGTTTTTTGAACAGGAACACCATAAGCGTCAGCTGCTGGCTGAAGACTTGTTGACTGCTCATAAACCATCGCGCTGAACGTCTCAGCTTGCTCAGAAAACTTAGCCAATGCTTTTTGGTACATTAACTCTGCGCGAATCTGTGGTTTCAGCGCATCAAATCCTTGGCCTTGGCCAACAATTTCAGTCAATTTAATGATGTGATAGCCAAAATCAGATTGTACCAACCCACTAATATCACCTGGCTTCATTGAGAATACAGCTTCTTCAAATGGCTTCACCATTGAACCGCGCGCAAACGTACCCAAATCACCGCCTTTTTCAGCAGAGCCTGGATCTTGTGAATACTTTTTAGCTAATTCAGCAAACTTAGCTGGACTCTTCTTCACTTCAGCCAATACTTGTTCAGCTTTTTTCTTAGCCTCCGCTTTTGCTTCTGGAGATGCTGCTGCTGAAACACCAATTAAGATATGACTAGCATGCCGCTGTTCATTACCCTGAAACTTAGCAGCATTTTCATTGTAGAATTTTTTAGCTTCATCTTCTGTCGTCTGCATTTTAGGAATTAACGTATTGGCCGACATCATTACAAACTCAAGCTTTACTTGCTCAGGCACTTTGAATTTATCTTTATGCTTGTCGTAATAAGCTTGAACTTCTGATTGATCAACTTTTACTTGCGAAATAAAATCAGCTGTTTTAATTTCCGCCACAGAAACTTCGCGTTGTTGATGCTCAACATTAAGAACAGCATTTTCAACAGCAGATGATGTAAATGCTAATCCAGGTATGCCGTCACGCACTTGCTGTAGCAGCAATTCACCACGCATTTTGTTCTCAAACTGAGATGGCGTCATTTGATTTTGACTTAATAATTTGTCGTAAATTTCTTGCGAGAATTTACCACCTTGTTGGAACTCAGGAAGGCTGGTTATGAATTGCGCCAATTGTTCATTAGTTACTTTAAAGTTGCTATGAACCACTTCAGCATTTAATAAGCGCGTATTAATCAAACGATCTAACACTGACTGCTTAACTTCTGGAGAATCTAAAGCACCAACATCTTTAGGGTTTTCTTTTTGAAGTCGGTCTCTTAAGCTTTGCATCGCATTACGATACTCTTGCACGGAGATCGTCGCTCCATCGACTTTAGCAACTGAAGCACCAGCGCCAGCATCTTTCAAATAGGCGTCGATCCCAAACAAGGCAAATGGCACTGTGATTAAAGTTAAGATAAGCTTTGCCATCCAACCCTTAGAGTGTGCGCGAATAACTTCCAACATAACGATTACACCTTCGATTTAATTAAGTAAATGCACTTTTATAAGTCATTGAACAGTTCAATAAGTTCTAATAAAACTATTTAAAACAAGCTTAAGCGTGACAAAGTGCTAAATTGTAAACAATACGTAAATATACCATACAAGAGTTGGCCTTGACAGGCTTAAGGGGGGCGCAAGAGGCGCCTTAAAAGCAATAGATGAGCGAGCTGAATTAACCGACAGTAGAAAAACAAACAGCCCCGCTTACGCGAGGCTGTTTGATGAATCACTACATGTAGTTAAACACTAGGTAATTCGTGGCGGAGTGGACGGGACTCGAACCCGCGACCCCCGGCGTGACAGGCCGGTATTCTAACCAACTGAACTACCACTCCAAAACTTTGCGCCACATCCTAAAGAATATAACGACTTTTTTCGCTGGTTGAATGGTGGGTGATGACGGGGTCGAACCGCCGACATTCGCCTTGTAAGGGCGACGCTCTACCAACTGAGCTAATCACCCATTCGTTAACCAACGAAGACCGCTAGTTTACAGCATCTTTAAGCGCTTTACCAGCCCTAAATTTAGGAGAATTTGCAGCTTTGATAGAAATAGTTGCACCAGTACGTGGGTTACGGCCGTTACGAGCAGCACGTTTGCCTACATAAAATGTACCGAAGCCGATAAGTGTTACTAAATCACCTTTTTTCAATGCGCCAGTAACTGCAGATGTTGTTGCGTCTAATGCACGACCTGCTGCAGCTTTTGAGATGCCAGCGGCTTTTGCGATTTGGTCGATGAGCTCTGATTTATTCACTTGTATCCCCTTTCGATTTTATTTATAGAACAGGCTAGATAAAAGCCCTGCTGTCTTGCTTTATATCAAGTGTCAAAAGCCTGTGTCAAGCGTTTAAGACCAAACATTCAATTAATGTTTGGTTATCGCTGAAACTTCTACTTCTTTAACATCAGTCACAACCTCTGGAGCAACGACGATCTCAGGTTTTGCTTCTGGCATTCTTTCTAAGGCAAACTCCAATACTTCATCTATCCATTTAACAGGATGAATCTCAAGGCAGTTTTTAACGTTCTCAGGAATCTCCGTCAAATCTTTGACGTTTTGATCTGGAATCAAAACTGTTTTAATACCACCACGATGTGCCGCAAGTAGCTTTTCTTTCAAACCACCAATTGGTAAAACTTCACCGCGCAAGGTGATCTCACCCGTCATAGCAACATCGGCGCGAACAGGGATGTTGGTCAAAACTGAAACCATAGCGGTTGTAATACCAATACCAGCACTTGGGCCATCCTTAGGTGTAGCGCCTTCAGGAAAGTGAATATGAATATCATTCTTTTCATAAAAATCTTCAGGAATACCTAAACGCTTAGCACGGCTACGCACCACACTCATCGCAGCCTGAATAGACTCTTGCATCACGTCACCAAGCTTACCAGTGGTAATCATCTTACCCTTACCTGGCATCGCAACAGACTCAATAGTGAGCAAATCACCACCCACTTGCGTCCAAGCCAGACCGGTCACCTGACCAATTTGATTTTCTTTGGCGGCTAAGCCGTAATCAAAACGTTGAACACCCAAGTACTTCTCAACAACTTCTGATGTCACAACAATCTTCTCTATCCTGCCGTCTTTAGGTAAAGTTAATTTTGTTGTCAAAATGTCCTTAACGACCTTACGGCAAATCTTAGAAATTTCCCTGTCCAAGCTTCGCACCCCAGCTTCACGAGTATAGAAACGAATGATTTCTTGAACTGAGGCTTCAGTAATTTCAATTTCAGCAACTTTTAAGCCATGCGCCTTTAATTGCTTAGGGACTAAGTATCGCATCGCAATATTTAATTTTTCATCTTCTGTATATCCAGCAAGACGAATAATTTCCATACGATCCATTAAGGCTTCTGGAATATTCAGCGAATTAGAGGTCGCAACGAACATCACATCAGATAGGTCGTACTCAACTTCAACGTAATGGTCAACAAAGGTATGGTTTTGTTCTGGGTCAAGCACTTCCAACAATGCTGATGACGGGTCGCCGCGCATGTCCTGACCCATCTTGTCGACTTCGTCCAACAAGAACAATGGGTTTTTTACTGACACTTTTGCCATGCTTTGCAAAATCTTACCTGGCATAGAGCCTATGTAGGTGCGGCGATGGCCACGAATTTCTGATTCATCACGTACACCACCCAAAGCTACGCGCACGAATTTACGGTTAATTGCTTTAGCAATACTTTGGCCAAGTGAAGTCTTACCCACGCCAGGAGGCCCAACCAAACAAAGGATAGGCGCTTTTGATTTATCAACTCGCTGTTGAACCGCAAGATACTCAACAATACGTTCTTTTACTTTTTCAAGTCCGTAATGGTCTTCATCCAAAATACGTTGCGCTTCTGCCAAATCTTTATGGATTTTAGTTTTCTTTTTCCAAGGCAGATTAACCAAGGTCTCAATGTAGTTACGCACCACACTCGCCTCAGCAGACATAGGTGACATCATTCTGAGCTTTTTCATTTCAGAATTAGCTTTATCCAATGCCTCTTTAGGCATTTTGGCCGCTTCAATTTTCTTAGCTAGTTCATCAATATCAGCGTTTTCATCTTGTTCGCCCAACTCTTTTTGAATAGCTTTTACTTGTTCATTCAAGTAGTACTCACGCTGACTCTTCTCCATTTGACGTTTAACACGGCCACGGATGCGCTTCTCTACTTGCAAGATATCAATCTCGCCTTCCATCAAACCAAGTAAGTGTTCAAGGCGTTGTGAGACACTAAACATCTCAAGAATGCTTTGTTTTTCTTCCAGCTTCAATGTTAAGTGCGCTGTAATAGTGTCGGCTAAACGACTCGCATCCTCGATGGTTGCAAGCGAAGTAAGAATTTCAGGTGGAATTTTTTTATTGAGTTTAACGTATTGGTCAAACTGCGTGAAAACCGTGCGCATCAATGCTTGGATTTCATGGTCATCTTCTGGGTCATCTACAATCACTTCTGCTTTTGCAGTAAAGCAATCATCGGTATCTTGAAATTCGGCTAACTTGGCACGACTAACACCCTCAACAAGCACCTTGACAGTGCCATCAGGAAGTTTAAGCATCTGCAAAACACTCGCTATCGTACCAACATCGTACAAATCCGAAGCTTCAGGCTCATCTTTATTCGCTGACTTTTGTGCCACCAAGAAAATTTGCTTATTACCTTCAGAAGCAATCTCTAACGCCTTAACTGATTTTGCGCGCCCCACAAACAGTGGAATCACGAGATGTGGATAAACCACCACATCGCGCAATGGCAATAGCGGCAAGAATCCTGTATCTGGGGTAAAAGATGGCAATGTTTGTTCTGTCATGAGAAAGCCTTTAGCTTTAGCTACTCTCGGCGATTACCGAGAGTCTATGCAATCTAATTGGGGATTAACGATGGCGCTTCAAGTGCCAGCGCAAATTATTTTTTAGTATTTAGCTTACAACTAAATTAAATACTAAATGAGTCGACTTAGCTAGCAGATTCCGCTTTAAGTGGCTCTTCAGAATAAATCAAGATAGGTGGGTTATCACCCTTAATCGTGCCCTCATCCACCACAACTTTGCTTAAGTTAGGCATAGACGGCAAGTCGAACATAATCTCTAGCAAAGCGTGCTCCATGATAGAACGCAGTCCACGCGCGCCAGTCTTACGTTCAAGGGCTTTCTTAGAAATCAAGCGAAGCGCTTCTTCGCGGAATTCCAACTCAACCCCTTCCATTTTGAAGAGCTTAGCAAATTGCTTGGTTAAAGCATTTTTTGGCTCAACTAAAATCGTCATGAGTGCGTTTTCGTCTAGCGATTCTAGCGTTGCAATTGCAGGCAAACGACCTACAAACTCTGGAATCAAACCAAACTTTATCAAGTCTTCCGGCTCAACATCACGCAATACTTCACCAATCGCCCGCGAATCTTCCTTACTCTTCACTTCAGCACCAAAACCAATACCGCCCTTTTCAGAACGACGACGAATCACTTTATCTAAGCCGTCAAATGCGCCACCGCAAATGAAAAGGATATTGGTGGTATCAAGCTGAACGAACTCTTGATTAGGATGCTTACGGCCGCCTTGAGGCGGTACAGAAGCTACAGTCCCTTCAATTAGCTTGAGCAAGGCTTGTTGAACACCTTCCCCAGACACATCACGAGTAATAGATGGGTTTTCTGATTTACGAGTAATCTTGTCAATTTCATCGATATAAACAATACCACGCTGCGCTTTTTCAATATCGTAATCACATTTCTGAAGAAGCTTCTGCATGATGTTTTCAACATCCTCACCCACATAACCTGCTTCAGTTAATGTGGTAGCATCAGCCATCACAAATGGTACGTCTAATAAGCGCGCTAGTGTTTGAGCAAGCAAGGTTTTACCTGAGCCTGTTGGACCAATCACTAAAATATTGCTTTTAGCGATTTCAACGTCGTCTTTTGCTGTTGGTTGATCCAGGCGCTTGTAGTGGTTGTAAACCGCTACAGCCAAGCTTTTCTTAGCTTGAAGTTGGCCAATCACGTACTGGTCAAGAATCGCGCAGATTTCCTTTGGCGTTGGGAGCTTTTTGTCACCAACTTTTTCACCATCAGCCGTTTGCGCTTCTTCACGGATAATATCGTTGCAAAGATCGACGCACTCGTCACAAATGAATACAGATGGACCAGCAATCAGTTTTTTAACTTCATGCTGACTTTTACCGCAAAACGAACAATAAAGTAGTTTTTCGTCTGATGCGTTTGTAGTCATTAATTATTCCTAAACATTCCGATATTAATTTGAGCAATACCTTAGCATTACTCGCAATGGACTTAAGCGGCCTCTGGTCTATTCTCAATCACTTTATCAATCAAGCCATAAGCCACTGATTGTTCTGCGCTCATAAAATTGTCGCGCTCTGTGTCGCGGTCAATTTCATCCGCAGTGCGGCCTGTGTGATGCGCCAAGATTTCATTGAGCTTGCCACGCAAATACAGAATTTCTTTCGCATGAATCTCAATATCTGTTGATTGTCCTTGGAAGCCGCCAGACGGTTGATGAATCATGATACGAGAGTTAGGCAAGCTAAAACGCTTTTCTTTAGCGCCAGCAGCCAACAAGAAAGCACCCATGCTTGCAGCTTGGCCGATACACAATGTGCTCACGTCAGGCTTAATGAATTGCATGGTGTCGTAAATCGACATACCTGCAGTCACTGAGCCGCCAGGTGAGTTGATGTAAAGCGAAATATCTTTATCTGGATTTTCCGCTTCCAAGAACAATAACTGCGCCACCACCAAGTTGGCAGACATGTCATTGACAGGACCAACCAAGAAAATCACACGCTCTTTAAGAAGGCGTGAATAAATGTCATAAGAACGCTCTCCACGGCCGCTTTGTTCCACGACCATAGGGATATAACCAAGACCTTGCGTATCCATGGTGTTCATCATCTCTTTCATCTGGCTGTGACTTGGCGTTTGCATTAAGCGTTACCCATTAAATCATCAAATTTAACTTTTTTGTCTGAGACTTTAGCTGCAGCAAGCACCCAGTTCACAACGTTTTCTTCTGTTGCCAATGCTGCTGGCTCATCAAGACGTTTAACATCGTCATAGTACCAACGCACAACATCTTCAGGACGCTCAAAGCTAACTGAGAATTGGTCAACCATCGCACGCACTTGGTCAGCATTCGCTTGTAATGAATGCTCATTTACCAAATGCATCAATACCAAACGCAATGTAGCGCCGCGTTTAGCTTGCTCTTCAAACATGGAAGGCTCAAGCGTAACGTTTGCCAAATCAACACCACGTTGTTGCAAGTTGTGACGTGACATTTGCATTAAGCGATCGATTTCCATACCAAGCAAAGCGTTAGGCAAATCAAATTTCGCATTAGCAACCAAAGCGTCAAATACTTGCTCTTTCACATTTTGACGAACGCGCTTAATAACTTCTTGTGACAAGCTCTCTTTAATTTCAGCTTTCATCTTTTCTACGTCGCCATCATCCACGCCCAATGTTTTTGCAAAGTCAGCGTCAATTTCCGGCAATTTCACTTGAGCCACTTCAACGAAGTTCACTTTGTATGAAACTGTTTTACCAGCCAATTGCTCTGGTTGATGGTCCGCAGGGTAAGTAATGTCGAATGTCGCTTCGCCACCTGCTTTAGCGCCTACTAAGTTGTCATCAAACTGAGGAACGCGACCACCTTCACCGATCACCAAATCAATCGTTTGACCGCCCGTGCTTTCTACTTCGTTACCATCAATCGATGCGCTAAGGCCCAATTTAATCTTGTCGCCTTTTTTTGCAGCGCGTTTCACTGGTTCGAATGTTGCACGTTGTTTAACGAGCACATCTAAAGTTCTTTTTACATCAGCTTCAGCCACATCAAGTGCTGGACGCTCAATTTTAACTTTGCTCAAGTCACCGATTTCAACTTCTGGGAACACTTCAAAAGTTGCAACGTATTGGAATTGTTTATCAGCTTCAGCAAAAGGCTTGTGCTCAATGTTTGGGTAACCAGCAACGCGCAACTTGTTTGATTCAACACCTTCAGAGAATGAACGCTCAACCGCATTAGTTAAGGCTTCATCACGAGCTTGTGCACCGTATTGTTGTTGTACTAATTTTGCTGGCACTTTGCCTGGGCGAAAACCTGGCAATTTTGCAGTGCGCATTAATTGGCTGATGCGTTGATTGATTTCATCCTCAATTGGTTTCATCGGCACGGTTACCGTCATACGGCGTTCAAGTTTGCTGATGATTTCAACGGTTGCTGACATGTGCTGTGTTCCTTAATTCAAGAAGTGTGTAGTAAATACGAATCAAAATTGTTTAATCGCGCAAAATTGCGAAAAACATTGAGTTCGCTTAATTATTAAAGCGGATGATTATATCACAGGAGATTTTTTTGATAATCGGCTTTATTAAGATGGATTTTTGCGATGGCAAAAGATACAAAATCGCCAATAATGTACTAAAATAGTCGGGTAAATACATCAATCACAAACAAGGACCATCAAATGGCAAATGCAGTCACTTTAAAAGGCAATCCGATTTCAATCGGCGGCAACATACCAACTACTGGCCAAACTGCGCGCGGCTTCGAGTTAGCGAATGCTAAACGCGAAACTGTGACTTTGGACAATTATGCTGGGAAACGTAAAATCCTGAACATTTTCCCAAGTGTTGATACGCCAACTTGTGCAACTTCAGTCCGTGAGTTCAATAAAAAAGCGGCAGCGCTCAACAATACTGTGGTGCTTTGTATTTCAGCTGACTTACCTTTTGCACAAAGCCGATTCTGCGGTGCTGAAGGCATTGAAAATGTGGTTACATTGTCGAGCTTCCGCAACAACGCACAATTTGCGACTAACTACGGCGTGGCGATTTTAGATAGTAGCTTAGCTGGCTTAACTGCGCGTGCTGTGATTGTGTTAGATGAAGACAACAAGGTTTTACATAGCGAATTAGTTTCAGAAATCGCTAACGAGCCTAACTATGATGCAGCACTAGCTGTGCTTTAAGCGTCAAATCAACATTAAAAAGCCCGCAAATCGCGGGCTTTTTTTATTCGAAACATTCACCAAATCTACTTCTCACTCATTTCCTGATAAACCGTATATTTAGCATTACTTCCCTTTGCTTTATCCACTGGATATTTGATGTCATTCAATGCAATCTTGTCATTAGCAGCTTGTATCAAATCAATGCCAATTACTTCAGCTAATCTCAATAAGTTAACAATAGTATCTGCATTCTCAT
>CAIULB010000027.1 GCA_903899965.1 uncultured Methylophilaceae bacterium | reverse complement strand
TCTGTATGCGCGTATGGTTGCCGGTGAGTAGGCGCCATCGATTTTCTCTATCGTTTTTGCCAGTAAGTTTTTTGCGTTAGAGTTCATATAATGTCACAATGCTGTAATCCCCCCTAAAAATAGTCACATTTAAAAGTAGAAATTTCTCGTAAACTATTAACAGGAGAATTTCTATGAAGACCTCTAAATACACAGACACACAAATCCTAAGCATTTTGAAACAAAACGAGCAGGGAGTATCAGTTGCAGAACTCTGTCGTGAACACGGCATGAGTGATGCTACATTTTACAAATGGCGTGCAAAGTTTGGCGGCATGGATACCTCGCTGATGAAACGCATGAAAGAGCTTGAGGATGAGAACCGCCGCTTAAAAAAGATGTATGCTGAGGAGCGCCTTAAAGCTGAAATAAGACTGGAGGCTCTAGAGGGAAAGTTATAGCACCATCTTGCAAGCGCAAGATGGTGGACCTAGCCTTAAAAAAATATCCGATCAGCCTGAGGGCGGCTTGCACGGTATTTCATATCAGCATCAGTACCTACCGTTACCAAGGGATACATATCCCCGAGAATGCGGTGATTGCGGATTGGCTATTAAGGCTTACCAGCACGCACCGGCGCTGGGGGTTTGGACTGTGTTTCATGTATTTACGCAACGTCAAACAATTTACGTGGAACCATAAGCGGGTGTATCGCATTTATCGGCAACTGGAACTGAATCTGCGGATCAAGCCTAAACGCCGAATCAAGCGCGATAAGCCGGATGCATTACAAGTGCCTACTAGGGAGAATCAAGTCTGGTCGATGGATTTCATGAGCGACACACTCAGTGATGGGCGTAGTTTACGCACCTTCAATGTGGTGGATGACTTCAATCGTGAGGGTTTGGGCATTGAGGTGGACTTATCGTTGCCAAGCTTGCGGGTCATTCGTTCACTAGAGCGTATTATTGAATGGCGCGGCAAGCCTGCTGCATTGCGATGTGATAACGGGCCTGAATACATTAGTCAAAAGCTAATAGACTGGGCTAATGAGCATCATATAACGTTGATGTATACGCAGCCAGGCAAGCCAACGCAGAATGCCTATGTTGAAAGATTTAATCGAACTGTGCGGCAAGAGTGGCTGGATTTACACTTGTTTGATTCCGTAGAGCATGCACAAGAACTGGCTACTCAATGGCTTTGGATTTACAATAATGAGCGACCTCATTCAGCCATTGGTGGTGTGCCGCCAAGGCAATTAATTGAGCGCAATTTAAACCCTACTTTTAGCTGTGGCTAAATATGGGGGGATTACAATTTCGAAAGCCCATCCTCGGCAATTGCTTCTTTTAATGTTAGGGATCTCAATAGCGTCAAAATACAAAAAACTTTAATTGATGCGGAACACGGCTTAAGCATTGGAGCCTCTCTATTGCATGTTTTTAAAACACTATATAATCAATCTCATATTAAACACGTCAATTTATCATCTAATGAAGCGCTTTATCATATTCTTCAGCATTATCTTGCTTACCTTCAACAGCGCTTGGGCGGCAAGTCTTTCTGTGGGCAAATCAGTGCCTAGCATTTCC
>CAIULB010000026.1 GCA_903899965.1 uncultured Methylophilaceae bacterium | reverse complement strand
ATATATTTATATATTAGGTTTTTAAAACATGAACATTAAAATAAACCGTGAAACACTACTAAAACCTCTTTCTTCAGTCAGTAGTATTGTTGAGAGACGTCATACATTACCAATTCTTTCCAATCTATTATTGGAAGCAAAGAGTGATCTATTGGTGTTAACAGCAACAGATTTGGAGATGCAGATTTCTTTATCAATCAACACACCAATTGGTGCAGAGTTAGCGACCACTATTTCAGCAAAGAAGCTCCTGGATATCTGCAGAGCATTGCCAGACAACACTGAAATTAATATGGCAACCTCAGACAGTCGTGTGGCTGTTAAAGCAGGCAAGAGTAAATTCAACCTACAAACCTTACCAGCGGTTGATTACCCAGTAATGACAAAGGCGGTGGGTACCAACACGGTAACGATCACCATCCCGCAAAACACATTAAAGGGTTTATTTAAACAGGTTGAGTTTGCGATGGCGCAGCAAGATATTCGTTACTACCTAAACGGATTATTGTTTGAGATTGATGGTAATCGTCTCAATATCGTGGGAACAGATGGCCATCGTTTGAGTTTTACCTCAACAGAGCTTTCAAGATCTTATGATAAGCAAAACATCATCATCCCAAGAAAAACTATTATTGAGTTAATCAAGTTGTTGGAAGATAGCGACAATGAGGTGAGTGTTGAGGTATCAGCTACCCAGGTAAACTTCAATTTTAATGACATCAAGTTAATCACCAAAGTGATTGACGGTAAGTTCCCAGACTACACACGCGTAATTCCTGTGGGGCATCAAAATAACTTCACTGTGGATAGAATGACGGTGTTACTTGCGATGCAACGCGCTTCCATTCTCTCAAATGAGAAGTACCGTGGTATTCGAATGGTCTTAGGCACAAACAGCTTACGCTTGATCAGTACGAATAGTGAGCAGGAGGAGGCTGAAGAGGAATTAGAAGTGAACTACACGGGTGACACATTGGATATTGGTTTTAATGTGACCTATCTAATTGATGTGCTCAATAATGTGACCAGCCCTGAGGTTGTTTTCTCATTTGCGGATGCAAATAGCAGCTGTTTGCTGACCGTACCAAACGATGACAACTACAAGTACGTTGTCATGCCGATGCGCATTTAATGTTCCACGTGAAACAAATTAAAAACATAACTTAACACTAAGATAAAAACATGACTCAAAAACAATCAGATTACGATTCATCCAGTATTACCATTCTTGAGGGTTTGGACGCCGTACGTAAACGTCCGGGGATGTATATTGGTGACACATCGGATGGTAGTGGTTTACATCACATGGTGTTTGAAGTTGTGGATAACGCCATTGATGAAGCGCTGGCTGGGCATTGTGATGATATTAAAATCACCATCCACTCTGATAACTCAATCAGCGTCACTGATAATGGTCGCGGTATCCCTGTGGACATTAAGCAGGATGATAAGAACGAGGTAAAACGTTCTGCTGCTGAGATTGTGATGACCGAGTTGCATGCGGGTGGTAAGTTCGACCAAAACTCATATAAGGTTTCTGGCGGCTTGCACGGTGTGGGTGTGTCTGTGGTGAACGCATTATCTGACTGGTTGAAGCTGAAGATCTATAAGAAAGGTAAGGTCTACCAAATGGAGTTCGCGCGCGGTGTTCCGCAGGCGCCCTTGGCAGAAACAGGTAGCACAGAACGCTCTGGTACAGAGGTTCACTTCTTCCCATCGATTGAGACCTTCGGTTTGATTGAGTTTAGCTTTGATATTTTGGCAAAACGTTTACGTGAGCTATCGTTCTTGAATAACGGTGTGAAGATTGAGTTGGTCGATCAACGCCACAGTAAGAGCGAAAATTTTGCCTACTCAGGTGGTGTGCGTGGCTTCGTTGAGTACATGAACCGCAGTAAGTCAGTGCTTCATCCTAAACCGTTCTACGCGGTAGCTGAGAAGGATGGCATGACCGTTGAGGTGTCGATGCAGTGGAATGACTCTTACAGTGAAACTGTACAGTGTTTTACCAATAACATTCCGCAACGCGATGGTGGTACCCACTTAACGGGCCTACGTACCGCGATGACACGTACACTCAACAACTACATTGAGCAAAACGAGTTAGCGAAAAAGGCAAAGATCGAAACCAGTGGTGACGACATGCGTGAGGGCTTAACTTGCGTACTTTCAGTGAAGGTGCCGGAGCCTAAGTTCTCCTCACAAACAAAAGATAAGTTGGTATCAGGTGAAGTGCAACCTGTTGTGCAAGATGTAGTGGCAAGCAAGCTTGCTGAGTTTTTACTTGAAAACCCAGTGGATGCAAAAGTGATCTGTAATAAGATTGTGGACGCTGCCAGAGCGCGTGATGCGGCCCGTAAGGCGCGTGAAATGACACGCCGTAAGGGTGCAATGGATACCATGGGTCTTCCAGGCAAGCTAGCGGACTGCCAAGAGCGCGATCCAACTAAGTGTGAAATTTACCTAGTCGAGGGTGACTCTGCAGGTGGTTCAGCAAAACAAGGTCGTGACCGTAAGAACCAAGCGATTCTGCCGCTCAAGGGTAAGATCCTAAACGTTGAAAAGGCACGCTTTGATAAGCTGCTTGGCTCACAAGAAATTGCGACACTAATCACAGCGCTAGGTACCGGCATTGGCAAAGCAGACTTCAGCGTAGAGAAACTACGTTATCACCGCATCATTATCATGACCGATGCGGACGTCGACGGTGCCCACATTAGAACGCTACTCTTAACCTTCTTCTACCGTCAGATGACGGAGCTCGTTGAGCGAGGTCATATTTATATTGCGCAGCCACCACTCTATAAAGTCAAACAGGGCCGTGATGAGCGTTATTTGAAGGATCAGCACGAGCTTGATGAGTACCTACTACAATCTGCATTGAAGGGCGCCTCACTCCTCACTAAAACGGGTGGCGATACGCTTGCGGATGAGCCACTTGCGACTATCGCTAAACAGATGGTGCTCACAGAGGCTGTGATTCGCCGTATCTCATCACTTTATGACGAAAGCGTACTACGTGCCCTGCAGGATCTTGGTGAAATTAGTTTGGCTGATGAGAAGAGTGCAAACTCAGCTGCTGAAAAATTACGTCCGATCTTGGGTGCGATTGGTTCAGAAGTGATCGTGGCATTTAATCAAGAAGCTGGTACATACCGTTTAGAAGTGAACAAATATGTTCACGGTAACTTGCAGTGCTGCCTAGTTGATACCGACTTCTTGGGTGGTGGTGACTACCGTCAAATTAGCCGTGTCTCAGTGATGCTTGCTGGTTTGCTTGGTGCTGGTGCAACCATACAACGCGGTGAGAAATCACAAGCGGTTTCAACCTTCAAGGAGGCCCTAGATTGGCTACTTGAAGAGGCGAAACATGGCCTCAACGTACAACGTTACAAAGGCTTGGGCGAGATGAACCCAGAGCAGTTGTGGGAAACAACGATGGACCCACAAGTACGCCGCTTACTCAAAGTGCAAATTGATGACGCGATTGCCGCGGATGAGATTTTTACAACGCTGATGGGTGACCAAGTTGAGCCACGTCGTGCGTTTATTGAAAATAATGCATTAGGAGTAAATAACCTAGACATTTAATTTTTATACTAAAGTTAAATGAAGATTTAAAATCATAAGAGCCCGCAAGGGCTTTTTTGATTTAATTAAGAGCATAAACATGACGATTAAAATTTACCATAACCCTAAATGTGGCACCTCTCGCAACACTTTGGCTTTGATTAAAAACTCGGGCGATGAGCCAGAGGTGATTGAGTACTTGAACAATCCCCCAAGCAAGGCAGAGTTAAAGCAATTGATTGCTGATATGGGTGATGGTGTGCGTGCGGCGATTCGTGTTAAAGAGGCGACTTATACCGAGCTGAATATGCAGGATGATTGCTTGAGCGATGATGCGTTGATTGATTTAATGTTGGCGCATCCGATTTTGATTAATCGACCTATTGTAGTCACGCAATTGGGCACTAAACTATGTAGACCATCTGAGCTGGTTTTAGATATTTTGCCCAACCCGCAATTAGGCGCATTTTCAAAAGAGGATGGTGAGCAGGTGGTGGATGAGCGCGGTAAGCGTTTGGTGTAATCACGCCTCTAAATTTAGACAATAAAAAAGGCCAACCTAACTGTTGGCCTTTTTGTTTTGCAACTAGAACTTAAAGCTTAGTTTAATGCATCTTTCAAAGCTTTACCTGCGCGGAAAGCTGGAGCCTTGCGAGCAGCGATTTTAAGTTCTTTACCAGTCTGTGGGTTACGGCCAATACGTGCAGCACGTTGGCTAACAGCGAATGTACCGAAACCAATCAAAGTAACAGTATCACCTGATTTAAGAGCAGATGTAACACTACTAGTAAAAGCATCTACAACTTTAGCAGCAGCAGCTTTAGAGATGTCAGCTTGGGCAGCAACCTTAGCAATCAATTCTTGTTTGTTCATAGGATTGGTCATTCATAAAGGGTTACAGAGCAATTATATTAACTGAATTTTTAACGAATAAACAAACTTTTAACAAACTCTATAAATATTTTTTGCTATGCGAACGTTATATGACAAACTAATAGGGAATTAACGCTACATTGAGCAGGAAACATGCAAATCTTTATGGATGAAATTGGTACCGTCTCACACGTCATTCAGTTGGCGGTTGCGCCCGTCTTTCTGTTGACGGGCATCGGTGCAATTTTGTCGGTTTTGGCTCTTAGGCTTGGCCGGGTAGTCGACAGATACCGCGTGCTGATCGAGCGTGACTCGCACTCTCCGAAGAACCTCCAAGAGATCCGCCTGCTCGCAAAGCGTGCCGTCTGGGTGCACTGGTCGATCAGCCTCTGCACCATTTCCGCCTTAATGGTTGCGACGGTGATCGTTGCCCTGTTTATTGGGTACGAGCGTAGCAGAGATCCATCGCACTTCGTCTCGCCCCTCTTTATATTCGCCATGATAAGCCTGATCAGTGGCTTGATATGTTTTCTGCGTGAGATCTCACTCTCAACTCACACCATCGAACTGCCGGAAGAGTTAAAAGAATAATGACGCTCAATGAGTTAAAGTTTGTTGTTGCCCTCGCCAAGTCCCGTAACTTTAGAAAGGCTGCCGAGCTCTGTTTCGTGAGTCAGCCAGCTTTAAGCCTCGCTGTTAAGAAACTGGAGGATGAGTTGGGTGTCATGCTCTTCGAGCGCAGCCGCAATGATGTGACAATGACAGCTGTGGGTGAGCTGGTGGTGGAGCAGGCTACTAGGGTCATCGAGGAGGCCAAGCGTGTCAAGGAGATCGCTAAGCAAGGCAACAATCAATTGGCGGGACCCCTAAAGCTTGGTGTCATTTACTCTGTCGGTCCCTATCTTCTCCCAGAAATTATTCCCATTCTACGTAAAACTGCACCGGAGATGCCCCTCATCGTTGAGGAGAACCTTACCAGCAACCTCGAGGCACAGCTGCGCAACGGCGTCATTGATGTCGCAATCATTGCCCTACCGTTTGAGCTTTCAGGCGTTGTAACAATGCCGCTTTATGAGGAAGAGTTCATGGTCGTCGTGCCGGTCACGCACGAGTGGGCAAGTCTTAAGGGTGTGGATGCGAGTGAGCTTGGGGATGAGAGAGTTTTGCTTCTGAACAGCGGACACTGCTTCAGTAACCAGGTGGTGCAGGCATGTCCAACCCTAAGCCGAAACGGCGAGGTGCTCCAGGGGAACTCCCTCGATACCGTTCGCAACATGGTGGCCTCAAATTTGGGTATCACCGTATTGCCAGCGAGCGCGACGATCAGTAGGTACCAGAACCCTCTTGTGAAGGCGATCCCCTTCAAGAAGCCAGCCCCAAAACGTCAAATCGGGCTAGCTTGGCGTAAGAGCTACGGTCGTGTGCAGGCGGTTGAGGAGATCGCGAAGGCGATCCGTGCGCTGGAGATGTTCTCAGCGGGGTTGCTATAGGTTTTTTAAGTAGAACTAGTCAACAAGGAGGGCGCGGAACCCAGACACCTGGTAGTCCCCGACGTTGATATTCAGCGTCACGCGCACCTCATCATTCCCCACCAGACCCTCATTTAACTTAATTGAAGACCCCCTTAAATACTCCTTAGGCGTGATTTTGCGTCGCAGGATGGGCGCATCCTGCTTGTCTGTGAGCGTAAGCTCGATGGATGGGAAGGACTGCGCGTGGGGGGCGTTGTTGATGATCAGGCAGCTGAACTTGACTACCCCCTCGTGGGCTTCATCCTTGATGAGCTCGGTGTCATCGATCGCCATCAGCTCGGTCTTGTGTGGCAGCGGCAACACGCAACCCAGCACCTGACAGGTATTGGTGAGAGCTGGTTTTAGTGCGGGCCATGTTCTGGCGATATCGGTGCGCAGGAAGAAGATCATCTGCAATAGCGCTGCAACTATTAGGGCTGAATAAAACGCTAAAGATTTTTTTGATTTGGTATTGGTGCCGCTGAGTTTGTCGGTGGGGGCTTGCTCGCTCAGGTGATCTCGGGCGATGAAGACGTGCTGGCACTGCCCGCATCGCACCTTGCCCTGATGGGTTTCAAGCTGATCGGGCCTCACAATGAAGTGCGTGTAACAGGATGGACATTTGGTGACCAAGTGCATGGCGGGAACGCTTATTTTTTAGTGCCGGTGAGCAGGGTCCAGCTGTCCATAAAGACCGGCGCGTCCATTGTGAACCACTCCGCGTAGATGGCGGAAACCTGCTCGGCCTGCTCGCGCAGGATGCCAGAGAGCGCAATGCGACCATTTTGTTTGCATGCGCCTGCAAGCGCGGGTGCTAGGACACTGAGTGCGCTCGATAGGATATTGGCCACCACGATATCGGCTTGTTTCTCTGGGTAGTCGGTTGCCATGAAGAAGTCGGCTGACACCTCATTCTGCTCCGCATTAAACTCGCTCGAGATGATGGCCTGCGCGTCAATATCCACACCAACCACCTCTGCTGCGCCAAGCTTCTTGGCGGCAATCGCGAGGATGCCAGAGCCACAACCGTAGTCGAGCACGTGGTGATGCGGTTTTACTTGGTCAACTAACCAGGCCAAACACAAATGCGTGGTCGGGTGGCTGCCCGTCCCAAAGGCGAGGCCCGGGTCTAGGACAATGTTGAGTGCGTTTGGGTTTGGGGCATCGTGCCAGGTCGGCACAATCCATAGGTCGTCGGTGATGCGGATGGGATCAAACTGTGACTGCGTCGCACGGACCCAGTCTTGCTCAGCAACGCTTTCGGTGCTGTAGACTAAGTCCTTAAATCCGGTGATTTCTTCGACCTGCGCCATGATGTTGGCGATATCCACATCATCATCAAAGAGTGCGCTGATGATGTTCTTATTCCAGATGCCCGGTGGTGGATCCCCTGGTTCGCCGAAGATGGGCTGCTCGTCTGGTGTTTCTGCGTTAGCGTCCTCGATGCTTGCTGAGAGCGCGCCGATTTCCATCAGCGTGTCACTCAGCAGGTCAGCGTTTTGACTATGCGCCTCGATATGTAGTGAAACCCAAGCCATCAGAAACCTTACTTGGCGTGGATGCCAAGTTTGTTTTCAAGGTAGTGAATGCTGGTCTCACCCAATTGGAATGCGGCGTCGTTCATCAGGTCACGGTGTAGTGCAACGTTAGTCTTAATGCCCTCAACCACCATCTCAGACAGCGCGATGTTCATACGTGCGATGGCCTGCTCACGCGTGTCACCGTAGGCGATCAACTTACCGATCATTGAGTCGTAGTGTGGTGGCACCATGTAGTTTTGGTACGCATGTGTATCGACACGGATGCCAGGACCGCCAGGCATGTGGAACGTACTAATACGACCAGGTGACGGTACAAAGGTGTATGGATCCTCTGCGTTGATACGGCATTCGATTGCATGGCCGCGGAACTGGATGTCCTTCTGGCGTAGGCGGAGTTTTTCACCGTAAGCAACACGGATTTGCTCTTGTACGATATCCACGCCGGTGATCATCTCCGTCACAGGGTGTTCCACCTGCACGCGGGTGTTCATCTCGATGAAGTAGAACTCGTTGTTTTCGTATAGGAACTCGAACGTACCTGCGCCGCGGTAGTTAATGCGCTTACACGCATCCGCACAGCGTTGACCAATCTTGTCACGCAGGCGCGTTGAGATGCCAGGTGCTGGAGCTTCTTCTAAAACTTTTTGATGGCGACGTTGCATTGAGCAGTCGCGCTCACCCAAGTAGATTGCGTTACCGTGCTGATCTGAAAGGATTTGAATTTCAATATGCCGAGGTTGCTCAAGGAATTTTTCCATGTAAACAACTGGATTACCAAAGGCTGCTTGCGCTTCTGCTTTGGTCATGTTCACAGAAGAAATGAGCGCAGCCTCAGTATGCACAACGCGCATACCACGACCACCGCCACCGCCAGCTGCTTTAATAATGACTGGGTAGCCAATATGTTTAGCGATGCGGATAATTTCTGCAGGGTCATCTGGTAGGGCGCCATCTGAACCTGGCACGCAAGGAACGCCGGCCTTCTTCATGGTATCCTTCGCGCTTACCTTGTCACCCATTAAACGGATAGTTTCAGCACGTGGGCCGATGAACACAAAACCGCTTTGTTCTACGCGCTCTGCAAAGTCTGCGTTCTCAGAGAGAAAGCCGTAGCCTGGGTGGATCGCTTCCGCGTCCGTCACCTCTGCGGCACTAATCACCGCTGGGATGTTCAAGTAGCTTTGGCTGGAGGCTGCTGGGCCAATACAAACAGACTCGTCTGCAAGTTTGACGTATTTAGCTTCTTTATCAGCTTCTGAGTGCACTGCAACTGTCTTAATACCTAGCTCGCGACAGGCGCGCTGGATGCGTAAGGCAATTTCGCCACGATTGGCGATGAGGATTTTATCGAACATTTAAAGCCTCTTTAGCCGATGATAAATAAAGGTTCGCCGTATTCGACGGGTTGACCGTTCTCAACCAGGATCGCTTTAATCACGCCAGCGTGGTCAGACTCGATTTCGTTTAGTAGCTTCATCGCCTCGATGATGCAAAGTGTGTCGCCAACGTTAACGGTAGAACCAACATCCACAAAAGATTTTGATTCTGGTGATGGTGAGCGGTAGAACGTGCCAACCATTGGAGACTTCACCACGTGGCCTTCAATCACTGGAGCCGCAGGTGCTGCGTCTGCGACTGGCGCTGTAGCAGTTGCTGCGACTGGTTGTGCTTGCTGAATGTATGGCTGTGCGTAGTGAACAGTGCCTTGGGCCTGTGGAATGTTACGGCTGATACGAACTTTTTCTTCACCTTCAGTGAGTTCTAGTTCTGAAATGCCAGACTCTTCGACTAAATCGATCAATTTTTTAAGTTTACGTAGATCCATCTCTTCACCTCATATTTCAGTTAAGCACCTTAATTGCGTGCGTTTATTTTAATCCGACAGTTAGTCAGAAATTTTTTGAATTGCGTAATCTAAAGCTAGTAAGTAACCCTGTGCACCGAGGCCGCTAATAACACCCACCGCAATGTCGGAGAAGTAGGAGTGGTGGCGGAAGGTTTCGCGGGCATAAATATTGGATAGGTGCACCTCAACGAACGGCACCTTGATCGCTGAAAGCGCATCACGGAGCGCCACGGAGGTGTGGGTAAAGGCAGCAGGATTGATGATGATAAAATCCACTTTTTTATTTGCTAAGCCATGTAATTTTTGAATCAGCTCAACTTCGGAGTTGCTTTGGAATGACTGTAAGTTGATGTTGGCTTCTTTGGCGCGCTTAGCTAATAGTTGATCGATATCAGCGAGTGTGTTTTTGCCGTAATGATCCGGCTCACGCAAACCAAGTAGGTTTAAGTTGGGGCCATGTAAAACCAAGACAGATTTTGAAGTTGTTTCAGCCATATTTTCGATGATTTCCAAAAGAAAAAGCGCTTTTGGAGTTTTCAAGTTTGTCGTAAATTAAGAGATATTCTACAGCAATTTGACGAAATTTGAAGAAATTAACTGTTTTATTGCTTTTCTTTTGATGGTGAAACTTTGAGCATCGAGATGATGGTTTCTTCAAGAAGTTGTTGATTAATGCGACCAAAAAAAGTCTTCACAACGGTGCCGTTGGTATCAACAATTACAGTATAAGGCAATATCCCGCGGTTGTTGCCTAAACTTTCTGCCAGGTTCATCGCATCGATATCGCCCGCGAGGATCGGGTAGCTCACTGGGGCGGTTCTGATGAAAGCCTTTGTCTTGTCGAGATCGTCCGTGGATAGCCCTAGGATTACCATGTTCTGGTTCTTGTATTGATTCTGCATGGCGGAGAGCTCTGGCATTTCTTCGCGGCACGGTGGACACCAGGTTGCCCAAAAATTAAGCACCAGCACCTTGCCCTGCCACTGCTTTAAAGCTTGCGGATGACCTTGCACGTCTGGGAACCTGATGTTGTAGAGGGAATTGCCAGCCTTTTCAACGCCTGCGCTAACTTCAGGCGCTGTTTTTTTCTCTAGGGTTTGGTGGAACAAGAACCAGCCAGAGAGCGCGGATAGGACGACAACAATTAACAGGCGACCGTAGGATTGCATTCATCATCTCCTAACAAGTTTAATTGATTGAGGACCTTAATGAAGTCCTGCGGGGGTTGGTAGCCAACCACCTTGAGCGGTGCGATCTCTTTGCCGGACTTATTAAAGAAAATAATCCCTGGCGGACCAAATAGCTTGAACTTGTTTAATAGGGCAACTTCTTCAGCGGTATTGTTGGTGACGTCCGCCTGGACGAGGACGGCATCCTTCAGGGCGTTTTTCACCCCCGCATCGCTGAAGGTAAACTCCTCAAGCTCCTTGCAGGCAACACACCAGTCCGCATAAAAGTCCAGCATGACGACCTTGCCCTTAGCGCCATTAATTACCGCATCAAGCTCCCCGATGCTGTGGATGCGCTTAAAGTTTAACGTGGTTTTGGGGGTGCTTGTTTTTTGTGCAGTTAATCCAGCAAGGGGTTGAAGTGGCGATCTTGCCCCGGAGGCGGCACCAACCAACATGGTCAGACCAAGCGCCAGCAACATGATGGCAATCCCCTTTAAGAGTCTAGATGCCGGCGCAGCATCTGCCGGAAGCGGATCGAGTGCGTGCAGGTAGATGGCAGGTATGATCAGCAAAGCTGCCCAGAGTAGCATCTGCAAGCTGAGCGGAATGACTGGGAAGATGATGTAGATGGCGACTCCCAGCATCAGCACTCCAAAGAAGTTACGCACAGTGGTCATCCAGGTGCCGGTTTTTGGTAGCACGTGACCTGCGGAGGCACCGATCAAGAGGAGCGGGACGCCCATGCCGATCGAGAGCGAGAACAGTGCGATCCCACCCAGCAGGACGTCGTGGGTTTGGCTGATGTAGATTAAGGCACCCGCCAGTGGCGCGGCAACGCACGGGCTAACGATAAGTGCGGAGAGTGCGCCCATGGTGAACACGCCGATAAATTGACCGCCCTTAATGCCGTTGGCGACTTTGACCATGCGGTTTTCAAGCGTGCTTGGCAGGCGCAGTTCGTAAAAACCAAACATCGAGAAAGCTAAGAATACAAAGATCGCGGCGGTGACCCCAAGCACCCATGGGCTCTGAAGGGCGCTACTTAGTAGCTGCCCAGATAAACCTGCGGCGACGCCAGCCAAGCTGTAGCTCAGCGACATCCCAAAGACATAGGCGAGCGATAGGTTGAAGGCATGCAAGCGTGAGGTGGCGTGGCGGTGGACTTTTTTATCGCCGACGATGATTCCAGAAAGGATGGGGATCATCGGCAGCACGCACGGCGTGAGTGCTAGCAGCAAACCAAAACCAAAAAAGCCGATCACGATCAGCCAGAGCTTACCGCCCTTAAGCAGCGTGGTGGCCTTGTCTTCTGAGGCCTGAGTCGGCGCTACAGCTTGTGGCGCGCTTAGGTTAAGTGCAATCGTCTTGTGGATGGGGGAATAACATAGGCCCTTTTCACTGCAGCCCTGGTAAGTCGCCTGGAGGGCAATCTTCTCTAGATTTTGAGGGGCGTCTTTCAGCTTGATCTGCGCATGAAAGCTTTGGTGAAAGACTTCCATTTCGCCGAAGTTGGGGTCTTTTTTGATGTCGCCCTTTGGGAAGTTAACGCCTGAGATGCTCGCATCCTTTGTGTCGAACTTGATCCGTTCCCGGTATAGGTAATGGCCGGGGGCGACGGTAAAGCTGGCTTCGAGGGTTGTTTTATCCTGTGCACTGACCGTAAGTTTAAAGGCTTGGTCTGGGGATAAAACTTGATTCTCCTTGTCAAACAGGCTGACCGCGCCTGTGGATGAGCTGTTTTCAGCGGCGTGCGTGAGCGTGAGCATGTTGAAGCTAAGAAGGAGTAAGCCAATTAAAAAAGCAGGGAGTTTCAAATGTTCGATCCTAGGTGGTTTATACATTAATTGCGGCTACCCATTCTAAATAGGCGGGCAAGCCATCATCAATAGTGACACAAATGATTTCAGGGAGTTCGTACGGATGATGTTTTAATATTGTGCGCTCTAAGGTCTTATAAAGGTTGCGTGTTGTTTTAATCATCATCGGTAACTCGCTCGCTTTCTCAAGTTTGCCCTGCCATTGGTAAACCGAAGTGCAGGGCGCAAGGATGTTAACGCAAGCAGCCAGTTGCTCTGAGATTAAAATTTCTGCTAATTTTTCTGCACTAACTGTGTCTGGCAGGTTAGTTAGCACTAAAATAGCATCATTGCCTGACTCGTTCGGCATCTTAAACAATTCGCTCAATGCGCAATTTTAAGGAATATTTCATGCGTTTGTTCATGCTGTTAATTTTACTCGCATTTCCAGCATTGGAGATATGGCTAATCATAGATCTAACCGCGCAATATGGTTGGTGGTTTATCGCCTATTTGTTGCTTGTGACAATCTTGGGCTGGCGCTTGATCCAGGAAGAAAAGCAGCTGTTCGCTGGCCGCCTGATGCAAACCTTGGCGCAGAGCGCCACGCCTGGCAGTGCGCTTTTTGGTAGCGTTAAGAATTTAATCGCAGGGATCCTGTTTGTGATCCCTGGGGTGATCACGGATGCGATTGCCGTCGTGCTACTGCTTCTCCCGGGCGCCTCATCTCCATCCGCAGCGGCGTTCAAGCAGGGTGCAGCAAATGATGACGTGATTGAGGGTGAATATACGCGTGAAGATTAACGAAGTTGAGTGTCGATCAAAGGATTTTCTAACATGTCTCATCAAGTCACTATCAAACCCAGTGGCCATCTCTACGAGGTTGCAGAACACGAAACCTTCTTAAGCGCCGCCATTGATGCGGGGCTCAATTTGCCTTACGGCTGTCGAAATGGTGCCTGTGGCGCCTGTAAGGGCAAAGTGCTCTCTGGTGAGGTTGATTTCGGAGATTACCAATCTACGGCTTTGACGGATACCGAGAAGGCGGCGGGGCTCGCGCTATTTTGCTGCGCCAAACCACTCACGGATGCGGTGATCGAGTGCCGTGAGGTCTCTGCTCTGAACGGCATCAAACCGCGTATCATGCCTGCCCGCGTGCAGATGATGGAAAAGCTCTCGCACGATGTGATGGCGCTCTTCCTCAAGCTGCCGAGCAATGAACGTATGCAGTTCTTGGCCGGTCAGTACATTGAATTTATCTTGAAGGATGGCAAGCGCCGCGCCTTCTCACTGGCTAACGCGCCGCATAACGATGAGTTTTTGGAGTTGCACCTGCGTTTAGTGCCGGGCGGCGCATTTACAGAGTACGTATTTAATGAAATGCAAGAAAAGGCGATTCTGCGCTTAGAGGGACCTTTTGGCAGCTTTTACCTGCGTGAAGACAGCAAAAAGCCGATTATCTTCGTTGCGGGGGGTACAGGTTTCGCGCCAATTAAGGGCTTGGTTGAACATATACTGCATCAAAACACAGCGCGAGAGATGGTGCTTTATTGGGGCGTTAAAAGCTTAGAGGATCTATATATGCTGAACCTGCCAAAGGCTTGGGCAACCATCCATCCAAACTTTAAATTCGTTCCCGTCCTGTCCGAGCCGCTCGATAGCGACGCTTGGCAAGGTCGAACAGGTTTCGTGCATCAGGCGGTCTTAGATGATTTTGCTGACTTAGGTGGCCACCAGGTGTATTGTTGCGGCGCGCCGGTCATGGTGGATACAGCGCTTGCCACATTTAAAGCGCGCGGCTTACCAGCGGATGAATTCTTCTCGGATGTTTTTACTTACGCGAATCCAACACCCAAAGCTTAAATCTAAGCCCAGGGCTTGGACTACTCTTCTAGGTCGTCTTGATGCACGCGACGTCTGGCGCGAACACCCTCTGCCAATACTTCTAGAATGGTCAGGGTGTCATCCCAGCCTAAGCATGCATCGGTAATCGATTTGCCGAACTCTAAGGCGCAGCCCGGGGTTTGATCCTGGCGACCCTCATTGATGTGTGACTCCACCATCAAGCCCATGATGCGCTCATCGCCTGCTTTTAGCTGGGCGGTAACATCCTTCGCCACCTCTAATTGCAGACGATATTGTTTAAGGCTGTTGGCGTGTGAGCAGTCGATCATGACCTTAGGGGAGAGGCCAGAAGCTGCGAGTTCGGTTGCCGCGGCATTGACGCTTGCGGCGTCGTAGTTTGGTCTCTTGCCGCCACGTAAAATCACGTGGCAGTCTTCATTGCCGGCCGTGGAGACAATCGCGGACTGCCCCTCTTTGGTGACTGACAAGAAATGGTGTGGGCTCGCCGCCGCCTTGATCGCATCGACGGCGATTTGAATGTTGCCATCCGTCCCGTTTTTAAAGCCAACCGGACATGAGAGGCCTGAGGCCAATTCGCGGTGCACTTGTGATTCGGTCGTGCGTGCGCCGATAGCGCCCCAACTGACCAAGTCTGCGGTGTATTGCGGTGTGATAGTATCTAAAAATTCGGTGCCAGCTGGCATGCCGAGTTCGTTCACCTCAAGTAGGAAGCGCCTAGCGATTTCTAAGCCCTCATTAATCTTGAAGCTACCATCAAGGAATGGGTCGTTAATTAAACCCTTCCAGCCAACGGTGGTACGTGGTTTCTCAAAGTAAACGCGCATCACAATGATGAGCTCTTTTTCGTAAGCCAGACGCTGTTCTAATAGACGCTTCGCATAAGCTAGGCCAGCTTCCTCATCGTGGATGGAGCACGGGCCGATGATGACGAGCAGCCTGTCATCGGCACTATGCAGTACCTGATGGATGGCCGCACGGGTAGCGACAATGTTGTCTACTGTTTTTGGGCTTGCTTGCAACGTATCTAGAAAATCAGAGGGCGGTCTAAGCGCTTTGATCTCTTTGATGCGGACATCATCGGTTGCAAATTTTTGGATGGGGCTCATGTTGTTTATTAGTTAACAGCTAAAATGCTATTTTAATGCAAATTGGCAATAAATCATGAAAGTGCTTCAATTAAACACGCCAACATTGCATCATCACCGGGAGCGGTTGCGATGTGAATATCTAAGCCTAGACCGCTTGGTTCTTCAGCGATTCTTGCATGATTCACGCAGAGCTTAACGTTTTTAAGCCAGGCTTGATGGCTCGCCATGGTGAGCAAATGACGCATGGCTTCTGAGCTCGTCACCACAATCGCATCGAGCCTCCTTTGATCATTGAGGCTTGTTAATTGGGTGATATCTTCTTGTGGGTTGATGCGCCGATAGCATTCCGCGAAGCTCACATCTGCCCCGCGAGATTTTAAGGTATTTGCTAATACTTCGCGCCCGCCGATGCCTCGGAAGATCATGATCTTTTGATTGTTAACATGCTGCATTTCGGGCAAAGCCAAGAGCGATTCACTATCAAAACGGCCTTCAGGGATGAGGGTGTGTTGTACACCAAACTTCGCTAATTCGGCAGCGGTGCTTGGTCCGATGGCGGCAAATTTAAGTGAGTTTGGGCGCTTGAGTTTGCCGACAAAAGGCATGCCATTTTGAACGGCATTACTGCTGATGAAGATCGCCCAGTCGTATTCCGGTAAATGGCGAATGTGATCTTCAAAAGCTTGGTAGTTGTCGAGTGGGGCAATTTCAATGAGCGGAAAGGGTGCTGTCACACCGCCAGCTTCAGCAATTAACTTGCCGAGTTTTTCCGCTTGACCGACGGGTCTCGTGATGACGATATGGCGACCATGGAGCGGGCTCGAGTTCATCTTGATTTACAGCTTATCCAATCCAGCAAGTATCCGATTTGCACCCAGGGCGACTAATTTTTCTGCGAGCTGTTGACCCAACCTTTCTGGTTGATCGATGCCGCCAGTCACTGACTCTTTGACCATTTCTTTTCCATCCACAGTGGCAACGAATCCGGTGATGGTGATGCTGTTGTTTTGCATTTGTGCGTAAGCACCAAGGGGCACGGTGCAGCTTCCTGCTAATGCGCGGCTCATCCCGCGCTCCGCTTCAACACAGGCTGCAGTGGCGGGGTGGTTAAGTGGGGCTAGGACCGCTAGCATGTCTGTGCGGCTTGCGTTGATTTCAATACCAAGTGCCCCTTGGCCAACGGCAGGAATGCTATCCTCAGGCGAGATTAGTTGGCGGATGCGAGACTCCAAACCGAGTCTAATTAAGCCGGCCGCTGCGAGAATAATTGCGGCGTACTGCCCCTCATCTAATTTGCGTAAGCGGGTTTGTAAATTGCCGCGTAAGGATTCAATTTTTAGGTGCGGGAATCTTGCCTGGAGTTGGCTTTGACGGCGCAAGCTAGAGGTGCCGACAACACTACCCTCAGGTAGGGCTGCTAAGCTTTCAAAGTCATTAGAAACAAACGCATCCCGTGCGTCTTCTCGCTCGCCGATAGCTGCCATGGCAAAGCCTTCTGGCAAGTTCATCGGGACATCTTTCATCGAGTGAACGGCCAAGTCTGCACGGCCATCGGCGAGTGCTTGCTCAAGCTCTTTCACGAACAGACCCTTGCCACCGATACGCGCTAATGGGGAGTCTAGAATTTGATCGCCTGTGGTTGTCATGCCCAGAATCTCAACCGTCGTCTCTGGGTACAGTCCTTGGAGTCGTGCCTGAATGTGTTTGGCTTGCCACATGGCAAGAGCGCTTTCACGTGAGGCGATGACAATTTTTTTTGGTGTTGTATTCATGCAAGAGGGTCTATCAGTAGTCGTTTTGTTAATTTTAACATACTGCGATGGCTTGGCTTGTGAGAAAGGCTCTGTTTGTATAGAACGTATCGCATAGAAAATTCCTTGTTTTGCTTTATACTTGGCGGATAAATTCATTATTGATAAGCGTCTTTCAGCATGCAAGATAAATCACAACAAGATAAAGTTTGGTCGGGTCGTTTTAACGAGCCGGTTTCCGAATTGGTGAAACGTTACACAGCCTCTGTCGACTTCGATAAGCGCCTCGCTGCGTTTGATATTCAAGGCTCATTGGCCCACTCAAAAATGTTGGGTGCGCAAGGCATTATCAGCCAAGACGATGTCGCTCAAATTGCCCAAGGTTTAAACGAAATCTTGCAAGAAATTCAGGCGGGTCAGTTCGAATGGCGACTCGATTTAGAGGATGTGCATTTAAATATTGAAAAACGATTAACCGATAAAATCGGTGACGCTGGTAAGCGTTTGCATACCGGCAGAAGTCGTAACGATCAGGTTTCAACAGATGTGCGTCTCTGGTTGCGTTCGGTGGCAGATGATGTGATTGCGGGTATTCGTAAGTTGCAAACATCGATTGTGGACTTAGCAGAAACGCATTTTGATACCGCGATGCCAGGCTTCACGCATCTTCAGGTTGCGCAGCCTGTGACCTTTGGCCATCACCTGCTAGCTTACTTCGAGATGTTGCAACGCGACGCCGCAAGGTTTGCGGACGCACGCAAACGGATTAATCGGTTGCCATTAGGTGCCGCAGCATTAGCGGGGACGAGTTACCCAATCGACCGTGAAATGGTCGCGAAAGAATTGGGCTTTGATGGTGTATGTGAGAACTCATTAGACGCCGTTTCCGATCGTGATTTTGCGATTGAATTCACAGCCGCAGCGGCTTTGGTGATGACGCATCTTTCACGTTTTTCAGAAGAGCTCATCCTGTGGTCTAGCCCAAGATTTGCCTTTGTGGATATTGCAGACCGTTTCTGTACCGGCTCATCGATAATGCCGCAGAAAAAGAATCCTGATGTGCCTGAATTGGTGCGTGGTAAAACAGGCCGTGTGACTGGCCATTTGATGGCGCTCCTGACACTCATGAAGAGTCAGCCACTTGCCTACAACAAAGACAACCAAGAAGACAAAGAGCCATTGTTTGATACAGCCGATACCTTGCTCGTGACTTTAGAGATTTATGCCGACATGTTGCGCGGCATTAAGGTGAATAAAGAAGCGATGCGTCAGGCGGCGACAGAGGGTTTTGCGACGGCGACGGATTTGGCAGACTACCTGGTTAAAAAAGGTACGCCGTTCCGTGATGCGCATGAAGTCGTGGCACTTGCTGTCCGTCATGCGGTGGACAAGGGTTGTGATTTATCTGACCTACCGTTGGCGGAACTGCAAAAATTCAGCGCGCAAATTTCAGAGGATGTTTATCAGGTGTTAACCCTGGAAGGTTCGTTGGCGAGTCGTAACCACATCGGCGGCACTGCACCAGCTCAAGTGAAGCAAGCGATTGCGCGTGCCCGTAAATCGTTAGCCTAAAAAGCGTTGCCTATTCCCCTTGGTTGTTAATGGGTAACCTTCTGTTCTCTGGCTTGACGAGTAGCATATGTACATCCCCTAGCGCACGCTCTTCAAAGCCACCCTCGCAATAACACAAGTAAAAATCCCACATGCGAATAAACGTTTCCGGGTAGCCAAGTTGGCGGATTGCGGAGATGTTGTCGAAGAAGTTGTCACGCCATCTTGCCAGTGTCGTGGCGTAATGTGGGCCGATATCCTCTAAATCGAACAAGCGCATATCCGTCGATTTTGTAATGCTGTGGAGCATGGCGGTGACAGATGGAATGCAACTGCCAGGGAAGATATAGCGCTGAATAAAATCAACGGATTTAATAGCTGACGCATAGCGCTGGTCAGCAATCGTAATTGCCTGCAATAACATCATCCCGTTCGGTTTCAACAAACCTCCGCACGCGCCAAAGTAGGTGTCATAAAAATGGTGTCCGACTGCCTCAATCATTTCGATCGATACCAGCTTGTCGTATTCACCCGTTAGATCGCGGTAATCTGAGAGTAATACTTCAATCTTGTTTTCCAGTCCCGCCTCTTTTATTCGTTCCAACGCTAGCTGATACTGAGCTTGAGAGATGGTGGTGGTGGTGATCTTGCATCCGTAATTCTGGGCGGCATAAATCGCAAAACCACCCCAGCCAGTGCCGATCTCTAGCACGTGATCTGTAGACTTGAGGTCTAGTTTTTTGCAAATCTTCTTCAGTTTTGCAATTGAGGCTTCTTCAAGTGACTGCTGCGCACTCTCAAAAAATGCGGATGAGTACATCATGGTGGGGTCAAGCATCAGCTTGAAGAAATCATTACCTAAATCATAGTGTGCCGAGATGTTACGGCGACTACCAGTCTGAGTGTTCTTATTGATGCGATGCAACAACGCTTGTATCGGTGCGGTGATTTTCGCAAAGCTGGACTCAATGTCATCTAACAGCGATTGGTTCCTCACCATCAGTCGAATCAGGTTGGTGAGGTTATCGCACTCAAAGTATCCTTGCATATAGGCTTCACCCGCACCAATAGATCCCCCAAAAACAACCTCCCCATAAAACTCTGAGCTTTTAACGTACAAAGTCACCTCAATCTTTTCTAAAGATGAGTCGCTTGTCTCTTGTCCAAACCGCATGGTTTGATTGTCGTCGACTATTTTTATAGCGCCATGCTGTAAGTGCGCCAGCCGTTTGATGAGCATGTGCTTAGCTAAGTGATCTAAACGTCTAGGCTTGGGTGTGAATTTGCTTAATAGGGCAATATCCCTTGGTGCGTTTGTTGACATGTTTTGAAGTCTATTCTTGATTAGGGGTGCGGTATAAATGGCACGCGTTTTAGCCACAACTTTAACGCTTGCCAGTAAATAGCTAGGGTTACTTTAAAGGTCATGAATGGATACATGAGTAATACTTTCGCCATCGTCGGACTGCTAATTTCAATTTGATCTAGCACGAGGGTCGCATCAAACTTCTTAATGCCACCCTGCAGGTTTTCCATGTGAACAAATAACTGGTCTGTCGGGGCTTTAAATCGCCAGTCGTACTGCATATCCATCGGCATGAATGGCGAGACATGAAATATTTTTTCAAACTGAAATCGATAGGGCTGCGCTTGCGATTTGCAATTTAGCACGTAGGAGTGTCGCTCACCCCAAGGTGTGTTGGTAATTTCTGCAACTATAAATTCAATATGTTGATCCTCAGCATCAAAGCAATAGTAAAAGCTGACGGGATTAAAGATAAAGCCAAAATAGCGTAAATGGGTGAGAAGTCTGATGGGGCCGGTGGGTATTTCACCGGTTTCTTTTTGAATAAAAGCGCGAATCGATTTGTCCAGATTAAGTGCTTTTCCATCGAAATAATCGCCACGTAAAAAGCTGGCAAGATTGCAACCTTGGTAGGACCAAAACCAAAAGGGCTTAAACAGGGTTGGCATCTCGGCTAAGTCTAAATACATCATGAAGAGCTTATATTGGAAACCATGATCTACTGGTGAGTAGCGGTGGTGATTGACTAGCCCTGCGTAGATGCAGCTGTGCTTGCTAGCCATGACGCGTGGCGTCCTTAGATTGCGCTTGTTGGAAGTGTTCAAGGGCGGCGAGCGCACTTGCAACGCCATCCTCATGAAATCCATTGCGCCAATAAGCGCCAGCATATCCCGTTCGATTGACACCGCTGATCTCAGCGTGTCTTAACTGCGCCGCTATTCCTTTAGGTGTAAAGACGGGGTGCGTGTAGTTGAGTGTTTTGATGATCTTGTTTGGATCAATCTGACTGGTATGGTTAAGCGTCACTAAGAAAGGCTCAGGAGACTCCAGCGACTGCAAGATGTTCATGTTGTAAGTCACTGCCGCAAGGTTAAGCGGTTGTTTGGTGATGTGATAGTTCCAAGCGGCCCAGGCCAGTTTCTTTTTGGGCATTAAACTCATATCAGTGTGAAGAACGATTTGATTATTTTGGTATGGAATTCCCCCTAAGATTTCAATCTCATCATTTGATGCATCTTCTAATATCGCTAAGGCTTGGTCGCTATGACAGGCAAAAAATACCCAATCGAATAACTCAGCCGCTTGGTTTTTAGGTTTAACGATGACGCCTTCATTCTTTCTTTGCACAGACTCAATGGGGGTGTTGAGCCGAATATTATCCTTAAACGCTTGGGTGAGTTTTTCAACATAAGCTTTAGAGCCGCCCTTGATGACTCGCCATTCGGGCCTGTCGGAAACGCTTAACATCCCATGGTTATGGAAGAAGCGTATGAAAAACTTTGCAGGAAACTCAAACATTTGGTCTGGGGAGGCTGACCAAATAGCTGAGCCCATCGGGATCACGTAATGCGCAATGAATTTCTCCCCATAACCATTAAGCTTTAGGTACTCACCAAACGGCATGTCTGCTTGGTGCTCATCGAGCAAGGCAGGGGCTTCTTGATTGAAGCGCAATATATCTCGAATCATGCCAATAAAGCTCGGGCGAAACAGATTACGTCTTTGCGCAAAAAGACTATTTAAACTGGTGCCATTGTATTCCAGGCCTGAAGCTTCATCATGAACACTAAAGCTCATATCACTGCTTTGGGTTTCAACCCCTAGCGTGTTGAGCATTTCAATGAAATTTGGGTAGGTCCAATCGTTATACACAATGAAGCCGGTATCGATATTGTATCCCTTACCAAATGCGTCTATCTCGTGGGTATGGGTGTGGCCGCCAATATGGCCATCCGCCTCAAACACCGTGACCTCATGTTGTTTGGATAGGTGCCAGGCAAGGGTGTTTCCTGAAACACCAGAGCCAATAATTGCAATCTTCATCGAGCCGCTCTTTTTTGGGATAAGACCTCTGCGGGTACTTTTCTTAAGTCCCAAACCAAGCCCAACGCAGAAAGAAATTTGAGTCCGTAATAGGTCAAATCAATTTCCCACCAATAAAAGCCTTGTCGTGCGGCGCTAGGGAAATGATGATGATTGTTATGCCAGCCCTCACCCAAGGTGAAAATCGCAATCAGTGAGTTGTTACGGCTGTCGTCATTGGTCATGAATCTTCTCTTGCCCCACACATGGGCAAGTGAGTTAACGGTAAAAGTCATGTGATAGAGAAACACCGTCGAAATCACAAATCCCCAAATCAGCAGTTGCATGCCGTTGGTGTGTAAATGTGGAGCGGCACTTTCAAGCCAAGCGCCTAAACCAAACAAGCCAAGCGCTAACCCAATCGGGGCGATCGCGTCATAACGGTCCAAGAATTTTAGCTCGGGGTACTGCATTAAATCTTTGACGCGTTCACTTTTTGAGGCGAAGTTTTTATTCGCTAAAAACCAGCTTACATGACTCCAGAAAAATCCGTGCTGTTTTGGGGAGTGCGGGTCATTTGGGTTGTCAGAGTGCGCGTGATGATGCCGGTGGTGTGATGCCCACCATAGTGGGCCACGTTGCGCGGCACTCGCACCTAAAAATGCAAAAATGAATTGAACAAATCGAGAGGTTTTAAATGCTTTGTGTGCAAAGTAGCGATGATAAAAACCTGTAATAGCAAACATTCTCAACAGGTAAAGCGCGATAGCAATGGTCAGCGCAATAGCGCTAAACTCAATCCAGAACACAGCAAAGCAAGCCAGATGCAAAATGATAAAAGGAAGGACACGAAGCAGTTCAATTTTGTTGGGGTTCTGCTCATGCGGATCAACGGCTTTACTGTCGAACCAAGCAAGTATCGTTTTGAAAACCATTTATTGCGCATCCTTCTTTAAGTTACTGTCCCATTCTTGCGGTATTTTGACTAGTTTATTGATGTCATAACCCATGCCCTTTATTTCGGCAACGAACCCATTGTATTGTGCATCTGACAACTGCGGATTGCGAGACATCAGCCAGACATAATCCCGAGCATTTCTTGCGATGATGGTCGTTTGATAGTCCGCATCTAAATGCACGATTCTGTACTCGGCTTTAATCGGCCATATGAACTGCATGCCCCAAATTGCGTTACCCGTGTTTGGTACAACAAAGCCGGTAGGGTGGTAACTTTTGAGTTCGCCGTTGACACTTCCTTTTCTGAAGGTAAAGGTAGTTTTAATGCTTCCATCACTGTCCAAAGCGTAAGACTCAATCCCATTGTGCACATCTTTTTCAATGAAGGTTGGAATGCAGGCAATGACATACCAATCACCCATAAACTGATTCAGATTAACCTGATCAACAGTCTTGATTGGTGGCAAACTTGAGCACGCAGAGAGTAGCGCACATATGGAAGCTAGAATAGATCGTTTCATTGGGTAATTTACCTTTTATTTGAGCGCGTAATCAATACGCCCATCTTCCGTGAGTGATTTTAAGGCAAGCCACTCATTATCTTGTCCGTACCAAATATCTATTTTGAATTTTGCAGTATCAATCTTGTAGTGTTCGGCTTTGACACTTTGGCCTTTAGCGAAAATCGTTTCCTGCCCCAATGCTGAAATATTGGCCGATAAGTAATCGCCATTTTGTGGATTGAGTAATTTTTTTTGTTGAAGTATTTTTGGGTTCCAATATGCAAAAGTCATGACACATTCCGCATTGATCTCGCTCGAGTTTGGGGCAGATAATTTAAATGACGTTTTTTCTTGGACGCCCTTTACAAGCGTTGTTTTGCTGTTTTCTTGCGTTTTGGCTTCTAATTTTTTTAGGCAGTTGTTTTCCCAAGCTTCACTCGCTTGATGGTGGTATTTAAAAAAACTGATAGAAAGTATTTTAATATTAAACTTAGCTTCACTTTTTAATATTTGTTGATTATTTTCTGTGTCATAAAGCACAAACTGATGCGTGCCGATGGGCTTTCCATCCATCGAAACATCAAAGTTCCAGCTCTGGGCGTCAGCAGTCAGAGGCATTAAACAGACAGTAAAACAGATAAGAAATTTATGCATGTTCCATTGCGCGCGTATTATTCCCTTTTAGGGAACCAAGGTAAAAAAGCATTCGTTTTTTTAACGTAGGATTGATAGCCTGGGCGACGATGTGCAATATCTGCTTCAAGTAATTTCACGCCAGTGACTTTAATCAGTAAGTAGATCATGAAGACAGATGAAATAATTGTCCACCAAGCGCCACCAGCCAGCCCAATTAAGCCATAACCCAACCAAATGCATGACTCCCCAAAGTAATTCGGATGCCTTGTGTAGCGCCAAACCCCTTTATTGAGAACCTTGCCTTTATTTTCGGGTGTTGATTTAAACAGACTTAATTGTGCGTCGCCCACCACCTGGAAGAACATGCCTATTATCCAAAGGCTGACACCTATCCAGTCGAAGGCATTAAGCGAATTTGTAGATTGACTAGCCAAGTTCAAAGGTAATGAGATAAACCATGCTAAAAATGCCTGCAATATAAAGACAAGATAAATACTTTTGTACCTAAAGTTGGGCTGGTTTCTTGCCCTGATGGCCTGATAACGTAAATCTTCAGCTTTGTTATGGTTACGCAGGTGCAGATAACTGGATAGCCTAATCGACCATATACTCACTAACAGTAAAATTAAATAAGCACGTTCACTTGGCGTATTCAGTAAGCTAAAAGTGATCGCTGTCGCAATTAAGAAAAACATGGCCCACAGGCTGTCAACGACGGTGACGTTGTCATTCCTGAGGCTCAATGACCAACCCAAGCACGCGATGACTAACATCGGTATTAAAGTAATAAAGTAGATTTGCATGGATATTGTCTCTTGAAGTATTTTTGGAGAACTTTAGTGGTTTTTAGAGGCGGCGATTTTAAGTAAAACGGGAACAATTGCGGCCCATCCAATACTCAAATAAATGATTGCTGCGCTTGGATTACTAAGTTGGAGCGCACCTAGGCGAGCACCACTCCAATAAGATAAAGGGCCAGCAACTGCGCCAATTAACATGGCGAGTACTTTCCTGTCATGGAGCCAACTCAGGCTAATGTTCATCGTGCTGGCAAATAATGCCCACAGCATGATCATCCAGGGTGGCGGAAGGACGTCAGGCCAGAAACTCACCGGGCTAAAAGTAATCCAACCTAGGCTTTGTGGAATGCCATCAAAAATAATGCCGATGATGACGGCGACGCCTAAAAATTTGCACTCAAAAGCGCGGTCCGGGGTTCTTAATAGATGAACAAAAATGACGAGGCAGGAGATCAGCACGCCCAGCCAAGGCAATTGATTTGCACCGCCAAGGACACAAGCAAACCACCCGATTTGAAAGCCTAAAATATTAAGTAGCATGAATAAGTACTAGCCTTTTTCAAAAAGGTAGTGGCCGACCCACCACTCTTGGCCATGATCAAAGCCGAACAGTTCAGCACATGCCATAAAGAATATACGCCAGCGTTGTCGCCAAACTTGGACGTTCTCTGCGCCATAGCAACGCGCTAAGATTGGCGTAATTTTGTCGCGATTGTTATCCATGTTCTCTAACCATGCGTTTGCCGTTTTTTCATAATGCGTTCCATCCCAGCGCCATTGCTTGGCAATTTTAAGATGCTTTTGAAACTGAAGCGGTGTGTCATCACTTGGCATAAAGCCACCAGAGAAAAAGAATTGACTCATCCAGTCGTCATCGCCTTGCACTTCAAACGCGTAAGGGACATCACGATGGCAGAAGATGTGCATAAAAAATTTACCCTCAGGCTTGAGCCATTGATTCAGCTTTTCAAACAAAATTTGATAGTTACGCATGTGCTCAAACATCTCAACCGAGACGATGCGGTCAAATTTTTGGTTGATTTCAAAATGGTTCATATCGCAAGTAATCACATTTAAATTACTGAGCTTGCGCCTTGCAGCCTCTGCCAGAATAAATTCCCGCTGCGAGTTAGAGTTGGAGACTGAGGTAATTTGACTATCAGGGTAATGCTTTGCCATCCATAAAGATAACGAGCCCCATCCACAGCCAAGTTCTAAAATGGCTTGACCATTCTTGAGGTCGGCATGATGGCATGTCTCTTTTAATGCGGCCGCTTCAGATTCATCAATATTTTTAACATCACCAGACCAATAGCAACTACTATATTTTCGATGTTTTCCAAGGGCTAAATTAAAAAAATCTGCGGGCACTTCATAATGTTGCGCATTCGCCATTTCTGGCAATGGAGCAATTTCGGCAAGCTTCATCGCTTGAAAGAATTTTGTACGCGTATCGCTAGCGACTTCACAGTTGCTTGCAGATATTTCAATTAAGCGCTGTTTACAAAGATGACGAATCCCCGCGCGAATAACGAAGTCTGGCATGAAGCCACGCTCGGAGAGTTGAATAGCTAGTTTTGAAAGAATCATGGGCTACCCTTCTATATATTTATAGTGAGTATGAGCTAAAAGTCTAAAGAAGGTTTTATCAATTGAACAATTTATTAATAATGCACTCAAAGAAAATATGAAAAACATTCAAACGATTTACTTGGCGGGTGGTTGCTATTGGGGCATGGAAGAGCTTTTTAGAGTCATCCCCGGTGTTGTGCAAACCCAGGTAGGCTTCTCGGGTGGCCATATCCCCAATGTGGCTTATAGGGAAGTCACGACCGGCACCACGGGTCATGCAGAAACGCTCATGGTGCAATTTGATTCCGATCGCGTTTCGTTAAGGTCTTTATTGTTTGAATTTTTTAGGGTGCATAACCCAACGAAACCCAATCAACAAGGTAATGATATTGGCACGCAGTACCGTTCTACGATTTTTTATACAGATGCCGAGCAAGAGGCGATTGCTCAAGAGGTGATGAGCATCGTGAATGACTCTGGGCAATGGGGATCGTCTCTTGTGACGGAACTAGTCCCGTTCAAGGCTTTCTATCCTGCGGAAGAAAAGCATCAGAAATATATTATGAAGTTTCCCGATGGCTACACTTGCCATTACAGAAGAAACTTTAACTTTGGAGAGACAGGCGAATGAAAATTTTATTATTGATTATTGCGATTACGGCTTTAGTTCTTTTGATTTCAAAGCAGTCAGAAGCCGCGAGCGTTCCAACACCAGGTGAGACAGCCCCAGGTTTCAGATTGATCGATCAAAATGGGGAAATTAAAAAACTCTCAGACTTCTCTGGTCAGTGGGTCGTGCTCTATTTTTATCCCAAAGATGACACCCCTGGGTGCACCAAAGAAGCTTGTGCCTTTAGAGATGACCTTGCTAGTTTGGAAAAGCTAGGTGCGAAGGTGGTCGGTATCAGTGTTGACGATAGTGCTTCTCATGCAAAGTTTGCTGCTAAGTACCATCTATCATTTCCTTTACTCGCTGATGAGGATGGCAAAGTAGCAGAGTCTTATGGTGCCTTGACCAATTTGTTCGTCGTCAAAATTGCGAAACGCTATACATTCTTGATTGACCCAAAAGGAAAAATCTCAAAGGGATATTTGAGTGTTGACACCTCAAGGCATTCTCAAGAAATTGTGGATGATTTAAAAAAGCTGACCCATTAACTCCATGACGTTAACCACATGAAAAGCAGACTCTTTAACGCGCTAGTTGTATTAATGATTCCAGCCATTGTCTATTGGTTGGTGATAACCCAGTTAGATTCATTTAATCAACCACAAAAAACATTGCTCGCTACAGTGGGGGATGAGTGTGCTGGTATTGCAGATAATTCTGTTGCGAATATGTCGGCGGTAGTTGAATTTCAAAAGCTTGAGATTCAAGGGCGAAAAATGAATGTAATGCGCCGCTGCATGACTGATAAAGGGTTTAGTGAGAACCCATCATGGCTAGCCTATGCTAGCCCAATCGCTCATGCAAATGCCATCAAACAAAGCATCTCAGAAGACGAGGCGATTGAGAATTTAAGACGTGAGCATATGATGATTTTTAACCAATCCTCTCAGCAGCCTATTTACTGGATCCATCATTCCTAATTAGGCTTGTTCAACTTAAGCGCAGCAATCTTTTTACCCAACTCTTCTGAGGCGTAACTATCTAATGGTTCAATAGACGCTTTGAGTTGGTTGAGTCGTTCCATATTCCCTTCCTTTAAAGCGATTTCAGACTGCTTTAAAAACACATCTAAATGTTTTGGGTTAATGCTCAGCGCTTTTTCAAATTCCGTTTTTGCCATATCGCTATTACTAAGACCCCAATCAGAAACTGCTAAGAAGTACCAGGCATCGGCGACATTAGGTTCTTTTTTAGTCCAATCCTCTGCAATCGCATGCAAGTTCTTCCACTCGTGGTTCTGGTAAGGAATCACCACCTGCATAAAGTAGGGTTGCTCTTGATACGGAAGTGCCCAAAAAGGAGAGCCATCTGATTTCAATGTGAGCTGCTCCTCAGACGTGATGAGCTTCTTGATCCACTCTACTGGAAGGCTATAAAAGAATCCTTGAGGCCCTGGGCTTTTAAAGCTGGTAATGCCGATCAAGTTAAACTTCTGATCAAATAAAGCGCCACCACTTGAACCAAGTGAGAATGCGGCATCTGAGCGAATGATTAAACTGTTATCAAAGGGGTATTTGGCTTTAATGCTTCCATAAGAAGGCTGCGGAACGTTGTTGCCGTTCGGATAACCAACACTAAAAACCTCCTCTTCAATTTCAAGTGAAGCAGTGTCACGCATCGGTACAGGCTTGAACGGAAGGCCCTCAAATTTCAAGGCACACAAGTCATGTTTCCAGTCTGCTTTGAGTGAGATCGGTTTATACCCATCACCGTACTTTGCGACATTTGCCCCCTTGCCATTGGCCAGTACATGACAATTTGTCACGACATATTCGTTGCTAATCACGACGCCCGTGCCTGTGCCAACATTGCCGTTTTCTAGCTCAACAGAAATCTGAACAATCGAGTCATGAAGTTGCAGCAGCTCACCAATGCTGGGCTGAGCAAAAGCAGGGTTGATTTGAACGAGACTTGCTTGAACGAGCAGGCTGGCAGCGAATATTTTTTTCATTATAAAAACCTAATAATCAAATGGATTCAATAATGTTTTGTCTATGTCAGCAAGCTTAGGTTCAATTAAATTTTCATATGCGTGCGATTGAATTTAAGCAATTGAGCTTGGCTGAACTTTTTTGTCTGGATTTAGACAAAAGCACAGACTCAAATCTTGTTTAGTGTTATCAGGGTTCATTAAACAGTTGGGTCTTTTGGGAGGCCTTGCGCCTCCTTTTTTTATGGCCATTTGAACCATCAGTGCAATGAGATGGTCGGAATAATTACTTAATTTATAAATGATGAGAGGTTTGCTGTGTTCGCATTATTAATTGCATCATCCATCCTGGGAGTCATGTTGTTTGTTAGTCTTGTGATGTTGCCGGTTGTCTTTGGTACGTTAACGAGAGAGATGGCAGGCAACTTTGTCAGAAAGCTCTTTCCCATCTACCATATCGTTTTGTTTTTAGCGTCTCAAGTTGCAGGCTTATTGGCTTTTACCCCACACCTAAAACCAATCGCTTTTCTTTGTGGGTTGATATTTGCCCTGCACTTTGTATTGTTAACACCGGCGGTAAACAAAGCCTCAGATGCAGGAAATACAAATCGATTTAAAACGCTGCATCGCTTAAGTGTGCTGGTTAATGTGATCGTGATGGCACTCTATGCGTTCGCGCTTTGTGTGGACGCTTGCTTTTTCTAGGGGTGATTAAGTCGTGATGATGAGAATATTTGCTTCAGTGCTTCTTGCCGCGTTAGCAACACCAGCAGGTGCCGCACCATCCAATGAATTGGTTTATACCTTGAAGGCCAGCATCGCGAAAATTCGCAGTGTCAATGCGAGTGGAGGCAGAAGTACTGGAACCGGTATTGTGGTCGCTGAGAATAAGGTTGCGACCAACTGCCACGTCCTCGTTGATTCTGTCGGCATGGACATTGGCGCCATGGGTGAAAATTATCAGCCAGTAGGCCTACAAGCGGATTGGAAGCATGATGTTTGTATCCTAAACTTTATGTTTCTGCCTCTAAAGCCAGCGACTCTTGGTGATAGTGAGCATTTACAGTATGAGCAAGAGATTTTCTCTATAGGTTTTCCAGGCGGTCCGCCAAAACCACTCACAACATGGGGTACGATCAAAGCACTTTATCCATTTGAGGATAGCGTCGTCATCCGGACTTCCGCCTCTTTTCAAATGGGCGCAAGCGGCAGCCCATTATTTAATGCAAACGGTGAGGTGGTTGGTATCAGTACATTTAAAAGCCCTGGTCGAAATGCCTTCTTCTATAACATCCCTGTGAAGTGGGTGAAAGAGGCAATGAAATTGCCCGTGGCAGAGTTTCATGTAGACGAGCAACCCGCTTTCTGGGACCTCCCTTTGGAGCAAAAACCTTATTGGATGCAAATTGTTTTGCCATTTCAGAATCAACAATGGGATGAAGTTGAGCGCATTGTTAAGCGATGGATTGCGAGTTCGCCAAACGATAGTGAGGCGATGTTTTACGAGGCCACAACAAAAGAACATGCAGGGGATGTTGGCTATGCGAAAACGATATATCAGAAGATTCTCAAGCAAAATCCCAACCACGCTGCAAGTATCATCAGTCTTGCTTCTATCGCAAAAAAAGAAGCAAGCAAAAGCGACTTTGATCAATACAAATCACAATTAGCAAAACTCAATATTGATGCTGATGAACTAGATGACTTAATGAAAGATAGCGTCCATCAATGACCAACCAAATGCAAGACCGATTACCTCGATTGTTGGGATACTTAGGGTTGTTGCCTATTTTATTTTCAACAACGTTAATATTTTGTGGTTCGTATCATTTGATGCTTTGGAGAAATATGCTGCTGACCTATGCAGTCGTTATTTTGAGCTTTCTGGGCGCCCTCCATTGGGCCTTTGCGATGAGCATCGAAAACCTTTCGATTAATAAACGTCACGCCATGTTGGTCTGGAGCGTGGTTCCATCTCTCATCGCTTGGGTAGCACTCTTTATTCCACAAACATTTGGATTCTTACTCTTGTCTTGCTTTTTTGTTTTTGGATTATGGATGGACATTAAGCTTGCTCGATTAACGAGTCTCCCCGCGTGGTATCTTCCGCTGAGATTTAGGCTCACCATCGTGATGACATTTTGTTTGATGGCAGTGGCCTATCACATTAAGCCGGCTCTGATTCACGCTTAAGAATTTCTGCGCCAACCTCATTCCAGTATTTAGAAAAGCGCACGATGCCTTTTGCGTTTAATTTTTGTTTTGTTGTTTCGTTATAAATTGGTTGCTCTTCCACATAGTTGATATGGCATCCAGAGAGACGTTTTCTCAGCGCCGTATTCGGTGTCATTTGTGTTTCAACGCCCCCCGTGTTTAGCACCTTGAGTACTTCTAATGTATCCCCAACCCAGACCTCAACATCTGGCATTTCAGCAAGACAGTCTGCTAAAAACTGTAATCTTTTTAATGCCCAGTTTTGATAAAAATACGCATCAAAAATAAACACTTTTCGCTGCTTGCGCTGATACATCGGATTCATCGGGGAGAGCATTTCGTCATGAAACAAAATAATATGCTCAGCACCATTGTGTTGAAAAACCAATGGGAAATTGGATGTTGTGCTTATTTTTGCTGGGGCTGTTGTTGGTTCAAACAACGCGAGGTTGAGACTTTCGTAACTCCCCTTAAATGGACAAGTCACCTCGCAGTTTTCACATGGTTGATTCTGGGTATATTTGCTTAAATTTTCTTGATTAAAAAAGTAGGGCTTACTTCCAAAGGTTGATGCTACCCATTGCCATGAGAGTGAGTTTGAAGCTTCATCGCCGTCGAGTAACAAGTCATGCATCCATCGAGACGCTTCGCGCCAGTCAATTTTTTGCCAATGAATAAGGTAACTAGAAAGCCACATTCTTGCATGATTATGGAGATACCCCGTATCTTTGAGTGTCTGAACAAACCCATCTATACATGGCAATTTTGTTTGTGATTCTGTGATGTAAAGGGGAAGGGGATTTCTGCCAAGTTTTACCTTGGGCGGTTCCATCTCTGAATGAATTTTTTCACCTGTCATGTACCAAATGTGACGCCAATAATCTCGCCACGCGAACTCAAATAATAGTTTGTTATCGCCAGGCGCTGACTGGGTTTTGGTAAAAGCAATTGCCTCGGATAAAGAAATGCAACCATGACGTAGGTATGGCGAAAGTTGGGTGACCGCGCCATTAATATAGTTGCGTGTTTTTTCATAGAGCGCAGGCTTGATTGCATGCAGTCGCTTTAACCCCTCAGCGCGTCCCCCTGTCCAATCTTCGGTTAAATCTGCACCCTTGTGATTAGGAAATAACGCCCTTAGCTCTTGAAGTCGCTGTGCTCTTAATGTTGAAAGATGAATTCTGATTGGTGACATTATTTGATTAACTTCATATGGGTTTTTTTATTCTTTATAAGAGCTTTTCATCGCTGACTTAGTTCATCTTAACTGCTTTTGGGGTGAACTAAGTTTCCATAGACGTGACTAACTATTGGTTTTTAATGTGACTGTGCTTGTGATTAAAAAAAGTAATCTTCCGACTAAGCTGTGTTTAACCTGCAATCGTCCTTTCGCTTGGCGCAAGAAATGGAAGTTAGTTTGGGATGACGTTAAGTACTGTTCTCATGCTTGTCGAACGTCAAAAAATTTAACGAAATAGTATTCACCTTATTTAAGGATCATCTAATGTTGCTCAAATCTAAGTCCTGGCTCATCCTTTCGGTTGTGATGTCCTTGAGTGGAAATGCATTCTCTGCGACAGAGACGCTCAATGATTACCCAAGAGATCAGTTGCGAAAATTCACTGAAGTTTACTCAGTAATTAAAAATAACTATGTCGACAATATTGATGACAATAAATTATTTAACGATGCCATCGCAGGCGCGCTTGCTGGCTTAGATCCACATTCTACGTATTTGGATTATGAGGGACTAAAGGACTTTGGCATTGCGACGGGTGGTGAATTCGGTGGCTTAGGTTTAGAAGTGGGAATGGAAGATGGCTTAGTGAAAGTGGTCTCACCCATTGAGGATACGCCTGCTTACCGAGCAGGGATTAAGTCAGGAGATTTGATTGTGCAACTCGATGGCGTCTCTGTAAAAGGTTTAGCGATTGGTGACGCGATCAAGAAGATGCGCGGAAAGCCAGATACGCAAATCAAATTAAGCATTTCCAGAAAAGGTGAAACTGGCTTAGTGGATATCACGCTAACACGCGCGATTATTAAAAATCCCAGTGTGAAATATAAGCTCACAGATGCGGGTTATCCATACGTGAGAATTACCCAATTCCAAGAGCATACAGGTGAAGATTTAGCTAAAACCTTGATGACCATCCGTGAAAAAACGGAAGGTCCAATGAAAGGGTTGGTCTTGGATTTAAGAAACAACCCAGGCGGGGTGGTGAGTTCAGCCGTTGCAGTGAGCGCAGCTTTTCTTAAGAAAGATTCATTGGTTGTCTATTCAGATGGCCGTACTGCTGACTCAAAAATGCGCCTGTTTGCAAACCCGAGAAATTACAGCGGCCCAAATCCAGAGGATGATTATCTCAAAGCGCTACCACCAGAATTGAAAACTGTGCCAATGGTGGTGTTGGTGAATGCTGGTTCTGCATCCGCTTCAGAAATTGTTTCTGGTGCTTTGCAAGACCACCAACGTGCCAAGGTATTGGGCACACAAAGTTTTGGTAAAGGGACTATCCAAACTTTATTGCCATTAAGTAACGGTTCAGCGGTTAAATTGACGGTTGCTAGATACTTTACGCCGAACGGACGTTCGATTCAGGCTAAAGGCATCACGCCTGATATTGTTGTGGAAGACCCAGCGATTAGCCCTGAAGAGAATGCCAAATTAAGACGAGAGGCTAATTTAACTAACCACCTAGTCAATCCAAAAGAGTTAGATGCTGGGACCAAGTCGCCAGCACAAGCAATCGTAGTTGATAAGAGTGAGCCCAAAACGCAATTTGCTGATAACAATCAATTTGAAGCGGGGACGGATAAAGACTTTCAATATGCCCAAGCGATTAGTTTATTAAAAGGCATTCCTGTTGCCAAAGCTAAGGCGAAGTAAAGAAGGTTTATTTGAGCTTGATTTTGGGCAACACGATATAGCCTTCGGTTTTGCATCCGTAGGCTGTAAATTGATGATGGGCAAAATAATCTGCTGATACTGCACAGAGCGCCGCGTCAATGAAGTCTATATTGCTAAGTTGGCTGGTATCGTAATTTGCCTTAAGCGCTAATGTACTTTCTCGAACGGAGCGTTTGTTGCCTATAGGGTTGGGATCTTCAGCCCAAAGCGACATTTGCACTGCATGAGGGAAGGTTTCAATGGCGCATGTTTCTTGGCTTTGCTCACCCATGAAAATAGGCAATCCAAGCTTTTGATAGAGTAACTCTCCATTAAATACCCAGTCGTAAAAGCGACTTTTGGCTGCAAGCGCTCTAGTCGGCGTATAAAAGCATCGCATGCCATTGCTGACTAATTCACGTTCTGCTTTTCTTGAGCCGCTATTTAGGCTGAACATTGACGGCGCATCAATGGCAACGGCTATTGGATTGTGGCTTAGCACCCATGCGGCAATTTCATCGGGGTTAATTGAATGCAATTGCGCGAAATACAAACCATCTCGATTGGCGACTGCATGAAATCCTTTTTTAATGCCGCCAACATCGATACCAATAGTTATGTTGTGTGATGCCATCTTGTATGAGATTTCTTATTAACCTGTAGACAAATATACAGTATCTACGAAAGTGATAGCGGGTAAAATTTGAGTATGAAAACACTAGTGCTTATCTTAGGTGATCAACTGGATATCAATAGTTCCGCTCTGCGGAATTTTGATCCAAGTTCAGATGAAGTCATCATGATTGAGTCTAGGAATGAGTCCGACTATGTTTGGTCTCACAAAGCAAAAATTGCCATTTTTTTATCGGCAATGCGACATTTCGCAGAAGCACTCAAAGAGAAAAAAATCCCTCTGACGTATGTCAAAGAATCTTGTTTGGCCATTGAAGAAGTGCTTCGGCAGCAATTGATAGAAAAACGTGTCACGCATTTACGTTGTGTCGAGCCTGGCGAGTGGAGATTAAAGCTTGCAATAGAGGATTTGGCGCGCGAATTAAATCTAAATCTAGACATGCTAGACGATGATCATTTTTATTGTACTAATGCGGAATTTCGGGAATGGGCAACAGATAAAAAAGAGCTCCGTTTAGAGTATTTTTATCGTCACATGCGAAAAAAGCATCATGTGTTAATGGATGAAGAGTCACAGCCTATTGGTGGGCAGTGGAACTTTGATGACCAAAATAGAAAGCCGTATTCGAAAAACGGGCCTGGATTCATTAACGAACCGCTTGAATTTCCAGCCGATGAAACCACCCGTGAAGTTTTTGACTTTGTCACACGACAATATCCTACTCATCCAGGTTCGCTTGCACATTTTGTTTGGCCGGTGACGAGGGAGCAAGCTTTGGCCGCTTTGGATCATTTTGTTAACCATCGCCTAGCGAGCTTTGGCACGTACCAAGATGCAATGTGGAAAGAAACCCCATTTGGTTGGCATTCTATCCTTTCGACGAGTTTGAATTTGAAGTTGCTCAATCCAAGAGAAGTGATCAAAAGCGTTTTGGATGCGTATCAAAATAGTGCATTGGACTTAGCAACTGTAGAGGGGTTTATTAGACAGATTATCGGGTGGCGAGAGTTTGTTCGGGGTATTTATTATCTCGATATGCCGCAGATGGCACAGGCAAATTTTTATCAGCATCAGCGTGCTTTACCAAATTGGTATTGGACGGGTGAAACCAAAATGAATTGCATGAAAGATACCGTTGGCCAGACGCTCAAATATGGATATGCCCACCACATTCAGCGCTTAATGATTACCGGTAATTTTGCCTTGCTTGCCGAGGTGTTGCCACAACAAGTTTCTGATTGGTATCTCGCCATCTATGTTGATGCGATTGAGTGGGTTGAGTTACCCAATGTGGTTGGTATGGCACTTTTTGCTAACGGTGGCCGTTTCACAAGTAAGCCTTATATTGCGAGTGGTGCTTATGTTAAGCGTATGAGTAATTATTGTGATCGATGCCAATATAAACCAGAGGTGAGATATGGTGAGCAAGCCTGCCCGATGACCAATTTGTATTGGAATTTTTTGATTAACCATCAATCGGCATTTAATCAAAATCCTCGTACCCGATTGATGACCGCCAATTTATCGAAGATTAGCACTGAGGACCAGCAGCTTATTCAAGATCATGCCAAAATGATCTTAGCCAATATTGATTTAATTTGAGTTGTTGATTGGTCGCTATAGAGGTGTCGGGCGATCTAATTAAAGAAACATCTGCAAGAGCTCATTAAGAAAACGCTGCCCCATTAATGTGGGTTGAATGATAATCTGGTTCTGAGTGTCGAGGGATTGCGTGAGCAGTCCTTTTTTTTCTGCAGCGCTGAGCTGGTTGGCAAGGGCGTTGATGTTTAAGCCTGTGCGCTGTTCTAGCAAGCTTAACGGGGTTCCACCTGTTAAGCGAAGCGTGTTCATCATAAACTCAAAGCCTAACTCCTCACGTGGAATTGCCCACTCGCTGTCGACAGCTTCACCTTTGATCGCATGTTCTAAATAGCGATTAGGATGTTTATGGCGAGTTTGTCGAATAATCTTGTCGTGGAAACTCAATTTACTATGCGCGCCCGCACCAATTCCCAGGTAGTCACCAAAGGTCCAATAGTTGAGATTGTGGCGACATTGCTTACCCGGTTTAGCAAAGCCAGAGGTTTCGTAATGCTCATAACCGTTCGAATTTAAGATTTGTTCAATCTGTTCTTGCATCAAAGCGCTGGTGTCATCGTCTGGTAGGCTTGGTGGGCTGCGGTGGAATGGCGTATTTGGCTCTAAGGTTAAATGGTAGAAAGAAAGATGGCTGGGGTTAAGTAAACAAGCCCGTTTCGCGTCGTTTAATGCGTCTTCCAAGGTTTGATTTGGTAGCGCGTACATGACATCTAAATTCACGCTGTCGAAGGTGGCAAGGGCAAGTTCTGCCGCTTTCATGGCTTCGTTTTCGTTGTGAATTCTACCTAGTGCCGTTAAGTAGCGATTATCAAAACTTTGAATGCCGATCGAAAGTCGATTAACGCCAGCGTCTTTATAGCCTGCAAAGTGACCAGCATCGACAGTGCCAGGATTGGCTTCCAATGTGATCTCTGCGTCATACTCTAAAGGGGTGAGCATACGGACGTGACTTAAGATTCGGTCAATGCCTTTTGCTGAAAATAAGCTCGGTGTGCCCCCGCCAAAAAACACGCTGCGGATTTTTCTGCCCCAGACGAGGGGCGTAGCTTGCTCTAAATCCGCAACCAATGCATCAATATAAGCATCTTCCGAGAAGTTATGCTTATTTTCATGGGAGTTAAAGTCACAATAAGGACATTTACGTACACACCACGGAATATGAATATAGAGTGACAGGGGTGGCGGGTTCTTTAAGCCGGAGATGGTATTGCTACCAGCTAATGGCGCTTCAGTGTTTGGCGGCGCAATGTTTTCAATCGGAATGATGGGAATCATTGATTGTTTACGCTATTTTGAATCGTTGTTTTGGTAAGGATTGATCAGTCCATCTACCAGTGCGTGCAAGGCTTCACGCATCTGAGTTTCAGATACTTCCATGAGCAGGCCATCTTCGAATGCATCTTGAGCAATTTGTTTTATCTCATCAAAGTTCTCGGTCATGACTTTCACTTTTTCTGTGCAAGAGACCACGCTTTTGTCATCGCGTACCCATTTTGGCCAACTGGATTTGTTTGCATCACTCATGCGACAAGTCTTTCTAATTTTTGTAGCAGTTTTGTCATGGCATGGCCGCGATGGCTGATGCGACTTTTGATCTCTAAGGGCAGCTCTGCAACGGTTTTACCTGTTTTGGCATCCAAAAATAAAGGATCATAACCAAAGCCATCTTCGCCCTTAAGCGCCGTTAAAATCTCTCCAGCCCAGACTCCTTCCGCAATGATTGGTTCGGGATCATGTTCATGGCGCACTAATACAATCACACAATAAAAATGCGCATGACGATTCTTTTCGTCTGTCATCACGGCCAATAATTTTTCATTATTGCGCGCATCGGATTTTGGTGTGTCAGATGTTTCGCAAGCGTAACGTGCCGAGATTACCCCCGGTGCACCTTGAAGTGCATCCAAACATAAACCAGAATCATCTGCGAGGGCTGGTAAGCCCGTTATTTTGCTGGCATGGCGCGCCTTCGCTAATGCGTTTTCAATAAACGTTGCGTAAGGTTCTTCTGCTTCAGGTACGTTAAGTTCAGCCTGTGGGATGATCTCCAAGCCAAGCGGCGCGAGCAAATGGGCCAGCTCTTTGAGCTTGCCCTTGTTACCTGATGCAATGACGAGTTTATTGAAAGGTAGTTGCATTACAAACCCAAGGATTGCTTCTGTTTGATAGAAAGTGCTTCAATACCCGCATGTGCAAGACTGAGCATTGCGGTCATGTCTGCATGACTAAATGGCTCACCCTCAGCAGTACCTTGAATCTCGACGAAGCCACCATTGCCTGTCATCACCACATTCATGTCGGTATCACAGTCAGAGTCCTCAATGTAATCGAGATCTAGGACTGCTGTGCCCTTATAAACCCCCACCGAAATCGCCGCCACAGAATCTTTTAATGGAGAAGCTTTGATTAGTTCTTTCTTAAGGAGATATGAAATCGCATCTTGAAGTGCAACATAGGCACCCGTAATACTTGCTGTACGCGTACCGCCGTCGGCTTGAATGACGTCACAGTCAATTTGAATGCTGCGCTCGCCGAGCTTTTCTAAATCAATAATGGCACGTAAGCTGCGGCCAATTAAGCGCTGAATTTCTTGTGTGCGGCCAGATTGTTTGCCACGAGCCGCCTCACGATCCATGCGGCTTCCTGTTGAGCGAGGTAGCATTCCGTACTCTGCCGTCACCCAGCCCTGGCCTTTGCCCTTTAAAAAGCCAGGGACTTTTTCTTCAACACTTGCTGTGCAAAGCACATGCGTGTCACCAAATTTCACCAATACACTACCCTCGGCATGTTTGGTGTAATTACGAATAATCTCAACGGTACGTAATTGGTTGTTTGCGCGCCCACTTGGGCGTGAAGTATTGGCTGACATCATGTTTCCTAATTTTTTGCTTGAGGTGATCATTATAAGCTAGAAATATCTTGTTATTCATGGCGTGAAGGTGACTAGATTTGATACCATCTAGACTCTTAAAAGGAATCACACGTAATGATTTATAGCATGACAGGTTTTGCCTCACTTGAAAGGCAAATGACGAATGGGGTATTGGTGGTTGAACTACGTTCAGTTAACCATCGCTATCTAGAGCTTCATATGAAGCTTGATGAGAATTTACGCAGTTTCGAACCTGTTGTGCGTGAAATGATTTCAGCAAAATTAGGTCGCGGTAAAGTGGAATGTCGCATGAGCCTAGTTCAGCGCGGAGCTGCGGATAAAGCACTATCTTTGGATGAAGAGGTCCTCACCAGTTTATCTGAAGTGGCCACGAAAATTCATCAGCGCTTTCCAGACAGCCAAGCACTTTCCGTTTCTGAGATTTTGCATTGGCCTGGTGTTGTGCAAAACCAGCAGGGTGATAATGCACAGCTGGCAGAGGAAATTAAAAGTGCGCTCAAACAAATTCTAGAGGACATGACCGCCTCACGCGCGCGTGAAGGTGAAAAGATGAAGGCACTCATTCTTGAACGTTTGGTAGACGCTGAGAAAATCGTCGCTACGGTGAAGCCATTATTACCAATGCAGGTGAAAGCGTATCAAGAAAAGCTCACCGCAAAACTGCAAGAAGCGTTAAAAAGTGTGGATGAAGATCGAGTGCGTCAAGAGTTGGTCTTGTTCGCACAGAAGATTGATGTGGATGAAGAACTCACAAGATTAACAGCGCATGTCAGTGAAGTGAAACGTATTTTAGATGCTGATCAAGCGGCGGGTAAGCGCTTGGATTTTCTGATGCAAGAGCTGAATAGAGAAGCCAATACCTTGGGATCTAAATCAGTCTCGACAGAGGTATCGCAAGCGTCGATGAGCTTGAAGGTGTTGATTGAACAGATGCGTGAACAAATTCAGAATATAGAATAAAGGTAAGGTCATGTCAGGCAATTTATTTATTATCACCGCAGCGTCCGGTGCAGGCAAAACGAGCCTGGTACGAGAACTTCTTGCGAGAGACTCACAGATCAAACTTTCGGTGTCATACACCACCCGCCAACCACGTCCAGGTGAGGTAAATGGCGAGCATTATCATTTTGTGGATGATGCAACATTTTTGAAGATGTTGAGCGAAGGTGATTTTTTAGAGAGTGCGCATGTGCACGGTGCACGTTATGGCACTTCTCAAACGCGCGTTGGTGAAGCCTTGGCTGCTGACAATGATTTGATCTTGGAAATTGACTGGCAAGGGGCGGCGCAGGTGCGCAAACTTTATCCATCGGCGATCAGCATTTTTATTTTGCCACCATCCATCACTGAGCTTGAGTCTCGCTTACGAGGTCGAGGCCAAGATAGTGAGGAAGTGATTATCAAGCGATTAGCTGCGGCACGTGACGAGATGAGCCACGTGGGGGAGTTCGACTATGTTACAATTAACGACAAATTTGAAGAGTCGTTGCAAGATTTGGCGGCGATAGTCCGTACGCAGCGCCTCAAATGCACTACCCAATTAACGCGAAATGTGGCGTTGATTAAAGGTCTCGTTTAAGTTTTCTTACTACAATTCAGGAGTATTACCATGGCTAGAATGACAGTAGATGATTGTCTAGAAAAAATCCCAAATCGCTTTCAATTGACTTTAGTTGCTGCGTATCGCGCGCGTCAATTAGCGAATGGTTCAGAGCCATTAGTAACGACTTACGGTCAAAAAGACAAACCAACAGTTTTAGCTTTGCGTGAAATTGCAGCAGGTAAAGTTGGCTTGGAAGTATTGAACCGCGGTCACGCTTAATTCACGGTTGTCTTCATTTGTTGTAGATGACCTGACATGCCCAATGATAAAAGTCATCATGCAGGAAAACGCGCGGCAGAGTTTCTAAAACCTGCTGCGCCGTTGTTACCCGCGGATCGTGAAGATTCGCAACTCACGTTAGCCCTCAAGAAATACCTTAAACCTTCAGATATCGAGCAAGTTTGGGAAGCTTATCGCTTTGGCGATGCAGCACACCAAGGCCAAATGCGTAAAAGCGGTGAGCCTTATATTACACACCCAGTGTCGGTCGCTTTGATATTGGCGGGTTTACATCTTGATACCCCAACCATTGTTGCGGCGCTACTCCATGATGTGGTTGAAGATACCGGCATCACCAAAGAAGAGGTGAGTGATAAGTTTGGTACCCAAGTGGCCGAGCTTGTTGATGGTCTATCTAAGCTCGATAAAATTGAATTCCAAAGCGCGACAGAAGCGCAAGCTGAAAACTTCAGAAAAATGCTACTCGCTATGTCGCAAGATGTGCGAGTGATTCTGGTCAAGCTCGCGGACCGTTTGCACAACATGCAAACCCTAGATGTTATGAAGCCAGACAAGCGCCGTCGTATTGCGCGGGAAACCTTAGAAATCTACGCACCAATTGCTAACCGTTTGGGGCTTAATGATATCTATCAAGAGCTCGAGGACTTGAGCTTTAAAAACCATTACCCGATGCGTTACGGTGTGCTTTCTAAAGCGATTTTGGCGGCACGCGGCAACCGCAAAGAAGTGGTCGGTAAGATTTTAGATGCCATTAAGGCGCGCTTGGCTGAGATGAAGATTGAGGCTGACGTATCAGGCCGTGAAAAGCATCTTTATAGCATTTACAAAAAGATGACGGGTAAAACCATCGCGTTTTCACAGATCTTTGATATTTATGGTTTCCGTTTAATTGTGAAAGATTTACCTGCTTGTTATGCAGCGCTTGGCGTTTTGCATGGCTTGTATAAGCCGATTCCAGGTAAGTTCAAAGATTACATCGCAATCCCTAAAGCCAACGGCTATCAGTCATTGCATACGACTTTGTTCGGTCCATTTGGGACGCCAATTGAAATTCAAATTCGTAGCGAAGAAATGCACAACATCGCGGAAGCAGGCGTTGCGGCGCATTGGCTATATAAAACGACAGATGCAGATTTCACCGCGATGCAGCAACAGACGCATCAATGGTTACAGCGTTTGCTCGATATCCAATCTGAAAGTGCTGACTCTTTAGAGTTCTTAGAGCATCTAAAGGTCGATTTATTCCCAGACGAAGTCTATGTGTTCACGCCTAAAGGCAAAATTCTTGCCCTCTCAAAAGGAGCGACTGCTGTCGATTTTGCGTATGCGGTGCATACCGACATTGGCAATCGCTGCGTTGCAGTCAAAATCAATCAAGAGTTGGCGCCATTAAGATCAGAATTGAGAAACGGTGATCATGTGGAAATTATTACCGCAGCGCATGCACATCCTAATCCAGCCTGGCTGAATTACGTGGTGTCAGGAAAAGCGCGTGCCCATATCCGTCACTTCTTAAAATCGATGCAATCCACAGAGTCTGCTCACCTTGGTGAGCGCATGCTTAACCAAGCCCTTCGTGCGCTCCATACTGATGCGAGCAAGATTGATGAGTCCCAATGGCAAAAATTATTGCGTGATTATGGTGCTCAAAATAAAGAAGAGATTCTCACCGACATTGGTCTAGGTAAACGCTTGAACGTAATGGTCGCCCATCAGTTGATGGCGATGGGCGAAGAGCATGGCGAACGCCATGCAAAACACCCAAATAAGCCACTAGGTACAATCACTATTCGTGGGACAGAAGGTATGGCGGTGCAATTTGCGCAATGTTGTCGTCCCATCCCAGGCGATCCGATTTTAGGCTTTATTAATAAAGATAAGGGCCTTGTGATTCATACGCACGATTGCCCATCCATCCGTAAATTCCGTGTTGATCCAGACAAGTGGCTCGATGTCGAGTGGGATCCAGAGTCTAAGCGCTTATATAAGGCCAATCTTAAAATTGCAGCGGCGAACAAGCCGGGGATGTTGGCAACCATTGCGTCTGCGATTGCGGATGCAAACTCTAATATTGATAACATCAGTATGGAAGAGTCTGATAACAGCACCTACACCAATATTTTATTTACCGTACAGGTGCAAGACCGTGTGCACTTAGCCGACCTCATGCGCCGACTACGTAAAATTCCAGATGTGGTGCGGATGAACCGAACAAAAGGCGCGGGAGCGGAACAAAGAGCGCAATAAAAGGTAGTGTTAAGATTTACCCCATCTAATCAAAGCAGTGAAAGGTAAAGGCATGAGCGAATACTTCAATCAAGGGCAGCGACAATTGCAAGAGACGTTTGAAACGGTCCCATTGGCAGACAGGCTGCATGCTGGAATCATTGCCCCAGAAATTAATCCTTTAGATGCGGAATTTATAGAAGCCCAGAACATGTTTTTCTTGGCGACGGTGGATGATAAAGGCCAAGCTAACTGCTCATATAAAGGTGGCCAAAAGGGCTTGGTGAAAGTCGTTGATCCCACAACGCTTGCGTTTCCAATTTATGATGGTAATGGCATGTTTATGTCGGCGGGTAATGTGCTTGTTAATGGTCAGGTAGGCTTGTTATTTGTGGACTTTAACAAACAAGCACGTGTTCGTGTGAACGGCCTTGCTAGCATTACTGAAAATGATCCGCTTCTTTCAAATTGGCCAGAGGCGGTCTTGGTGGTGCGTGTTGCTGTCCGAGAAACCTTCCCGAACTGTCCGCGCTATATTCACAAAATGGCACTAGTTGAAGAATCCGCTTTTGTACCAAAAGCCCAGTGTGCGACCCCGGATGCACCATGGAAGAAATTGGAAATTGTGGCCGATGTATTGCCACCTAAAGATGCGCACTTGGCAAGTAATGAGCAAGATGTCCTCGCGGCCATTAATCGTAACTAAAAATATCAAAATTAAGACTCAATTTTTAATCACTTAATATCTAGGAAAAAGTAATGAGCAAGCAAATTATTGATACAGATGGTGCCCCGCAAGCTATTGGCACTTATTCACAAGCCGTTAAAGTTGGCAGTACCGTTTATTTATCTGGTCAAATCGGTCTAGAGCCAGCTTCGATGGAAATGGTGGACGGCATTGAGGCACAAGTGCATCGCGTATTTACTAATTTAAAAGCCGTTGCTGAAGCATCAGGTGGCTCATTGGCAGACATCGTGAAATTGAATATTTTCTTAACAGATCTTTCAAATTTCGCGCTGGTGAATACCATCATGGCGGAATATTTCACACAGCCATACCCAGCACGTGCAGCGGTTGGTGTGGCTTCATTACCTCGCGGTGCATTGGTTGAGGCAGATGGTGTGATTGAGCTGAACGCTTAATTTCTACACACTGGATTGACTAAACTCGCTGACATCAAAGGCATCACCAAACCCGTTCTATCGGGCTTGCATAAGCTGGGTATTCACGATGTGCAGGGCTTATTGCTCCATATGCCGCTGCGATATGTAGATGAAACCCATATCAGTGCCGTACGTGAACTACGTCTTGGTGAGCAAGCGCAGGTGGAAGGTGAAATCATTCACCTTGAAGTGAACTATAAACCACGTAAATCTTTAATCGCTCGTTTGTCTGATGGCTCGGGCGATATCTTTTTGCGTTTTCTGAATTTCTATCCAAGTCAAATCGCCGCCCTTAAAGAGGGTACCCGTATTCGAGCCTTGGGTGATGTACGTCACGGCTACTTTGGATATGAGATGGTCCACCCGCAAACGCGTGCTGTGCGGGAAACGACCGCAGTGAAACAAACGCTGACGCCGGTGTATCCAACCACCGCTGGCTTAAGCCAGCCAAGTATTCGTAAATGGGTGACCTGGGCTTTAAATAATGGTGACGTTAGTGAGACCCTCCCGCAAGAGATCTATGCAAAACAAACGCCCAGCTTCAAGGCTAGTCTTGAGTTTTTGCACAACCCGCCACCAGAGGCTAACTTGCAGGCCATGGAAAATCGCTCCAATCTCGAGTGGCGTCGCTTAGCGCTTGATGAGTTAATCTCGCAGCAACTCTCCATGCGTCAGCATTACGCTAAAAGACGTGAGCTGGGCGCCCCAGTTTTAAAACACTCCGCTACCTTAATCCCGCAACTGTTGAGCACATTGCCGTTTGGTCTCACCAATGCACAGCAACGCGTGGTCAAGGAAATTAGTCAGGACTTAAGCCGCCCATATCCAATGCAACGTTTATTGCAGGGTGATGTGGGAAGTGGCAAAACCATTGTTGCAATGCTCGCTGCATTGCAGGCGATTGAAAACGGTTATCAGGTAGCCATCATGGCGCCGACCGAAATCTTGGCCGAACAGCATTATCAAAAAATGTTGCATTGGCTAGCACCTTTGGATATTCAAGTTGCATGGCTTTCTGGCAGTCAAGGTAAAAAAGATAGAACAGCCTCTTTGGAGGCCATGGCAAGTGGCGATGCCCGGTTAGCCATTGGCACGCATGCTTTGTTCCAGGCACAAGTGCAATTCAATAAGTTAGGTTTAGTCGTCGTCGATGAGCAGCATCGCTTTGGTGTGGAGCAACGTCTTTCCTTGCGTCAAAAAGGGCAGACTGATGACGTGAGTGCGCCACATCAGCTCATGATGTCTGCGACGCCAATTCCGCGCACTCTCTCGATGAGTTACTTTGCGGATCTAGATGTCTCGGTGATTGATGAGCTACCGCCAGGCCGGACGCCAATTGCGACTAAATTAGTTTCTGATGCGCGGCGTGATGAAATTGTGGAGCGGGTGAGAGCAGCGTGTAGTAAGGGCGCACAGGCTTACTGGGTATGCCCACTCATTGAAGAGTCGGAAGTCTTACAACTCCAAACGGCTTTGGATACGTTTGAGCATTTACAACAAACCTTTCCTGATTTAAGGGTGGGCTTGGTACACGGCCGGATGAAATCCGCGGAAAAACAGACTGTGATGGCAGAGTTTAGTGCGGGTGATATTCAGTTACTTGTCGCAACGACGGTGATTGAGGTGGGTGTGGATGTGCCCAATGCAAGCCTGATGGTCATTGAGCATGCGGAACGCATGGGCTTGAGCCAACTCCATCAGTTACGTGGCCGCGTCGGACGTGGCGCCGCAAAGAGTGCTTGTATCCTCATCTATCAAACACCGCTTTCGGAAACAGCCCGCGCAAGACTAAAAATTATCTACGAAAGTAGCGATGGGTTTGAAATCGCGCAAGCAGATTTGCATCTGCGTGGACCGGGTGAATTTTTAGGTATTCGCCAAAGTGGCACACCCATGCTTAAAATTGCCGATCTAGAGCGGGATGCTGATTTACTGGAACAAGCCCAGTCCTTGGCAGATGATTTGCTCCAAAAACATCCTATTGAAGCGCAAAAGCATTTGGATCGCTGGCTGAGTCGTGGAGAGGAATTGGTGAAGGTCTAGCCATGAAACTGCGTGTCTTCTATGCGATAATTTTGTTGTGAAAATTCTGCCACTCCCCTTTTATCATCGTGCCCGCTGGCTTGCTCAACCCATGAACAGTGGCGCCTATCGCCAGTGGCTGATTGAGCGCGGCTCGTTGACCAAGCGTTTACAATCGAAGACGAAGCGTTTCCAAGTGACGCCATTGTCTGTGCATGATGGCTTGCCGTATTTAGATGAAAGCGCATTGTTAGGGCTGGTGCCTCACCATCGGGCATTACTGCGTGATGTGATGTTGATGGATGATAAGCAAGCCTTAGTTTTTGCGCATAGCGTGTTGCCGCATAGAAGCTTGCGTGGGGCTTGGCGTGGCTTAAGTCGCTTAGGTAACAAGCCATTGGGCGAGGCGCTGTTCACGGACCCACGGGTATTGAGGGCGCCTTTACAATATAAGAAAATTAGTCGTAACCACCTTCTATATCAGCAGGTCGCTCAACATATCGATCGCTTACCGCGAGTCCTTTGGGCAAGACGCTCTATTTTCCAATTAAATAGTGCATACCAACATCAAACGATTATGGTGACCGAAGTTTTCTTGCCAGCAGTGCTAGCCTTGAAATGAAAAAAAGCGAAATCATTCATAAGATCAATGCATATGAGCGCTTGATGCGTTTGGATAAGCCTATCGGTATTTTGTTATTACTTTGGCCGACCTTGTGGGCATTGTTCTTGGCAGCGGATGGGCATCCGCATTGGATTTTCGTTGGGATTTTTAGCCTGGGAACTATTTTAATGCGCTCCGCTGGTTGTGTGATAAACGATGTGGCAGATCGGAATTTTGATGGGCATGTCACCAGAACTAAAGCGCGGCCGTTAGTCTTGGGTGAGGTTAGTGTGAAAGAGGCCTTGGTGCTCGCAGCCATTCTGAGTCTCATCGCCTTTTGTTTTGTTTTGGCGCTGAATCAGCTGACTATTTTACTGTCCATTCCTGCCTTATTCTTGGCGGCAAGCTATCCGCTCACCAAGCGATTCTTTCCATTGCCACAGGCTTATTTGGGGATTGCTTTTGGCTTTGGCATACCGATGGCCTTTGCAGCAGTGCAGGGTGTGGTGCCTGTTGAGGCTTGGCTCATGCTGTTTGCTAATGTCTGTTGGTCATTGGCTTACGACACGGAGTATGCAATGGTTGACAGAAAAGACGACTTAAGAATTGGCATACGTTCATCGGCAATTACCTTTGGCCGCTTTGATGTGGTGCTGATCATGTGCTTTTATATTTTGATGCTCGGACTGCTTGTTTGTGTTGGCCATTCCCTCAATCTCTCTTGGCCGTACTACGCAGGTCTCTTTTGTGCATTTGCTGTGGTCTTATATCATTATCAATTGATTAAAAACCGTGATGAGACGCAGTGCTTTAAAGCCTTTTTACATAACAATTGGCTAGGTGCATTCATCTTTGCGGGGATCTTAATGAATTACGCGCTTTAATGGATAATGCGCACATTCTGTTTTTTTATTCAAAAAAGACAAAAGAATCACAGATACCGTTTGACAAAGGGATCGGCGCTGACATAAAATCCGCCTCTTGATTTTTTTTGTGATTATTGGCTTACCAATGAAAACCTTTTCAGCTAAAGCGCACGAAGTAAAGCGCGACTGGTTCGTAGTTGATGCTACGGATTTAGTGCTAGGCCGTTTGGCTAGCGAGATTGCTCACCGTTTACGTGGCAAACATAAAACGATTTATACACCGCACGTTGATACAGGCGATTACATCGTCGTGATCAATGCGGACAAAATCAAAGTGACAGGTACTAAAGACTTGAATAAGTTGTACCACCGTCACTCTGGTTATCCAGGCGGTATTTCAACAACTAACTTCGGTAAGATGCAAGAGCGTTTCCCAGGCCGTGCCTTGGAAAAAGCTGTTAAGGGCATGTTACCAAAAGGTCCTTTGGGCTATGCAATGTTCCGCAAGATGAAAGTCTACGCTGGTGCTAAGCATGACCACGTGGCACAACAGCCACAACCTTTAGTCATCCAAAGCCAAGCTTAAGGAATCGATATGATTGGTAAATATAATTATGGTACTGGCCGTCGTAAAAGCTCAGTAGCTCGCGTTTTCTTGAAGTCTGGCAAAGGCAACATCGTTGTTAACGATAAGCCAGCTGACGAATATTTCTCACGCGTGACTTCACGCATGATTCTTCGTCAACCACTTGCTTTGACAGATAACGAATCAAGCTTCGACATCATGGTAAACGTGGTGGGTGGCGGTGAATCTGGCCAAGCTGGTGCAGTTCGTCATGGCATTACACGTGCTTTGATCGACTATGATGCAGCGTTGAAGAGCGCTTTATCTAAAGCTGGTTTTGTGACACGTGATGCACGTGAAGTTGAGCGTAAAAAAGTTGGTTTACGTAAAGCGCGTCGTCGTAAACAATTCTCTAAACGTTAATTTTTTAGCGTTCAGCAAAAAAAGCCGCTTCATTGCGGCTTTTTTGTTTTCTGGCGTGGCTTTTTGTTACTATGCTGTTTGCTGGCTATTGGAATAGCCAATCGAATTTTTAGAATGGTTTTGAACTATGGATAAAATCAAAGTAGGGATTGTTGGCGGCACAGGCTATACCGGTGTTGAACTGCTGCGTTTGCTCGCGATACATCCGAATGTTGAACTGACAGTGATTACCTCACGCGGTGAAGCGGGGATGGCCGTGGCCGATATGTTCCCAAGCCTTCGGGGATATGTGAGCTTGAAATTTTCAGATCCTGCCCAGGTTGATTTGTCTGTGTGTGACGTGGTGTTCTTTGCAACGCCAAATGGTATTGCAATGCAGCAAACCAGAGAATTGCTCGCCAAAAACGTGAGGGTGATTGATCTGGCGGCTGATTTTAGAATTAAAGACGTGGCGACCTGGGAAAAATGGTACGGCATGAGCCATGCCTGTCCGGATTTGATTGCGGAAGCCGTTTACGGCCTGCCTGAAATTAATCGGGAAAAAATTAAAAACGCTAAATTAGTTGCGAATCCAGGCTGTTATCCGACCGCGGTTCAGCTCGGGTTTATGCCACTCCTTGAAGCTGGCGTGATTGACCCCACCTACCTAATAGCAGACGCAAAATCTGGTGTGAGCGGTGCGGGGCGTAAAGCTGAAGTCCATGCCTTACTCGCTGAAGCCGGCGATAACTTTAAAGCTTACGGCGTTGCTGGCCATCGTCATCTGCCAGAGATTAGTCAGGGCCTAGCTGCCATGGCTCATCAGCAAGTCGGCCTAACCTTTACGCCGCATTTGTTGCCAATGATCCGTGGCATTCATGCAACCTTGTATGCAAAATTGACGAAGAAGGTCGACTTGCAAAAACTGTTCGAAGATCGCTACCACAGTGAAGCATTTGTGGATGTCCTCCCTGCTGGTAGCCATCCTGAAACTCGCTCTGTGAGAGGGTCTAACCAGTGCAGAATTGCAGTACATCAACCACAAGGTAGCGATACCGTAGTCATTCTGTCTGTGATTGATAATTTGGTGAAAGGTGCTGCAGGACAGGCCGTGCAAAATATGAACATCATGTTTGGGTTGTCTGAAGGCCTAGGCCTAAATGTTGTGCCTTTATTGCCGTAATTTTGTAGTGTATAGTAGAGTAATTAAATCAAGTATTTGCATGGATTAAGCGTGCACACCTCTAGCGCTAGGGAATAGGCTGGATTGGAACAAGTGATTATTAAGGAGTGAGAGATGAATGCTGTAACTGAAATGCCAAGTCCGTTAGTCTTTACTGACAATGCGGCTAAGAAAGTAAAAGAATTAATCGAAGAGGAAGGTTCGCCTGATTTGAAACTCCGTGTATTCGTGAGCGGTGGTGGCTGTTCAGGTTTTCAATACGGCTTTACTTTTGAAGAAACCGTTAATGAAGATGACACGCAAGTTGAGCGTGACTCTGTGACGCTTCTCATTGATCCCATGAGCTTGCAGTACTTGATGGGTGCGGAAATTGATTACCAAGACAGCTTACAAGGCTCACAGTTTGTTATTCGCAACCCGAATGCAACAACGACTTGTGGTTGCGGTTCTTCGTTCTCAGTTTAATTAGTTACAACGGTTAAACATAAAATAAAAGGCGCTTCAGGCGCCTTTTATTTTTTTGAATTAGCTTAACGCTGATCAATCGGTACAAACTCTCGTCTGGTTTGGCCGGTATAAAGTTGACGTGGGCGACCAATCTTACCCTCAGGGTCAGAAATCATTTCACTCCACTGCGCAACCCAGCCAGCAGTACGTGCAAGCGCAAAAATCGCAGTAAACATAGAGTTTGGAATGCCCATGGCTCGCATCACAATCCCTGAGTAGAAGTCGACGTTAGGGTACAAACGACGGCTCACAAAGTACTCGTCTTCAAGCGCAATTTTTTCTAATTCCATTGCAAGCTTAAACATTGGATCGTCATGCAAGCCAAGTTCATTGAGCACTTCATGGCAGGTTTCACGCATGATTGAAGCGCGTGGATCCATGTTGCGATAGATGCGATGGCCAAAGCCCATCAGACGGAATGGATCGTTCTTATCTTTTGCGCGCTTGATAAACTCTCCGATGCGACTGACGTCACCAATTTCCTCAAGCATATTGAGAGTTGCCTCGTTTGCGCCGCCGTGCGCAGGGCCCCAAAGTGAAGCAATCCCTGCAGAGATGCAGGCAAATGGATTTGCGCCGCTTGAGCCTGCAAGACGTACCGTTGAGGTGGAAGCATTCTGCTCATGGTCTGCATGTAGAATCAAAATTCGCTCGAATGCTTTTGTGAGCACTGGATTTGGGGTGTACTCTTCACATGGTGTTGCAAACATCATGTGCATAAAGTTCGCTGCGTAGTCGAGCTTATTCTGTGGGTACATGAACGGCTCGCCGATGTTGTACTTGTAGCTCCAGGCAGCAATCGTTGGCACTTTCGCCAGTAAGCGATAAGCCGTAATTTCACGCATTTTTGCATCATGGATGTCAGATGACTCGCCGTAGAAGGCCGACATTGAACCCACCACGCCCACCATTACCGCCATAGGGTGTGCATCACGTCTAAAGCCAGTAAATACTTTAGTCAGTTGATCGTGCAGCATCGTATGTTGATGCACCGTATCGGTGAATGTTTTTCTTTGTGCTTCCGTTGGCAGTTCGCCGTGGATAAGCAGGTAAGAAACTTCCATGAAGTTACAGTGTTTTGCTAATTGCTCAATTGGATAGCCGCGGTAGTAGAGCAGACCTTTTTCGCCATCGATAAAAGTAATGTCTGAGTTACATGAGGCGGTTGATAAAAAGCCAGGGTCGTAAGTAAAGATGCCATGTTTACCGAGGCTGCGAATATCAATAACATCAACGCCAAGATTCCCAGATAGGATTGGCAGTTCGATAGGCTCGCTACCGTTATCAAACGTTAATGTTACTTTTGTAGGTTTGTTCGTCATTTAACTATTCAATCAATTGTTATGTCAGTAAATTAACAAGCATAAATCGCGCCTAAAATACGCAGTCCATCTGCGCCGGTCACACAAGGTAAGTTCCCTGGCGCCTTAAGCAACGCTTGTCTTGCCAGCCATGCAAAGGCCGCGGCCTCGACCGCGCTGACATGTATGCCTAAAATATCTGTGGACTCAATTTTCACAGGATGCAGCAATAGGCGCAAGTGTTGAATGAGCGCATGGTTAAAGGCGCCGCCGCCACACAGGTAAATTTCATCCGTATTGGGTGCGTGCTTTTGAACTGCATCCGCAATCGAGTGGGCTGTCAATGCTAAGAGGGTTCGCTGCACATCGTGTGCTAAGTCATCGGGACTGAGGTGAGATCTTAACCATTCAAGATTAAAAAGGTCTCGGCCTGTACTCTTAGGCGGTGAGAGTGTAAAAAACTCATGCGCTAATAATTGAGACAGCAGTCGATCAATGACTTGGCCGGTCATAGCCCAATTCCCTGATTCGTCATAACGCGCGCCAGTGTGTTTTTCAGCCCAAGCGTCCATCAGCATATTACCTGGCCCAGAGTCAAACCCAATCACTTCTTTACCATCATTAAGGATGCTTAGATTGGCGATGCCGCCAATATTAATGATGGTTCGATTGATCTGTGGGTGGCCAAACACAGCCTGATGGAAGGCAGGCACTAAGGGTGCCCCTTGGCCGTTAGCTGCAATGTCTCGACTACGAAAGTCTGAGACAACAGTGATGCCAGTGAGCTCAGCTAACAAAGCGGCATTGCCAATTTGAATCGTATAGCCGAGTTCGGGCCTGTGGCGAATCGTTTGACCATGGCAGCCAATCGCGAAAATTTGCGAGGGCTGGATGTTCGCTTCTGCAAGTAAGCCATTCACGGCATCTGCATAGAGTCTAGCCAGTTGATTGCCAGCCATGGCGGTGCGATGAATTTCGTTAACTCCACTCTCATGCAGAGCAAGCAGCTCTTCTCTGAGTTCAGGGCTAAAAGTCAGCGTGTAGGTTTTAAGGACCTTGGATTGGAGGCGTTGTCCAGGGGTGTCTATAAATTCAGTCAACGCAGCATCCACACCATCCAAGCTGGTGCCTGACATTAAACCAATCCAAAGGCCTGCAGTGTTAATTTGATTACTCGCTTTGATAGTTATTTGAAAGAAGCAAGGTTGGGATTGCGTAATAAATTGAGCGCTGCCATGTGTCCTGCTTTTTGCGCTAAAATACGCGGTTTAGAACTTTCTAGATTGTTGGGCTCGTTACTCTTCACCGGCGCCACCTGATTGCTTCAATATGATGATTGATGCTAACAGAAAAGTGATTTTTCGTGAAGTTTTGGGGCGGAGTGTAACTAGTGCAACAATATATATATAGGCATTAAGTGATGACATCAAATTCAGTATCGATAGAACAAAGTCTCGCAGTAATCAAACGCGGAAGTGACGAGCTTTTGATTGAAAGCGAGTTGGTAGAAAAATTAAAAACAGGCCGCCCGCTGCGGGTAAAAGCTGGTTTTGATCCGACTGCCCCAGATTTGCATTTGGGCCATACCGTTCTATTAAATAAATTACGTCAATTCCAAGAGCTTGGCCATCAAGTCTTATTCTTAATTGGTGACTTCACCGGCATGATTGGCGACCCAACAGGTAAAAGTGCAACACGCCCACCACTTACGGCTGAGCAAGTTCAAGAAAACGCGAAGTCTTATGCGTCGCAAGTGTTCAAGATCCTTAAGCCTGAACAAACGGAGGTCGTGTTTAATTCAACATGGCTCAATGAATTGGGCGCGGCAGGCATGTTGAAGTTGGCTGCAAGCCACACGGTTGCACGCATGCTAGAGCGTGATGATTTTAGTAAGCGCTATAAAAATAATCAGCCAATTGCGATCCATGAATTCTTATATCCATTATTACAAGGTTACGATTCAGTGGCATTGAAAGCTGACGTTGAGTTAGGCGGCACTGATCAAAAGTTTAATTTGTTGATGGGCCGCGAGCTACAAAAACAAGCAGGCCAGAGTCAGCAGTGTGTGTTGACCATGCCTTTGTTGGAGGGCTTGGATGGCGTCAACAAAATGTCCAAGTCACTCGGTAACTACATTGGCGTGGCAGAGCCTGCGAATGTAATCTTCAGTAAGATCATGTCAGTCTCAGATGAGTTGATGTGGCGTTATATCGAGCTGTTGTCATTTGAGTCACTAGAAACGATTGCACAGTGGAAGCAAGAAATTGCGGCGGGCGCGAACCCTAGAAATACTAAAGTGCGCTTTGCCCAAGAGATCGTTGCGCGCTTCCATAGCCAAGAAGCGGCTGACGAAGCGCTAAGGGATTTTGAACTGCGTTCGAAAGGCGGCATCCCGGATGAGGTGCCTACGGTTGCCATTGATATTTCAGAACCAAGCATCTCTGTGCCGCAACTGCTTAAACAAGCCGGATTGGTGACAAGCACATCTGAAGCCATGCGCGCGATCGAACAGGGCGGCGTGAAGCTTGACGGTGAAAAGGTCACCGATAAACACCAACAAGTTGCCAAGGGAACAGAGGTCGTTGCCCAAGTTGGGAAGCGTAAATTCGCCCGCGTCACAATAAGTTAATTTAAATGTAATTACTTTGTAAAAAACGCAACATTCCTATTGACCCGTTTTTATTGTTCTGTAGAATGCGCCCTTCGCTTCAAACACGAGGCGGGAAGCAACAAAAAGAGTGATAAATTGTTTGATATTGCTCTTGACCAAATTTACCAGGTCTGTATAATGCGCCCCTCTCGTTGCTAACGTTGCATTGAATGTGACGGTAGTGAAGTGGAAAGAATTTAGTAATACCTGCTCTTTAAAAATTTGAACAATCGATAGGTGTGAGTGTTTGTAGCTGGCAAGTTCACTGGTT
>CAIULB010000025.1 GCA_903899965.1 uncultured Methylophilaceae bacterium | reverse complement strand
TAATATTTTATGGAGCGGGTGACGGGAATCGAACCCGCGTATCGAGCTTGGGAAGCTAGCGTTCTACCATTGAACTACACCCGCAATTGACAGCGCAGGCTATTTTACCAATTTTGTCCCAAGAGTGCCGTATTTATTGGGTTTGCCAAACGGTGTGCAAACTACGTAAAATAGACCATTAATTTTAAAAACACGCGCCGCTTATTTTTTGGCATTTTCTGACGAGTATCCAATTGATTCAAATCACTATTAACGGCAACCCTAGAACTTTTGATGCAGAGGTCACTACAGTGGCGGCTTTGGTTGAAAAGCTCGGCTTGGTTGGCAAGCGTCTCGCGATTGAGCGAAATGGTGAGATCGTTCCTAAAAGCACATTTGCTGAAGTGCCATTGCAAACAGGGGATAAATTGGAAATCGTAGGTGCAGTTGGCGGCGGTTAAGGACAGTTTAAATAAATGAGCACGAACACATTGAATATTGCAGGTAAGTCATACAACTCACGTCTATTGGTGGGGACAGGTAAATATAAAGACTTTACTGAAACGCGCGCGGCCATTGATGCCAGCGGCGCTGAAATTGTGACGGTGGCGATTCGCCGGACGAATATTGGCCAAAATGTAGGTGAGCCTTCATTGCTCGATTATTTACCACCAGAAGAATTCACATACTTACCGAACACCGCTGGTTGTTATTCAGCCGATGACGCGGTGCGCACTTTACGTTTAGCACGTGAGTTGTTGGATGGGCATAAGCTGGTCAAACTTGAGGTGCTTGGCGATCCAAACACGCTCTATCCAAACGTGATTGAAACAATCAAGGCGGCTGAAGTGCTTGTGAAAGATGGTTTCGATGTGATGGTCTATACCTCTGACGATCCGATTATTGCAAAACAGTTAGAAGAGATCGGCTGTTGCGCGGTGATGCCACTTGCTTCATTAATTGGGTCAGGCATGGGGATTTTGAATCCGTGGAATCTTCAAATTATCATTGAAAATGCAAAAGTGCCTGTTCTAGTGGATGCTGGCGTGGGGACTGCTTCAGATGCTGCGATTGCGATGGAGCTTGGTTGCGCAGGTATTTTGATGAACACTGCGATTGCGGGTGCTAACAATCCAATCTTAATGGCGTCTGCGATGAAAAAAGCCGTTGAAGCCGGCCGTGAAGCCTTCCTTGCGGGCCGAATGGCGAAAAAACTTTATTCAGCAACACCAAGCTCACCGACCTCTGGTCTGATTGCTTAGCTTTTGATGACGACTGATAAACGATATGAATGTTCGGTGACGGTAAGAACAGAGTTCTTATCTGACCAGTCTGATCTTCAAGCGGGTCGTTACGCTTTTTCTTATCACATCACGATTACCAATACAGGTAGTGTCGCTGCGCAATTAATTAGCCGCCATTGGGTGATTACCGATGCGGAACAAAAGATTCAAGAAGTCCGTGGTTTGGGCGTCGTGGGTGAGCAACCTTTATTACAGCCGACCGCCTCTTTTGAATACACAAGCGGCACCGTTTTGAATACTAACGTCGGTACGATGCATGGTACTTATCAATTTACTGCGATTGATGGTACGCAGTTTGATGTGGCTATCCCTTCTTTTACTTTATCTATGCCTAGGGTTTTACATTAATGCGCTATACCAAATACGTGCGTTTTTCTTGTTTGCTATTGAGTCTGCTAGGACTAAGTGCCTGCGAAAAACTACAAGTAAAACCTACGCTTGCCGAGGCGCCTGTCTGTGCATGTCCAGCCCAACCATCAGAACCAGCAAAGCCTGCTGAATTGAAGCCAGAAATACGGGTTCCTGATTACAGTTTGCTCAAGCCTGCTGATTGGCAAGAGCTCGATGCAATCACGAAGGATGATGTGACGAAAGCCTGGCCTGCTTGGCAGCTTGGTTGTTCATCATTAAAAGCCAAACCAGCTTGGCAGGCAGTGTGTAATGAAGCGGATAAATTAAACAATCCTTCTAAATCGGCGATTGTTGATTACTTTAAGAATAACTTTGCGGTTTATCGTACGACCAATTTAGATGGTTCAAACACGGGCCTCATTACCGGTTATTACGAGCCAGTCATTAAAGGTAGTCGTAATAAAAACGATAAATTCCGCTTCCCGTTATATAGCCGCCCTGATGATTTAATTACTGTTGAATTGGCGAGCTTATTTCCCGAGCTTGCTAATAAGCGGGTACGTGGTCGTGTTGTCGGGACGAAGTTAATTCCTTATTACAACCGTGGGGAGATTGAGGCTGAAAACTCACCACTCAAAGGGCGTGAATTCGTTTGGGTGGATGACCAAATCGATTTGTTCTTTTTACAGATTCAAGGCTCTGGCATGGTCCACCTTGATAATGGTGAGAAGATGCACGTTGGTTACGCTGATCAAAATGGACAGGCGTATCAATCGATTGGTCGTTTATTGATTGATAAAGGGGAGCTGACGGCTGATAAAGCTTCTATGCAAGGCATTAAAGATTGGGGTCGTAATAACCCAAATAAACTCCGTGACCTTTTAAATGCGAATCCTAGTTATGTCTTTTTCCGTGAATTGCCAGCAGGTTTGCCAGGCCCTATTGGTGCATTAGGCGCCCCAATATTGGCGGAGCGTGTTGTGGCGATTGATCCTCGATTTGTACCCTTGGGGGCACCGATTTTCTTGTCGACTAACTTGCCGAATTCGAACAAGCCATTAAATCGTTTGATGATGGCCCAAGATACCGGCGGTGCCATTAAAGGTGGCGTCCGTGCGGACTTCTTCTGGGGCGCTGGTGATGCAGCTGGTAAGTCTGCGGGCTCGATGAAACAACAAGGGAAGATTTGGGTGTTGTTACCGAAAGATTTTCCACTCCCTAAATAAGTAAAGTACAGAAGTGGCAGGCATAAAAAAAGGAGCTGTTAAGCTCCTTTTTTACAATCTTTGAAAAATTACTTGTTCATTACGTACATAGTAACTTCAAAGCCAAAACGCATTTCAGTAGCAGCTGGTTTAGTCCACATAGTAATTCTCCTAATGTTGTTTGAATCGCCTCGTCATGAGTTACTTAGCGGATGTATGTATACTACGCTTTAAAAAAAACTTAACACTCTCCGTAGTCATTAAAGATGCCTAATGAAAATCATTAGGCATCGATCATTATTCTTCGATATTGAGCTCTTGGATCTTGCGTGTCAGTGTATTTCTCCCCATCCCAAGCTGGGTGGCTGCTTCAATGCGGCGTCCACCTGTATGTTGCAGGGCTTTAGTAATGAGAATCTTTTCAAATTCATTCGCACGCGCTTCAAGAATATTTTGCTCGCCGCGATTAAGTGCGCTCATCACTTCAACGGCAAGGGCTTCTTGCCATGAAGAGGCAGTCAGCGGTTTTGCTGCGTCATCTTTGAGTTCAGGCGGTAAGTCAGCGATATCAATATTTTGACCAGGCGCCATCACGGTGAGCCAATGACACACATTCTCAAGTTGGCGGACGTTGCCACTCCAGCTCATGCTGCTCAAATATTTTAGCGCTGCTGATGTCGGCTGTTTAGGATCAACACCCAACTCATTCGCACTATGTAATAAGAAATGCTTCACTAACAACGGCACATCTTCTGGACGCTCTCTTAATGCCGGTAAGCGAAGACGAATCACATTCAGTCGATGGAATAAATCCTCACGGAATAGACCTTGTTTAACGCGCTCCTCCAAATCCTGATGGGTTGCGGCAATAATCCGCACATTCACTTTAACAGGTTGATGGCCGCCAACACGATAGAACTGACCATCGCAAAGAACACGTAATAGGCGGGTTTGGAGGTCTGATGGCATATCGCCAATCTCATCTAAAAATAAAGTGCCCCCATCCGCTTGTTCAAAGCGTCCGCGTCTTGTTGCTTGCGCTCCAGTAAAAGCCCCACGTTCATGACCAAACAACTCTGATTCTAATAAGTCCTTTGGAATGGCTGCGGTATTAATCGCAATAAATGGTTTATCTGCACGCGGGCTATGGCGATGGAGTGCACTCGCCACTAACTCTTTACCCGTCCCTGATTCACCATTAATTAGGACGGTTGCATGGGAACGACTCAAACGGCCAATGGCACGAAACACCTCTTGCATCGCTGGGGCTTGCCCGATAATTTCTGGCGTTTCTTCAGCGGCGGGAACTTCAGGCGCTTGATGCTTACTTTCATCTACTGCGCGGCGGATAACTTCGATCGCTTGGTCTACATCAAACGGTTTCGCTAGATATTCAAACGCCCCACCTTGAAAAGCCGCAACGGCACTTTCAAGGTCTGAATAGGCGGTCATGATGATGACTGGCACATCAGGTAGTCGCTGTTTCACGACCTGTAAGAAGTCTAAGCCAGACCCGTTTGGCATACGAATGTCACTGACGATGACTTGGGGTGTTTCATCATCCAAGGCATTTAAAGCCTCGGGCGTTGATGAGAACGTTTTAAATTCCATTTCCGTGCGCGCCAATGCTTTTTCAAACACCCAGCGGATAGATTTGTCGTCGTCGATAATCCAGATTGGTTTCATGTTGTACCTATTAATGAATATTTAATTTATTGTTTGACTACATGGCCGCTCATCACAGAGCTTTCAATCGGAAGCAAAATCGTAAAGCAGGTTTGTTCTGGTGCGCTTTCGCATTCAATCATGCCGTGATGTTGCGTAATGAAGGTTTGTGCAAGGGTTAAACCTAAGCCTGAACCACCTTCTCTGCCAGAAACTAATGGAAAAAAAATGCGCTCGCGAATGCCAGCAGGAATGCCAGGACCGTTGTCGATGATTTGTAATTTAATCGCCACGCGGTAACGTTTTTTAGCCAGAGTAACCTGGCGTTCAGCACGCGTGCGTAGAGTAACTTTCCCATCTTTTTGGCCGCTTGCCTGCATAGCTTGTACGGCATTACGTGCAATGTTGAGCACAGCTTGAATAAGCTTTTCTCGGTCACCAATAATCTCAGGCAAGCTGGTGTCATAATCACGCTGCACGGTAATTTTGAATGCGTCCTTTGAAAAGCCTGAAGGCGACTCTGCAAGCAATAAACTTCTTACACGCTCCAACACTTCGTGAATATTTGTCGGCTCATATTTTGGTACGCGATGTGGCACCAATAATCTATCCATCAACAACTGAAGTCTATCGGCTTCTTTGATGATAACTTGTGTGTATTCACGCAAGCTTACTTGCGGCAATTCGTGCTCAAGCAATTGCGCCGCACCACGTAACCCACCAAGCGGATTACGAATCTCGTGCGCCAAATTACGAAGTAACTCTGCATTGGCTTGTTGTTGAACCAGCATGCGCTCTTCACGCGCCATTCTCAATTGTTGATCCATTTGTTGGAACTCAAGCACCACTGAAACATTAGCCTGCTCAACAGGGGTGACCGTGCAAGTCACGGCTAAGGCGTGTTGGCGTAATGTGGTGATGACAAACTCATGTTCCCGGAATGGGCTGTTGGTACTAAAGACATTTTCAACAGCAGAGTGCAGAATTTCACAGCCAGGAAAAACTTGCGTAATAGGCAAGCCACTAATTTGTTTTCCGCTCAATGCAAACAGCACTTCTGCGCCAGGGTTGGCGTAAACAACGTGGCGTGCATCGTTAAGCAAAATCACCGCGGTGGCGAGATGCTCAAGTCCTGTAAATGATGAGGGTATTTTTTGTTCCATGGTATAGCTATAAGCAACCTATATGCCAACAAAAGATGTTTTGCTCGACAGCTCCAACTGCTTGCAGCTTAAGCATCAAATTTGTTGGCTTGGGACATGTTTCGATTGGTGAATAGCTTATTCTATACCGAATATTAGCTCGTGCACTATTTTAGTGCGCTAACTTCCTTTTGCAAAAGCAAAGAGACATATTTTGCGGACATAAAAAAGGCGGGTTTCCCCGCCTTTTTTTACTTGCTAATATAAAGCTAATTAGCAGCTATAGTACATACCAAACTCGATAGGATGAGGTGTCATACGTAAGTTGTTAACTTCACCCATCTTCAAGTCGATGTAAGCGTTGATCCAGTCGTCAGTGAATACACCACCACGCGTTAAGAACTCACGGTCTTTGTCGAGGTATTCAAGCGCCTGTTCTAATGAAGAACAAACTGTTGGGATCAATGCATCTTCTTCTGGTGGAAGATGGTACAAGTCTTTAGTTGCAGCTTCACCTGGGTGGATCTTGTTTTGAACGCCATCAAGACCAGCCATCATCAACGCGCTAAATGCCAAGTATGGGTTAGCAGTTGGATCTGGGAAACGAGCCTCAACACGACGTGCTTTGTCTGAGTGAACGAATGGAATACGAATTGAAGCAGAGCGGTTTTTAGCTGAGTAAGCCAATTTAACTGGCGCTTCAAAGCCTGGGACCAAACGTTTGTATGAGTTTGTACTTGGGTTGGTAATCGCGTTCAATGCACGAGCGTGTTTGATAATCCCGCCAATGTAGTAAAGCGCGAAATCGCTCAAACCAGCGTAGCCGTTACCAGCAAACAAGTTTTTGCCGTCTTTCCAGATTGATTGGTGAACGTGCATACCTGAGCCGTTATCACCAGCGTAAGGTTTAGGCATGAAAGTCGCTGTTTTGCCGTATGCGTGAGCAGTGTTCAATACAACATATTTCAATGTTTGTGTCCAATCAGCACGTTTAACTAATGTGCTGAATTGTGTACCGATTTCACATTGACCTGCACCAGCAACTTCATGGTGATGCACTTCAACAGGAATACCCATCTCTTCAAGTGTTAAACACATCGCAGAACGAACGTCTTGTAATGAATCGACTGGAGGAACTGGGAAGTAACCGCCTTTAACAGCTGGACGGTGACCGGTATTGCCACCTTCGAATTTGTCGTTAGAAGACCAAGGAGCTTCTTCTGAGTTGATGCGTACTGAGCTACCGCTCATACTTACATCCCATTGAACTGAATCGAAGATGAAGAATTCTGGTTCTGGACCAAAGTAAGCTGTATCACCGATACCGCTTGATTTTAAGTAAGCTTCAGCACGTTTTGCCAAGCTACGTGGGCAACGGTCATAACCTTTGCCGTCTGTAGGGTCAACAACGTCACAAGTTAAAATCAATGTTGGCTCGTCCATAAATGGATCGATGTTTGCTGTATCTGCATCAGGCATCAATTGCATATCAGATGCTTGAATACCTTTCCAACCAGCGATTGAAGAGCCATCAAATGCATGGCCTTCAGTGAATTTTTCTTCGTTAAATGCTGAAACTGGCACAGTAACATGTTGTTCTTTACCACGAGTGTCGGTGAAGCGGAAATCAACGAATTTAATGTCGTTGTCCTTCACCATCTTCATTACGTCGGCAATAGCCATTTGATTCTCCTAAATTAAGCCTATAAATAAACAAAAACTTGACATGATTAACTAGCAGGAAGCATGCCAATCGAGTATTTGGATACTCGCTTATTTTTACACAGATAATTAGAAAAGAGAATAAAAACAACTTGCCTCGTGCTTGTGCATGACAATGAATCGCGCACTATTTTGGTGCGCATGTGCGTGAGCGCTTAAATAAGGCTATACTTTGAGCATATTAGTAAGTCCTATTATTAAGGAAATAAAATGGAAACACTTTCAGCGATTTTAGAGAAAGCAAAACAACGCGCCGCAGATTTAAACCTTCCTTACGCTGGCGCATTAACGCCTAAAGAGGCTTATCAATTATTGCAATTGACTCAAAATGCGAAGTTGGTCGATGTTCGCACCCGTGCAGAGTTGGAGTTGGTTGGACGTGTGCCACAAGCTACACACATTGAATGGGCTTTTTATCCTGGTATGGTGGCTAATCCTGATTTTGCTGCGCAAATCAAAACTCAGCTCGATCCAGAAGCTTTGACGATTTTCATGTGTCGAACAGGTGGTCGTTCGCACAATGCTGCTGTTTTGGCAGCGCAGCTTGGGTTTCCGGAAGCCTACAATATGCTTGAAGGCTTTGAAGGTGAAGCTACGCCAGATAATAAACAACGTTGTAAGCTAAACGGCTGGAAAGTCGCTGATTTGCCTTGGACAAACGCTTAAATTTAGACCTGACTTTTCATGACTGATTTTTACGCCGTTATTGGTAACCCGATAGAGCACAGCAAATCGCCTGTGATTCATCATGCGTTTGCGCAATTAACCCATCAAGATATTCAATATGAGCGTGTACTTTCCCCGTTGGATGGGTTTGCTGAAACTGTCCATGGCTTGATATCGCATGGCTTTAAAGGCGCAAATGTCACCGTCCCTTTTAAGCTCGAAGCATTTGCCATGGCGAATCGTTTAACTGAACGTGCACAAGATGCGGGTGCGGTGAATACGTTAATCTTTGATGCAGAAGGCATCATTGGCGATAACACCGATGGTGTTGGTTTGGTGCGTGATATTACGCAAAATATCGGGGTTTCATTTGCGGGCAAGCGTGTGTTGTTGATTGGTGCTGGCGGTGCTTCTGAAGGGGTGTTGCATCCCATTTTAGCCGCGTATCCTCACTTGCTCATTATCACCAACCGGACTTTGGATAAGGCACTCAATATGGTCAAACGTGTTGAAGCACGTGATGAGATGGTGTTCGTGTCCGTAAACGCTTATGCGTTTGATGATTTAGATGGACAGCAATTTGATATTGTCATCAATGCCACTTCGGCAGGATTAAGCGATAGCCAATTACCACTTCCAAGCGGAATTTTTGCACCATATGCTTTGGCATACGACATGATGTATGGTCGCATCACACCTTTTATGGCTTTTGCGCATCAGCATGGCGCAACGGTTTTTGATGGCCTTGGGATGCTGATTGAACAAGCGGCAGAGGCTTTTTCTCTGTGGCGCGGTATTCGCCCGCCAACTGCGCCCGTCATCGAAATGTTCAAACAACAGGCTAAAGCTTAGCGCATGCGTTTGTCACCTACTTTTTGGCGTGTGCTCAAATGGCTAGGCATCATTATTTTGGTCTATCAGCTTTGGATTTTTTTGCATATTTGCTGGTGGGTCAATCACAACCCATCGACCAGTGCTTTTATGGAAGATCGTTTAGAAGTCTTGCAAGAAGATAATCCTGATGCAGTGCTCAAACATCGCTGGGTGGATTACAAAAAAATTTCCCCGAACTTAAAACGTGCTTTGATTGCTGCTGAAGATGCTAAGTTTGTAGACCATGAAGGGTTTGATTGGGAAGGCATCCAAAAAGCTTACGAAAAAAATCTGAAAAAAGGAAAAGTGGTCGCGGGCGGTTCAACCATCAGTCAGCAGCTTGCGAAGAATTTGTTTCTATCGACCAAACGCACGCCATGGCGCAAGGCTGAAGAAGCGATGATTACTGTGATGCTCGAAGCAACCATGAGTAAGCGTCGAATCTTCGAGATTTATTTGAATGTGATTGAGTGGGGTAATGGCATTTTTGGTGCAGAAGCCGCCGCAAAGTATTATTACCATACCAGCGCTAAAAACTTGAGCGAAGAACAAGCCGCAACGCTTGCTGCGATGGTGCCAAACCCTAGGTATTACGACAAACATCGTCAAGCCAAAGGATTGATGCGTAAAACAGGCATCATCGAAGCGCGCATGAATAGCGCTGAAATTCCTTAAGCTATTTCAGCATTGTTTTAAGGTATTTGCCGGTGTAGCTTTCGGCGCACTGGGCAACTTTTTCAGGTGGGCCTTCAACGAGAATTGTACCGCCACCATCACCACCCTCTGGACCCATATCAATGAGCCAGTCGGCTGTTTTAATCACATCCAAATTGTGCTCAATAATCACCATAGTATTGCCTGCATCACGAAGACGATGAATCACATCTAACAGCAGTTGAATATCCGCAAAGTGAAGGCCAGTTGTTGGCTCATCCAAAATGTAGAGTGTGCGACCAGTATCGCGTTTTGAAAGCTCAAGTGCGAGTTTCACGCGTTGTGCTTCACCGCCAGATAAGGTCGTTGCAGATTGGCCAAGGGTAATATAGCCCAAACCCACATCGAGCAAGGTTTTGAGCTTACGTTGCACCACAGGGACGACGCTGAAGAACTCATGCGCTTGTTCAACCGTCATCTCTAATACTTCACGGATATTTTTGCCCTTGTAGTTAATTTCCAAGGTTTCGCGGTTGTAGCGCTGACCTTTACATACATCACAAGGCACATATACATCTGGCAAGAAGTGCATTTCTACACGTAATACACCATCGCCTTGGCAAGCCTCGCATCGTCCACCTTTCACGTTAAATGAATAGCGGCCCGGGCCATAACCACGTGCGCGACTTTCAGGCACGCCAGCGAATAAATCTCTAATAGGTGTAAATAAGCCCGTATAAGTTGCTGGGTTTGAACGTGGCGTTCTGCCGATTGGGCTTTGGTCGACATCAACGACCTTGTCGAAAAACTCTAAGCCTTCAATGCCGTCAAACGGTGCCGGCTCTGTCGAGCTACCATATAAGTGCTGGGCGACAACACGGTAAAGCGTGTCATTAATCAGGGTGGATTTGCCTGAGCCTGAAACACCAGTAACGCAGGTAAGTAAGCCGACTGGTAATTTAAGCGATACGTCTTTGAGGTTGTTCCCTGTTGCGTGTGAAAGCGATAACCATCGTGCAGGGTCTGGCGTATGACGTTTATGGTTATATGTAATTTGCTTTTTCCCGCTTAAGTATTGGCCCGTGAGTGAATTTGCATTGGCTTGGATTTCAGCAGGCGTGCCTTCAGCAACAATTTGGCCACCATGCTCACCAGCGCCAGGGCCAATGTCGACTACATAGTCAGCCGCCATAATTGCATCTTGGTCGTGCTCAACGACAATCACGCTGTTGCCGATATCGCGCAAGCGCATCAAGGTTTCAAGCAATCTGTCATTGTCTCGTTGATGCAAACCAATTGAAGGTTCATCCAGCACATACATCACGCCAGTTAAACCTGAGCCAATTTGTGATGCTAAGCGAATACGTTGTGCCTCGCCGCCTGATAGCGTTTCAGCAGAGCGAGAGAGTGATAAGTACTCCAAGCCAACATTGGTTAAGAACTTCAAACGACTGCTAATCTCTTTCACAATCTTATCAGCGATGGCGAGCTTCTGGCCATGAAGCTCAATGGTTTCAAAGAATGTTAGTGCTTGCTTCAAAGGCACTTCACATACTTCGTGAATGTTCTTATTACCCACTTTTACATGACGTGCTTCGGTGCGTAAACGGGTGCCGGCGCAGCTAGGGCAAGTTTGTGAATTGAGATATTTTGCTAACTCTTCGCGGACTGTCGTGGAGTCAGTTTCGTGATATCGACGTTGAAGGTTATTCAAAATACCTTCAAAGCTATGGCGCTTCTCAAAGAAAGAACCGCGCTCATTGAGATATTTAAATGCAATCTCTTCTTTGCCACTGCCATGAAGTAGAATTTGTTGTGTATCTTCAGGCAGCTCTTCAAAGGCTGTTTCTAAATCAAAGCCGTAATGTGCTGCAAGACTACTTAATAGTTGGAAGTAGAATTGGTTGCGCTTGTCCCAACCTTTAATTGCACCGGCAGCGAGGGATAAATGTGGAAACGCCACGACGCGTTTAGGATCAAAAAAGCTCATTTGTCCTAAGCCGTCACATTTTGGACAAGCACCCATCGGGTTGTTAAACGAGAATAATCTTGGTTCAAGTTCAGCTAATGAGTAATCACAAGATGGGCATGAAAACTTGGCAGAAAACAAATGCTCTTTGCCATTATCCATTTCCATGGCGACTGCTTTACCTTCCGCTAAACGGAGCGCCGTTTCGAATGACTCAGCAATACGCTGCTTCATGTCAGCGCGGACTTTTAGTCGATCAACCACGACATCAATCGAATGTTTAGTGGTCTTGGTAAGTGTTGGGGGTGCATCAAGTTCATAAATTTCACCGTCCACACGGACGCGAACAAAACCTTGTGCTTTTAATTCATCAAATAGGTCGAGTTGTTCGCCTTTGCGTTCGCGGACCACAGGCGCCAAAATCATTAGCTTAGTTTCTTCAGGCAGACTTAACACACTATCCACCATTTGAGAGACCGTTTGCGCCTCAAGTTTAATATGATGCTCTGGACATTCTGGATCGCCAGCGCGCGCATAAAGCAAACGCAAATAATCGTGAATTTCAGTCACTGTCCCTACTGTTGAGCGTGGGTTATGCGATGTGGATTTTTGTTCGATAGAAATGGCTGGAGATAAACCTTCGATTAAATCGACATCTGGTTTATCCATACGCGCCAAGAATTGGCGTGCATAAGCAGAAAGAGATTCAACATAGCGGCGCTGACCTTCGGCATAAAGGGTGTCGAAGGCGAGTGATGATTTACCAGAGCCAGAGAGCCCAGTAATCACAATCATTTTATTGCGTGGTAGGTCTAGCGAAACGTTTTTAAGATTGTGCGTGCGAGCACCGCGAATACGTATGTAATCCATCAATTTATGGTGAGCCTAAAAATAATTCATTAAAACAAAAAGTTGTTTAAAGCTTATGCAGAGGAACTACGGTATCTAAAAACAAGTCTTTTTCAGTGCCCCATTAAATAAAGCGGGCAACCTGTTAATATACGCAAGTTAAAAGATAAAGTTAAATAATTTCATGTCATCCACACCATCAATAGACAAAATGAATTCCGCAGAGTTGCGCGCAAGCGCAAGTTTGGCATCCATTTATGGTTTACGTATGCTCGGCATGTTTCTTATTTTGCCGATTTTTGCCATTTACGCGGAAACACTCCCGAGTGGCAAAAGCCATTTGATGATCGGCTTTGCACTTGGGGCGTATGGCCTGACGCAAGCAATTTTCCAACTGCCATTTGGCATTGCTTCAGATCGCTTTGGTCGCAAGCGCGTCATTTATGTAGGCTTAGTTTTATTTGTCATTGGTAGTTTAGTGGCGGGTCTCGCCCATGATTTACCTATGATTATTATAGGGCGCAGCATTCAAGGTGCTGGCGCTGTTTCCGCAGCAGTGACAGCCTTAGTTGCTGACCTTACCCGGGAAGAACATCGTACTAAAGCCATGGCAATGATAGGTGGCACGATTGGCATTACATTTGCCATGTCTTTAATATTAGGTCCTGTGCTTAATAAGCTTATTGGCGTTTCGGGCATTTTCTTGATGACAGCTGTTTTGGCCGCCGCCGCAATTTTGGTGGTGAAATTTGTGGTGCCTGATCCTGTGGTGAGTAGCTTCCACTCAGACGCACAAGCTAAAACGGGCAAGCTAAAAGAGGTCTTGAAAGATGCACAATTATTGCGTCTTAACTATGGCATTTTTGCGCTTCATGCCGCGCAGATGGCCATGTTTGTTGTGGTGCCATTCGCCATTAAGAAAACCAGCGGCATGGATGCCAATGACCATTGGCTGATTTATCTCCCAGTGTTGGTCAGCTCATTTGTATTAATGGTGCCAGCCATTATTTATGGCGAGAAAAAAGCGAAACTCAAGCAAGTGTTCGTCGCAGCCATTGCGACCATGCTTGTTGCGCAGTTGGCGTTTGCTTTATCAATTGATTATTTCTGGGGCATTGTCTTTTCGCTCGGTGCTTATTTTGTGGCGTTTAATGTACTCGAGGCATCCTTGCCATCCATCATTACTAAGATTGCCCCTGCAGCGTCTAAAGGTACTGCGATTGGTGTTTACAACACCACACAATCATTAGGTGTGTTTGTCGGGGGTACGGTTGGTGGATACTTATCGCATTATCACGGTTATGCATCAGTATTTGTTTTTTGTAGTGTTTTAATGGCATTATGGTTGCTATTCGGCTTGAGCATGAAAGCGCCGCCAGCAGTAAAAAGTAAGATGTACCATCTTAAAGAAATCAGTGCAGCTAAAGCCAAAACATTGGCAACAAAGCTAGCTGCTTTGCAAGGTGTTCGTGAGACGGTAGTATTAGCAGACGAAGGTATGGTGATACTGAAAGTGGATATGCAGCAGGGTTGGGATGAAGCTGCTGTAGTGCGATTAATAGGAGAATAAAACATGGCGTCAGTAAATAAAGTAATTTTGGTGGGTAACTTGGGTCGCGACCCAGAAATGCGCTTCATGCCGAATGGCGAAGCAGTATGTAATTTCAGTATTGCAACCACTGATAGCTGGAAAGATAAAAGCGGTCAAAAACAAGAGCGCACCGAATGGCACAACATTGTGATTTATCGCAAGCTTGCTGAGATTGCTGGTGAATACCTTAAAAAAGGTCGTCCTGTCTATATCGAAGGTCGTTTGCAAACGCGCAAATGGCAAACTAAAGAAGGTCAGGATCGTTACACCACAGAAATTATTGCAGACCAAATGCAAATGTTAGGTGGCCGTGAAGGTGGCGGTGGTAGTAGCTCATACGACGCGAGCGATGAAGATCAGTCACGCCCACAACAAACCTCACGTCCAGCACAAGCAGCGCCAGCACAGCAACCTGCAAGCGGTGGGGACTTTGATGCATTTGAGGATGACATTCCATTTTAGTATTGGAATTGAATGAATAAAAAGCCCGCACCAAGCGGGCTTTTTTGCACTTATTTAATAAATTCGTAATCAATAATTAACGGTGCATGGTCGCTAAAGCGTTCGGCTTTATAAATCTGACATTGATTGGCACTATTGCCAATACCTGGCGTCGTGACTTGATAATCAATTCGCCATCCAACGTTTTTGTCCCAAGCCGCACCGCGGTTGCTCCACCATGTATAACATTCGTCAGTGGTTTCTGGGTGCACTTTTCGGTAGGCATCTACCCATCCTAGCTTGCTGAATATGTCTGTCATCCAAGCGCGCTCTTCGGGTAAAAATCCTGAATTCTTTTTATTGCCTTTCCAATTTTTAAGGTCTGCTTCTTGGTGGGCAATGTTCCAATCTCCACAGACCACAGCTTCGCGTCCGCTTGCCTTGAGTGCTTCAAGGTGTGGGTAGAAGCGTTCCATCACACCGAATTTTACTTGTTGTCTATCCTCTCCACTGGAACCAGATGGGAGATAGAGCGAAACGATGCTCACTTTCTTGCCCTCTAAATTTTCAAACTGCAGTTCGATATAACGACCTTCTGCATCAATGTCTGCATGGCCTAATCCAATAATGACATTGTCTGGTTTGTGTTTGGTATAGACTCCAACACCGCTATAGCCTTTTTTCTCGGCATAGTGAAAATAGCCTTGGTATCCATTGGGGGCGTGCATTTCTGGCGTCATATCAGCTTCTTGCGCTTTGAGTTCTTGTAGGCAAATGAAGTCAGCATTTTGTTTTTGCATCCAAGGCAAGAAACCTTTATTCACTGCAGAGCGGATGCCGTTGAGATTTGCGGATATAATTCTAAGCAAGATAATTCCTTAAAGTTTTTAGAAGACTCTAGATGACGACACAAACAGATTTTACAGCGCAGTTTATCGATTTTGCCATTAAAAAACAGGTGTTGCGCTTTGGTGAGTTTAAAACAAAAGCCGGTCGCTTAAGCCCTTATTTTTTTAATGCCGGTTTGTTTAATGATGGCGAGAGCCTCATGAAGTTAGGCGAATTTTATGCTGCAGCGATTTTAAAATCTGGCATGCAATTCGACATGCTCTTTGGACCGGCCTATAAAGGCATTACCTTAGCTGCAAGTATTTCGATTGCTTTAGCACGACAAGGCCATAACTTTCCTTATGCCTATAACCGCAAGGAAGTAAAAGATCATGGTGAGGGCGGCACGATTGTCGGGGCTTCATTAAAGGGTAGAGTATTGATTGTGGATGACGTGATCTCTGCAGGCACCTCAGTTCGCGAGTCTGTAGAAATGATTAAAGCGGCAGGCGCGATTCCAGCAGGTGTTGCGATTGCGATTGACCGCCAAGAACGTGGTTTGGGTTCGTTATCTGCAGTGCAAGAAGTTGAGAAAGACAGTGGCATGCCGGTCATTAAAATTGCGACATTAGCAGACTTAATTCGGTTCTTAGATGGGGCTACCGATTTGGCCGAATTCAAGCCAGCGGTCCAGGCATATAGAAATGAATACGGTGTTTAAGTGGTTTTAGTAATAAAAAAGGGGCGATTTAAAATCGCCCCTTTTTTATTCTTCACGGCAATTAATTAAGCGCCAAGTTTCTTCTTCAGAATCTCGTTCACTTGCGCAGGGTTTGCCTTACCTTTTGAAGCTTTCATTGCTTGGCCGACAAGAGCATTAAATGCCTTTTCTTTACCCGCTTTGAATTCCTCAACCATCGTATCATTCGCGGCAATTACTTCATCGACAATCGCTTCAATTGCGCCACTATCAGAGACTTGTTTCAAGCCTTTGCTCTCAATAATGCTGTCAGCGTTACCTTCGCCTGCCCACATCGCTTCAAACACTTGTTTGGCCGCATTGTTAGAAATCGTACCATCTTGGATACGTTTGATGAGGCTTGCTAAATCGCTTGGAGTAATTGGGGATGCTGAGATCTCTTTATCTTCAGCATTGAGTTTTGCTGAAACGCTACCCATTACCCAGTTAGCAGCGAGTTTTGCATCGCTACCCGCATTCACTGTTGCCACGAAATAGTCGGCTGTTGCACGTGAGCTAGTGAGCGCATTTGCATCGTAATGCGCCAAGCCATATTCCGCCTCAAAACGTGCTTTCATTGCTTCAGGTAACTCAGGCATTTCAGCTTTTACTGTGCTGATGTCCGCTTCTGAAATCGCTAATGGCAGTAAATCAGGGTCTGGGAAGTAACGATAATCGTTCGCTTCTTCTTTGCTACGCATTGCGCGCGTTTCACCGGTGTCCGGATTAAATAGTACGGTCGCTTGTTGGATGGTGCCGCCATCTTCTAGCGTTTCTATTTGCCAGTTTGTTTCATACTCAATCGCTTGTTGCATAAACTTGAATGAGTTTAAGTTTTTAATTTCGCGGCGTGTGCCAAGTTTTTCTGTGCCTTTAGGGCGCACTGAAACGTTGACGTCACAGCGAAAGCTGCCTTCTTGCATGTTGCCATCGCAAATGCCGATCCATTGCACTAGATCATGCAGTTTTTTAGCATAGGCAACTGCTTCAGCAGCTGAGCGCATATCTGGCTCTGTCACGATTTCAAGAAGAGGTGTGCCAGCACGATTTAAGTCGATACCTGACATGCCTTCTTGTGCGCCATGCACAGATTTACCAGCATCTTCTTCTAAGTGAGCGCGGGTAATGTTGATGACTTTTTCGTAAGCTTTGTCACCGGCACCCACTTGAATTGTCATGCTGCCTTTGCCGACCACTGGTAGCTCGTATTGACTGATTTGGTAGCCTTTAGGTAAGTCTGGATAGAAATAATTTTTACGTGCAAATACAGAACGCGGGGCAATTTCAGCGTTCACTGCGAGGCCGAATTTAATGGCACATTTCACGGCTTCTCTATTCAGCACTGGTAACACACCAGGTAGAGCTAAGCTCACCACACAGGCTTGTGTATTTGGCTCTGAACCAAACGCAGTGGATGCGCCACTAAAAATCTTCGTTTTGGTTTGTAGCTGGGTGTGTGTTTCCAGCCCGATAACGACTTCCCATTCCATTATTCAATTCCCTCTGGCATTTGTGTGTGCCAATCTGTGACTTGTTGATAAGCGTGGCCTGCATTGAGCATGCGTGCTTCATCAAAATAATTACCAATAATTTGCAAGCCAACCGGCAAGCGTTTGCCATCTTCGCTTGGTGCAAAGCCAGCAGGAATGCTCATGCCGGGCAAGCCAGCCAAGTTAACCGCAATGGTATAAATGTCTTGTAAGTACATCGCGACTGGATCGTCTGCTTTTTCACCCGCTTTAAATGCAGTCGATGGTGCGGTTGGTCCCATGATGATGTCACATTGTTTAAATGCGTTTTCAAAGTCTTGCGCAATCAGACGACGAATTTGTTGCGCTTTTAAATAATAAGCGTCGTAGTAGCCCGCGCTTAATACGTAAGTGCCAATGAGGATACGACGTTTAACTTCCGCACCGAAACCCTCTGCACGGCTCTTGCAATACATGTCCATCAAATCGCCATACTCTTTAGCGCGATGACCATAGCGTACCCCGTCAAAACGAGATAAATTACTCGAAGCTTCAGCAGGGGCGAGCACGTAGTACACAGGGATAGAGAGCTGTGTATTCGGTAGGCTAATCTCAACAATTTCCGCACCTAGTTTCTTGTACTCAGCAATTGCCTCATTCACTACTTTAGCCACGTCTGCGCCTAAACCTTCAGCGAAATATTCTTTTGGTAAACCCACTTTCAAGCCTGCAAGCGGCTTGCTCAAGTCGCGCGTGTAATCTTCTTTTTCACGATTTAAGCTTGTGGAATCTCGCTTATCGAACCCAGTAATGACGTTCATCATGAGCGCCATGTCCTCACATGATTTTGCCATTGGACCTGATTGATCTAATGATGATGCAAAAGCAATCATGCCGAAACGTGAAGCTAAGCCGTAGGTTGGTTTTAAGCCTGATAGACCACAGAGAGAGGCTGGTTGGCGAATAGATCCGCCTGTGTCAGTGCCGGTCGCTGCTGCACATAAACGGGCCGCAACGGCTGCTGCGCTACCACCAGAGCTGCCGCCAGGAACACGGCTTCTGTCCCAAGGATTTTGTACTTTACCGAAATAGCTGGTCTCGTTAGATGAGCCCATCGCAAATTCGTCCATATTGGTTTTACCCAAGTTGACCGCGCCAACGCCATCAAAGCGTTCGATGATATCTGCATCGTAAGGACCAATAAATGTTTCGAGCATTTTTGAGCCGCAAGTCGTGCGCCATCCTTTGGCGACAAAAATGTCTTTTTGGCCAATCGGCAAGCCCGTTAAGGCAGTGCCTTTTCCTGCAGCTAGAAGGCTATCCGCATGCTTTGCTTGGGCAAGCGTTTTATCTTTGTCTAATGTGATGAAAGCATTGATTTCAGGGTTTAATCTGTCAATACGGTTCAAAAATTCTTGGGTCAATTCAACGCTAGAGATTTCTTTGCCTTGGAGCATTGCACCAAGTTGTTTTAAGCTTTTATTAATCATGTTTGTGTACTTGGTTTGCTTTTTATTCAATCACTTTAGGAACAAGATATAGACCACCTTCAACCGCTGGTGCGATAGATTGGAATAGTTCGCGTTGGTTGGTTTCGGTCACCACATCATCGCGAAGGCGTTGTGTAACATCTTGTGAATGTGACATTGGAACAATGCCTTTTGTATCCACTGCTTGCATCTGCTCTATGAGGCCAAGAATGCCTGTGAGCTTGGTTAAAGTAGCTTCTGCTTCGGTGTCGCTCACTTCAATGCGCGCTAAATGCGCGATACGTTTAATATCTGCACTATTAAGTGACATTTCTACTCTCAAATCTTAAATTTTTGTTAGATATAAGGTATTATAACTTGATTTCATACATAACTTCAGTCGCGGAAAGTTATGTGACAATACCGCTGCTAATTTTAGCAGCTCGCTAAGGATATAAAGACAATGTTCGGTTTTTTAAGTAGTTACTTCTCAAATGATATTGCCATCGACTTAGGTACAGCCAACACGCTGATTTATGTGCGTGGTAAAGGCGTGGTTCTTGATGAGCCTTCAGTGGTTGCGATTCGTCAAGAAGGCGGCCCAACTGGTAAAAAAACATTGTTAGCCGTTGGTGCAGAAGCTAAGCGTATGCTTGGCCGTTCGCCAGCAAACATTAGCGCAATTCGCCCGATGAAGGACGGTGTGATTGCTGACTTTACGATTACTGAGCAAATGCTTAAGTATTTCATTCGTCGTATTCATGAGTCACGTTTGTTCTCACCAAATCCACGCATCATCATCTGTGTCCCAGTTGGCTCAACACAAGTTGAACGTCGTGCGATTCGCGAATCAGCAATTGGTGCGGGCGCTCGTCGGGTGTATTTAATTGAAGAGCCAATGGCTGCTGCGATTGGTGCCAATATGCCTGTGGCAGAAGCTACCGGTTCTATGGTGGTGGATATCGGTGGCGGTACGACAGAGGTGGGTGTGATTTCACTTGGTGGTATTGTATATGCGAAATCAGAACGTGTTGGTGGTGATAAGTTTGACCAAGCGATTATTGATTACATCCGTCGTAACTACGGTATGCAAATTTCAGAGCCAACAGCTGAATTAATTAAGAAGCAAATCGGCTCAGCTTTCCCAGGTAGTGAAGTTAAGGAAATGGAAGTCACAGGCCGCAACTTGGCTGAAGGCCTGCCACGTAAATTTACAATTTCTAGCAATGAAATCTTAGAAGCCTTAACTGAGCCATTGAATGCGATTGTTGGTGCGGTGAAATCTGCACTTGAACAAACCCCCCCAGAGCTAGGTGCCGACATTGCCGAAAAAGGCATGGTGCTAACAGGCGGCGGTGCGTTGCTGCATAATTTAGATCGTTTGATTATGGAAGAAACAGGCTTGCCTGTTGTCGTTGCAGAAGATCCATTGACTTGCGTTGCGCGTGGGTGTGGTCGAGCGCTAGAAGAGATTGATCGTTTAGGTGACATTTTTGCATACGAGTAATCTGGTGTAATTTTTTGAAGGCTGCACTTTGCAGCCTTCTTTGTTTTAATCAGTAGTTTTATCTGCCCCTTTAAATTTTGGGTTACATGCATAGTTCTTAATGGATCAACAACAAGCCCCTCGTTTTTTTATACATGGTCCTAGCCCCTTTACGCGGCTGATTGTATTTTCTACGCTATCACTTGCGTTGATGGCATCCGATTCAAAATTCAGTTATCTCACTCCTGTCAGAGAAGCATTAACAGTGGCCCTTCAGCCATTGCAAGTGGTCGCGAATAGCCCATTTGTTTTGTATAACAATATCGGCAATTATTTCACCTCACAGCAAGCGCTTCGTCAGGAGGTTGATCTATTAAAGAAGCAGGCTATTTTCCAAGGCGTGCAACTTCAGGTACTAGCATCATTGAAAGATGAAAATGAGCATTTACGCACATTGATGGAGGCTGCAAAGGTCAGCAGTCAGCCAGGGCGTTTGGCTGAAATTATGTATACCGGCCGCGATCCCTTTACGCATAAAGTGATCGTGAATATGGGTGAAGCGAATCAGGTGTTAGCAGGTCAAGCAGTGGTAGATGCTGCTGGTGTGGTTGGACAGGTCACTCGCGTGTTTCCTTATACCAGTGAAGTTACGCTACTCACAGATAAGGAGCTTTCTATTCCAATTCAAGTGGAGCGCAATGCTTTGCGTGCCATCTCTTTTGGACACGGCCGTGATAACACGGTGAACTTGCCTTATTTGCCTGCGAATGTGGATATCAAAAAAGGCGATAAACTTCTGACTTCAGGGATTGATGGCATCTATCCTGCAGGGCTTGGCGTGGCTGTTGTGAGTAGTGTTAAAACGAATGTGAGTTCGCCATTCGCTCAAATCGTGGCGACCCCGATTGCCGGTATTCAAAACCATCGACAAATTCTGATTCTTTCCAGTGATACGAACAATTTGGTTGCGAAAGATATTCAACAGGTTGTGAACGTAGACTCAAAAAATAAATTAGATAAAAAAGAGAAAGTGTCGAGGAGAAGCGATGCCAAACCTTAGTCGACGTCGCGTCTACTTTACCTTGTTTGCTGCTTTGCTTTTGCAGCTACTTCCATTTTCTGGTTGGCTACTACAGATTAAGCCAGATTTTCTTCTGCTCGCACTGCTTTTTTGGTTGTTACGTGCTCCGAATATTTGCAACATTGGGATCGCTTGGGCGGCTGGTATTTTGATGGATTTAATTAGCGGCGATTTGTTTGGTCAAAATTCCCTTGCTTACGCCTTGACCGCATTCTTGGCAGTGATCTATCAGCGCCGACTTATTTTGTTTACAGTATTACAGCAATCAGCTTATGTGTTCCTATTGTTGTTTGTGAATCAAGTTATCTTGCTCATGCTGAAGTCTTTCTCAGGGAGTGAGTATTTCGGATGGACTTATTTTGTGCCTTCCTTCACAGGTGTTATGTTGTGGTATGCAGTACTGCATTCTCGCCTTTCCACTAACATCATGACGCGTCAGCAATAACTTTTATGCGCTTGCGTTTCGAAGTTAAAAATCACTCACTCGAACAATATCAATATAGCTTGCGACTCAGTGTTTCAACTGGCTTTATCTTGCTATGTTTCGTGGTATTGCTAGGTCGTTTTTTCTATTTGCAACTTTGGAAATATGATTACTTCCAAACACTAGCGGAAAACAATCGTGTTTCTTTGGTGCCGATTGTGCCAAATCGTGGGTTAATACTTGATAGAAATGGCGTGACCTTGGCGCACAATTTCTTTGTGTATACCTTGGAAATTACACCTTCAAAAGCAGGGAATGTTGAAGAAACAATTAATAACATTAGCCAGTTTATTGAAGTGAGTGCGGAAGACCGCAAGCGTTTTAAAAAGCTCCGTCAAGAAAGCCATAGCTTTGAAAGTGTGCCCATTAGAACGCACTTAAATGAAGTGGAAGCCGCTAAATTCGCGGCGAATCGATATCAATTTCCTGGGGTTGAAATTCGCTCTCGTCTCTTTAGGCATTACCCTTTGGGCAATCTGGGGGTGCACATGATTGGCTATATTGGGCGTATCAATGAGGCTGATGTCAAAGCATTAGAAAAGTCTGAAGACATTTCTAATTACAAAGGCTCTGATCATATTGGCAAGGGTGGTATTGAGCAATATTACGAACGTGAATTACACGGCATCACAGGTTTTCAGCAGGTTGAAATTGATGCAGATGGCCAAGCCGTGAGAGTTTTATCTAGTACACCGCCTGTCCCAGGCGACAATTTGGTGTTATCCATTGATTCTAAGATGCAAGATATTGCTGAAAAGGCATTCGAGAATCATCGTGGTGCCATGGTGGCGATTAATCCCAAAAATGGTGAGATTTTGTCTTATGTGAGTATGCCAACATTCGACCCTAATTTGTTTGTGGATGGTATTGATGCAGACACTTGGAAAGCGCTCAATGGTTCTTTAGACAAACCGCTTATTAATCGTCCTATTCGCGGCATTTATCCTCCGGGCTCTACTTTTAAACCTTTTGTTGCGATGGCTGGCTTGCAGGACGGTAGACGTCACCCACCTTTTAGTATTGGCGACCCAGGGTTTTACACATTAGCGGGGAGCGCTCATCAATATCGCGATTGGAAACCTGGCGGTCACGGTCAGGTGGATATGCAAAGAGCGATTACTGTTTCTTGCGATACCTTTTTTTATGGTTTAGCTTTAGAGATGGGAATTGATAAATTAACCTCTTTTGTCAGTCACTTTGGCTTCGGTAAAAAAACGGGTGTGGATTTGGTTGGGGAAATTGGCGGGTTATTGCCAACACCAGAGTGGAAATGGCGCCGCTGGAAACAAAGATGGTATCCGGGCGAAACCGTGATTGTGGGGATTGGCCAGGGTTATACCTTGGTAACGCCAATGCAGCTTGCACAAGCAACAGCCGTGTTGGCAAACAATGGCGTTGCGATGCAACCGCATTTGGTGAGTAGCATTCAAAAACATAATGGTACTGAGAATCATTTGATGCCGATTACAAAATTGGACGAAATGCCTTTAGACCAAAGAAGTATTGATATTGTGAGGGCGGGGATGGTGGATGTGACTAAACCCGGTGGCACAGCAGCTAGTGTAGGTGCTGGTGCCAGCTACAATATCGCCGCGAAAACTGGTACTGCGCAAGTGGTTGGAATTAAGCAGGGTGCAAAATACAATGCAGGGAGTATTGATGAGCGTCATCGCGACCATGCTTTGTTTATTGCTTATGCGCCAGCCGAAGACCCCAAAATAGCAGTCGCTGTTATTGTAGAGAATGGTGGTCATGGCGGCTCAGCGGCTGGGCCAATTGCACGAAAAGTCATGGATTATTACTTGTTAGGGAAGGAGCCTGGCGCTGCGACCGATGCAAGCAAAAAGACTGAGCCACCTACTCCTGAGGATGCGCCACATGATTAGTAAAATACTTGATCGGTTAAAAACTCATATCGATCCATTTTTAATGGGATGCATTTCTTTTAGCTGCATCGTGGGTTTGTTTGTTTTATATAGTGCTTCTGGTGGTAGTTTTGAGCGTGTGCTTTCTCAGCTTCTCAATATTTTGGCTGCCTTAACGATTATGTGGCTTGCCGCCAATACCTCACCGCATTATTTAGAGCGAATTGCTTTACCTCTCTTCGTGCTAGGTTTGCTATTGCTATTGGGCGTAGCATTATTTGGTGAAATTAGTCACGGCGCACGTCGCTGGCTTAATCTTGGCGTAGGTAGAATTCAGCCTTCTGAGTTAATGAAAATTGCAGTACCGATGATGCTCGCTTGGTACTTTGCGAAGCGCGAACAAAGTTTGCGCTGGGTCGATTATGCATTCGCAGCGTTGTTATTGGTTGTGCCTGTTGGTTTGATTATGAAACAGCCTGATTTGGGCACAGCGCTAATTATTGCAGCCGCAGGTTTTTATGTTTTATTTCTAGCTGGCCTCAGCTGGAAAATCTTAATTGGCGGCGCAGTTTCTGCTGCGGTGATGGCGCCTATTTTTTGGTCTTTGATGCATGATTATCAGCGTAAAAGAATCGAGATTTTATTTGACCCATACCAGGACCCACTGGGTGCTGGTTACCATACTATTCAGGCAAGCATTGCTTTAGGTTCAGGCGGCTTTGCCGGCAAAGGTTGGATGGAAGGTACGCAGTCACAGTTAGATTTCTTGCCTGAACGAACAACCGACTTTATTTTTGCGGTTTTTGGCGAAGAGTTTGGATTTCTGGGGAACGCCTTACTACTGATTTTATTTATGCTACTGATTGCCCGTGGATTAGTCATTTCATCGCAAGCCCAAAATACATTTACGCGCTTATTAGCAGGTAGTATTACCCTGACATTCTTCACTTATGTATTCGTGAATATGGGGATGGTGAGCGGAGTTTTACCAGTGGTAGGTGTGCCATTGCCGTTTGTCAGTTATGGGGGCACCTCCTTAGTCACAATATTATTGGGCTTTGGTATTTTGATGAGTATTCATACCCATAAAACATTGATGTCGACATCATGAAAACAAAACATATTATTATTCCGGTTTTACTTAGCTTGGTTCTGGGGGCTTGCGGAGAACTGTCTCCAACTAAGTCAGGTGAGCCGGTAAAGCCAACGGAGTTGGGTAAAACTAAAAAATCCGGTGGGTATTATTTAGATGACGGTCCTGGCGATAATCCGCCAGCTAACATCGATGCGATTCCTGATGCTGTGCCAAGAATTGAGCCTTTGCTTGCCCGCGCCAATAAACCTTATATTGCACTTGGTAATAGCTACACACCAATGACGGAATTTCAGTCATACAAAAAACGCGGTATCGCATCTTGGTACGGTAAGCGATATCACGGTCAAAAAACATCTGCGGGCGAAGTGTATGACATGTACGGCATGACAGGCGCGCATACTATTTTGCCGATCCCAAGCTATGTGCGGGTGACGAACCCTGAAAATCAAAAAACGGTGATTGTGCGCATCAATGATCGGGGGCCTTTTCATAGCGATCGATTAATTGATTTATCTTATGCGGCTTCTTATAAACTAGGCTTGGCGGGTAAGGGCAGTGGCATTGTGGATGTCGAAGCGATTGACGCAAGAAAATTTGTACAAAATCCACCGTCAGCTTCTGTGCAAAAGGTTGCCGCTTCAAATGAGTCGGGCGTGATTGTAGAGCCCTTAAAAACAGCAGATATTCCTGCGCCTACTGTGGTTGAAAATAGCCCAGCAACAACACAATATAAAGTCAATGCACCGCTAGGATCGGGCACGTTTGTTCAAGTGGGCGCTTTCAAATCTGCAGACAATGCGGGTGTGTTATCTAAAAAAATCCTGGGACAAAATTTAGTTGAAAATACCCCTGTGAATAGCTGGTACAATCAGGGCGTATACCGCGTCCGTATTGGGCCTTACGCAAATCGTGCTGAAGCTGAAGTGGCTGCTGCAAAAGTCAAAAAAGCGTTGGGCGTGAATACTTATATTATTGATCAACCTTAAACTTAACTCAGAAACTTGCATAAAAAATCATGACCTACTTCACCTCATTTTTCGTATTAATTTTCAGTTTATTTGTGGGTAACGCTTACGCTGAGGTTGCGCCACCACCAGAATTGGCAGTGAAAGCCTATTTGTTAAAAGACTTTAATAGCAACCGCGTGCTTGCCGAACAACAAAGTCAAAATCGCGTTGACCCAGCATCACTTACTAAATTGATGACTGCTTATTTGTCATTTAAAGCACTTAAAGCAGGTCAGTTGCAGCTAGATCAAACACTCCCGATTTCTGAAAAAGCATGGCGTGTTGAAGGCTCTAAAATGTTTGTTGATACCACCATGACAGTCACGGTAGATGAGCTTCTGCATGGCATGATTATTCAGTCGGGCAATGATGCATCTATTGCATTGGCTGAAGGTATTGGTGGTTCTGAAGATGCATTTGCAGTAAAGATGAATAAAGAGGCCGCGCGCTTAGGTATGAAAAATACGCATTTTATGAATGCGACAGGTTTGCCAGATGCGCAGCATTACACCACGGCTTATGATCTTTCATTGTTGGCGACTGCATTAATTACAGACTTCCCTGACCAATATAAACGTCTCTATTCAGTTAAAGAATATACCTATAACAAAATTACGCAGCCAAACCGTAACCGTTTGTTATGGCTAGATCCAAATGTAGATGGCATGAAAACCGGCCATACAGATTCAGCAGGGTTTTGTTTAATTTCATCAGCAAAACGAGGTGAGCATCGATTGATTTCTGTTGTGCTAGGTGCTGCTAACGACAATGCGCGTGCAACGGAAAGCCAAAAGCTTTTGAATTATGGTTACCAGTTCTTTGATACACATTTGGTCTATAAAGCGGGCACTGCAATTGCGATGCAAAAGATTTGGAAGGGCAGCAATAGCAAAGTTGCAGCAACGACCTTTCATGATCTTTATGTAACTTTGCCTAAAGGCGATTATGCAAGAGCAAAAGCTAAAGTAATTGGCAAGCCATCGTTGGTCGCGCCAATTGCACAAGGTCAGGAAATTGGCGCGATTCAATTTACGATTGATGGCAAAGTAGTGGATGAACAAAAATTACTTGCCGCTAAAGAAGTGAAGGTCGCTGGTATTTTTGGTCGCCTATGGGATAGCCTCATGATGATGTTTGCGTAAACGCGGATAAATAAAATGACAGACCAAAAACAAGAAGTGGATAAAGTCGAGGAAACGCTCGTTGAGTTTCCCTGTGATTTTTTAATTAAAGTCATGGGCGAAACCAATGATGATTTTGCTAATGCGATGGTTAAAGTGATTCAAGCCCATGAACCAAAGTTCGATGCTTCAAAAGTGGATATGCGTGCGAGCAGTGGCGGACGATTTATCAGTTTGACTTGTAATGTGCATGTCACTTCCAAAAGCCAATTGGATAGCATTTACCGCGCGCTTTCAGAACATCCGCTTGTAAAGTACGTGCTGTAATTTGAGTTAACAGCATTGAGTCAAATCCCCGTTATTCGTCATTTAGGGCGTACCGAGTTCGAAACTACTTGGCGTGCCATGCAAGATTTCACTACAAACCGAAGTGCTGAAACGCCAGATGAAATCTGGCTGACGGAGCACAATCCCGTTTACACCCTAGGCCTTAATCGCAAAGATGTGCGCATGCCATCCCGCGATGATATCCCTGTTGTGAATACCGATAGGGGTGGCAAAATCACCTATCACGGTCCCGGCCAAACCATCATTTACCTGTTGATTGATTTGAAACGAAAAGGCATTAACGTGCGTCAATTAGTGAGTAGCATGGAAAATTCAGTGGTGAAATTGCTTGCCGAAGCCAATGTTCATGGGCTTGCTAGAGCCGATGCGCCTGGCGTTTATGTGCGAGATAAAAAAATTGCGTCGGTTGGTTTGCGCTTAAAAAAAGAATGTTGTTACCACGGCATATCGCTCAATGTGGATATGGATTTGGCCCCTTTTAGTGCCATTGATCCATGTGGGTACCGTGGCTTGGAAGTGACGCAATTGCGTGATTTAGGCATCTATTTAAGCCAAGCAGAGGCGGCCGAAAAACTGCTAAAATACTTGACTAAAGAATTAGGCTATTCAGATTAAAAATGACCGAACACGCAAACAAACCTGTTGAATTAAAACGTCCGAGCAAAGTGGCGGGCGTTAAAGAAAGCAGCCAAGAAAAAACTGCGCGCATTCCAATCAAAATTGTGCCGCAAGCGCCGATGCGCAAGCCTGAATGGATACGAATGAAAGTGCCAGATAGCGCGCGCTTTCAAGAAATCAAACAAGTGCTGCGCGAAAACAATCTTCATACGGTTTGTGAAGAAGCTTCTTGCCCGAATATTGGTGAATGTTTTAGTGGGGGTACTGCGACGTTTATGATTTTGGGTGACATTTGTACTCGCCGTTGTCCGTTCTGCGATGTGTCACATGGCAAACCATTGCCGCCAGATGAGAATGAGCCCAGCAACTTAGCTCGGACGATCGCCCAAATGCATTTGCGTTATGTAGTGATTACCAGTGTGGATCGAGATGACTTAATGGATGGTGGTGCACAGCACTTTGTTGACTGCATTCAAGCCACGCGTGCTGAATCACCAAGTATTAAAATCGAAGTATTGGTCCCTGATTTCCGGGGGCGTTTAGAAACGGCGGTTGAGATTCTTAAAATCGCTCCTCCAGATGTGATGAACCACAATTTGGAAACGGTACCACGTCTTTATAAACAAGCGCGTCCCGGTGCCGATTATCAAAACTCACTTAATTTACTCAAAGTATTTGGTGATCTTCATCCCAATGTCCCAACGAAGTCAGGACTCATGTTGGGCTTGGGTGAAACGGATGAAGAGATTTTAGAAGTGATGCAAGACTTGCGAAACCATGGAGTGAGCATGCTCACGCTTGGACAGTATTTACAGCCTAGTCAGCATCACTTGCCTGTTGTCCGTTTTGTGACACCTGAGCGTTTTGCTGAGTTTGAGCAGCAAGCGCTAGCGATGGGTTTTACGCAAGCAGCCTGTGGTCCAATGGTGCGGAGCTCGTACCATGCAGATACGCAGGCGCATGCTGCCGGTGTTTAAATAAAGGGTTCGTGATGAGCAAATTACGTTGGGGAATTCTAGGCGCGGCGCGGGTTAATGAGCGTTTGTTACCGGCAATTGTTGAAGCTAAAAATGCTGAATTGGTGGCGATTGCTAGCCGTCGAGCTGGCGCAGCAGCAGAAACATTGGCGAAATATGCGCCCCTAGTGCAGGGTGTCAACACTTACGATGCGCTCGATGATTTGCTTGGCGATGCTAACGTGCAAGCTGTTTATATTCCTTTAGCCAACCATGAACATGCCCAGTGGGCTTTAAAGGCTATTGCCGCCGGTAAGCATGTGCTGATTGAAAAGCCAATGGCCATTAAAGTAGAAGATATTGAGGCCATTGAAGCAGCAACTTTGAAGCATCAGGTTAAAGCCATGGAAGGCTTTATGTATCGCTTTCATCCACAGCATCGGCGTGTCAAAGAGCTTGTGCAGTCTGGCATTATTGGTGAAGTGGTGTTTGCCAAGGCCAGCTACTCGTTCATGATGCGGCCCGCTCGCATGTATCGATTAGCTAATGATACTGCCAATGGTGGTGGCGCGATGTGGGACATTGGCCCTTATGCGATACACACCTTAAGGCATTGTTTTGACGCAGATCCGATTAGTGTCATGGCCATGGCTAAATATGCAGAAAGTGGCGCTGATATTGCAACGAGCGGTGTGATTGATTTTGGTCACGGCAAGCGTGGCCATTTTGATACGAGTTTCGAATGTAGCCGTCAGTCTGAATACACCTTGGTTGGCACTAAGGGCGGTATTAAATGCCACACCGTTTGGCAATTGCCAGGCACGAACGATGTGCCTGTGATTAGCTGGTGGGGTGAGGATGGGCGTAAAGGTGAGGAAATTTATTCAGCCAGCAACCATTTTAACCTTGAGATTGAGCATTTCAGTGACTGCGTGCTGAATGATAAAACACCACTTCTTAATTTTGCAGATGCTAAAAAGAATTGTGCGGCGATTGTCGCAACCTTGGAATCAGCAGCAACAGGTAAACTGGTAACGCTATGATGAATGATGACTGTGTTTTTTGTAATTCAGTGGGTGGCGAGTTACTTTGGCAAAACGATTTGTGCCGTATTGTCATGGTAGAAGATGCAAGTTACGTTGGTTTCTGCCGTGTGATTTTGAATAAGCATGTGAAAGAAATGACGGATTTAACTGAAGCCGAACGCGTGAATATCATGCACATTACCTTCACGGTTGAGCAAGTCTTACGTGATGTTTTACAGCCGACCAAAATCAACTTGGCGAGTCTTGGCAATAAAACTCCACACATTCATTGGCACGTCATTCCGCGATTTGAAAATGACGCCCACTTTCCTGAAACGATTTGGAGTGCAGAAGTCAGGCTAAGTCATAAGCCAACGATTGATGGATTGCTCGATATCCTAAAAGCAAAGTTTTTAGGTGCGTTGCGCTAGTTAGAACACTTGTAAACGCTCGACCAATTTACCATTTTGCAAATGTGATCTGATGATTTCGTCGATATCCTCTAAGTCGACAAAGGTGTACCAAATTGCCTCTGGGTAAACCACCATCAATGGGCCTTCTCCGCACCTATCCAAACAGCCCGCACGGTTGATTCTTGTTTTGCCCTTACCATTTAAGTTGAGCTTTTTAACTTGTGCTTTCATATGGTCAAAAGCCGCTTCTGCGCCGTGATCGGTGCAGCACGCTGAACCATCTTCGCGTGTATTCAAACAGAAAAAAACGTGGTGTTGGTAATGATTGTCCATATCAGTCCTGACGTTATTTTATTCGGATGCTTTAGTTGCCAAGCTATCTTCTTTGGTAAAAATCCAAGTTCTTGTGATATCTAGAATGTCGACTTCTTTACGCAAATCCTCTGGAAAAGGGGCATAAGGAGACCCCATTTCAACGATATGTTTCGCTGCGTTGTCTAACACTGGATAGCCTGAACTGCGCCTAATTTCTACTTTCTCTACTTCACCATTAGATTTGATATACACCGTCAGCTGTAATTGACCATATATTTTTTGATCTCTTGCGGCTTCTGGATAGTTTAAATTGCCAATGCGCTCTATTTTTTGGCGCCAAGATTCAACATAGGCTGCAAATCGATACTCTTGTGCTCTTGCACCAATTGACATACGTTTTGGCCGTTTTTGATAGTCGTCTTGTTGTTTGTTAACTTGTGCTTCTAATCTTGCCATTTCTAAGCTCGAACTCATTAAGTCCGTCGTGTTGAGTGCTTTTGTAGTTGAGTCTAGCGTTCCTGTTTCAGGATTCGTTGGCCGTGTTTTCTGCATCGGGTTTGTCTCGATTGCATGTGTAGCTTGTAGTTGGTTCATTAATGCTTTTGCTTGTTTATCAAGTTCTGCAAGCCGCTCTGCTTTGCGATTAGCTTCGGCTTCGGCTTGCGCTAAACTTTTTTCAAGTGCCTTAGATCGATGTTCAAAGGTCGTATCCGTGGGTTTGTTCTTTTGCCAAGGCAGTGCTGATTTTAGCTTGCGGTCTTCTGATGTATTTCCGCCACCGTCTAGATTTGATTGCGCTAGTGCATCCGCTTTCTTCGGTCTTTTATGATGTTTGCTGTTCACTAAAACCACGTCTAGTGCAGACATTTGATCTTTAAAAAATTGTAGTGCAGGTGGCTGAAATTTGACGAAAGCGATGATGAGGACATGTAGTATGGCTGAAACTAATAAAGCTAGGGTAAAGAAGTCTAGCTTTTTCAGTCTATCTAAGAACATGCTTGGTTTTTTTTGATAGCGCTTACTGTGCAAGCTGTGTCAGTAGCTTTTGATGAATGCCACCAAACCCACCATTACTCATTACTAAGATTTGATCGCCACTTTTCGCTTCCGAAGCAATTGCTGCAACTAGCGCCTCCATGTTGTCAAAAACCTTGGCTTTTCTACCCATTGGTGCAAGCGCTTCGCTCGCGTCCCAGCCTAAATTTGCACCATAGCAAAATACTAAGTCTGCATCGACTAAGCTTGCGGGTAATGCTTGTTTCATGACGCCCAGTTTCATGGTGTTGGAGCGTGGCTCCAAGACAGCCAGAATACGTGCTTTACCAACTTTCGCACGCAAGCCAGCAACCGTTGTAGTAATGGCTGTTGGGTGATGTGCAAAGTCGTCATAGACACTAATGCCTTTCTCAACTCCACGCAGTTCCATGCGACGTTTCACATTTTGGAATAGGCCAAGTGCGGCAATCCCGACTTTTACAGAAACCCCAACGTGACGAGCAGCTGCAAGGGCGGCAAGCGCATTCATGCGATTGTGATCACCAAGTAATTCCCATTCCACCCGACCAACAACTTTGCCATTTAACATCACGTCGAAGCTCCCGTCAGGATCGGCTTCCCCACCTTGCCAGCCATCGTTTGAGCCAAAATTTTCAACTGGTGTCCAGCAACCGCGGCCAATGACGCGCTTTAAGCTTTCTTCTTTGCCATTAGCAACGACCAAGCCTTGCTGAGGCACTGTTCTGACTAAATGATGGAACTGGGTTTCAATTGCATGTAAATCAGCAAAAATATCGGCATGGTCAAATTCAAGATTATTCAGAATGGCTGTACGTGGGCCGTAGTGAACAAATTTTGAGCGCTTATCAAAAAACGCCGTGTCGTATTCATCTGCTTCAATCACAAAAAATGGGGATGTGCTTTTAGCATCTTGTTTGAGTGTTTGCGGCAAACGTGCTGATACTGAAAAGTTTTGTGGTACGCCGCCAATCAAGAAGCCAGGTGCTAAGCCCGCATGCTCTAAAATCCATGCAAGCATTGAAGATGTGGTGGTCTTCCCATGTGTTCCAGCAACGGCTAATACCCATTTACTTGGCTCACCTTGTGGGTGCAGAATGTTTTCCGCTAACCATTGCGGGCCGGAAATATAAGGAAGTCCTTTGTTTAGGATTTCTTCCATGAGTGGGTTGCCACGAGAGACGACATTCCCGATGACGTAGATGTCTGGATTCAGTGCGGTTTGGCTTGGGTCGAAACCCTCAATGAGTTTGATGCCTTGTGCTTCAAGCTGCGTGCTCATTGGCGGGTAAACGTTGGCGTCGCAACCCGTCACGGTATGACCGGCATCTTTTGCCAGTACAGCAATGCCGCCCATAAAAGTACCGCAAATACCAAGAATATGAATATGCATTTTGCGCTTTCTTTATTAAGCCAAATTCGGCGCTAACCAGCGCGCTAGTTCTTCTTTGTTCATGCCCCGTCTATTTGCCAATTCGATCAGTTGATCTTCGCCAATTTTGTCTACGCTAAAGTACTTTGCATCAGGGTGTGCAAAATAATAACCAGAAACCGCCGCCGCTGGGCTCATCGCATAAGAGTCCGTAAGTGACATGCCAATTTCGGTCGCTTGCATCATCTTAAACATATCGGATTTGACGGTATGGTCAGGGCAGGCTGGATAGCCAGGCGCTGGTCTAATCCCTTGATACTCTTCTTTGATCAGAGCCTCATTGCTGAGTTTTTCTTGCGGCGCATAACCCCACAAGTCAGTGCGGACACGTTCATGTAGATATTCTGCGAAAGCTTCTGCTAAACGGTCAGCTAATGATTTCAGCATGATGCTATTAAAGTCATCGTGCGCATCCTCGAATCGTTTGAGATATTTTTCAATACCAAGGCCCGCCGTCACGGCAAACATGCCGATGTAGTCCACAACGCCTGAGTCTTTCGGAGCAACAAAGTCTGATAGACATTGATTCGGCCGAGGTGCACCATCAATCACTGGTTTTTCAGTTTGTTGGCGCATACCGTAATAAGTGAACGCAATTTCTTTTCGCGTTTCGTCCGTATAAATTTCGATGTCATCATCATTGACGCTGTTTGCAGGCAGAAGTGAAACAACGCCGTTAGCGGCTAACCATCGCCCTTCGATTATTTTCTTGAGTAGCGCTTGGCCATCAGCAAATAATTTTGTCGCGGCTTCACCGACAACCGGGTCTTTGAGTATGGCAGGGTAAGCGCCAGCCAAGTCCCAGGTTTGGAAAAAAGGACCCCAGTCGATGTATTGTGCAATCGTCGCCAAATCGATATTTTCTAATACGCGGCGACCAATAAACTTAGGTTTCACGGGGGTATATTTCCCAGTGAATGAGAGCTTGGCTTTATTCTTACGTGCGTCTTCAATCGACAGCATTGGCACGCCTTTTTTATTGGCGTGCTGGTTGCGAGCACGTTCGTAATCAGCGTTTAGTTCAGTGATGTAGGCATCACGCTGTTCAGGCGATACGAGTGATTGCATCACAGCTACAGAGCGTGATGCATCTGGGACATAAACCACCGGGCCATCATAATGCGGAGCGATTTTTACAGCTGTATGGGCACGCGATGTTGTAGCGCCGCCGATTAATAGTGGTGTTTTAAGACCACGGAAATATGGGTCGCGCTGCATTTCGCGTGCGACGTTTGCCATTTCTTCAAGCGATGGTGTAATCAATCCAGATAAGCCGATGATGTCTGCATTTTCAGCTTTGGCCAGCGCCAAGATTTCTGCACACGGCACCATCACGCCCATGTTGACGACTTCAAAGTTATTACATTGCAAGACGACTGAAACGATATTTTTGCCGATGTCATGGACGTCACCTTTAACGGTTGCAATGACCATTTTGCCTTTTGGTTTTGCGGCGACGCCTGTGCGTTTTTCTTCCAGCAGTTTCTCTTCTTCAATAAAAGGAATCAGATGCGCCACAGCTTGCTTCATGACACGCGCCGATTTGACTACTTGCGGTAGGAACATTTTTCCTTGCCCGAACAAATCCCCCACGATGTTCATGCCATCCATGAGTGGGCCTTCAATCACATGAATTGGTCGGCCGCCATTTTGTAATGCTTCAACACGCGCTTCTTCGGTATCTTCATTAATGAACTCAGTAATGCCGTGGACGAGTGCATGGGCAAGACGTTTTTGAACGCTGACAGGTTTTTCTGGTGTGCCTCGCCATTCAAGTGTTGCGGCTTCTTTTTTGCCACCAGCGGTGAGTGTGCGAGCCATTTCAATCATGCGCTCTGTGGCATCAGGGCGGCGGTTCAGCACCACATCTTCAACACATTCACGCAGCGCTTCAGGCAGATCGTCGTAAATGCCAATCATGCCTGCATTGACAATGCCCATGGTCATCCCAGCTTTGATCGCATGGTAGAGGAACACAGTATGAATCGCCTCGCGCGCTGGTTCGTTGCCACGGAAGCTAAAGCTCACATTGGAGACACCGCCAGAGATTTTGGCGTGAGGTAAGTTTTCTTTAATCCAGCGTGTAGCGTTGATGAAGTCGACAGCGTAGTTGTTGTGTTCTTCTATGCCTGTTGCAATCGCAAAGATATTGGGGTCAAAAATGATGTCTTCCGCAGGGAAGCCAACTTTATCGACGAGTAAATCATAGGCACGTTTACAGATTTCGATTTTGCGCTCAAACGTATCTGCCTGGCCTTTTTCATCAAACGCCATGACAATAACCGCAGCGCCATAGCGCATGCATAGTTTTGCTTGGCGAAGGAATTCAGCCTCTCCCTCTTTCATGGAAATTGAGTTAACAATTGCTTTGCCTTGCACACATTTAAGACCTGCTTCGATCGCGTCCCATTTTGAGGAGTCAATCATAATCGGCACGCGTGCAATATCAGGTTCAGATGCGACTAAATTTAAAAAGTGCGACATCGCTTTGATGGCATCAAGCATGCCTTCATCCATGTTGATGTCGATAATTTGAGCGCCGTTTTCAACTTGTTGGCGTGCAACTTGAAGCGCCTCTTCAAACTGCTCATTAAGGATCATGCGCGCAAACGCTTTTGACCCTGTCACGTTAGTACGCTCACCTACGTTAACAAAGAGTGAGGCATCGTCGATGACAAAAGGCTCTAGGCCAGAAAGCTTGGTTGTCTTTTCAACCACAGGGATTTGGCGTGGCGCGACTGTTTTCAGTGCGTCAGCGATGGCTTTAATATGTGGCGGTGTTGTCCCGCAGCAACCGCCTGCGATATTAATGAAACCACTTTCTGCAAATTCTTTCACTAAAGCTGAAGTGTCCGCTGGCTTTTCATCAAATCCAGTGTCGGACATTGGATTAGGTAATCCGGCATTTGGATAGATACAGACAAAAGTATCAGCAATTTTTGAAAGCTCTTGCGCATACGGGCGCATCAAGGCGGCGCCTAAAGCGCAATTTAAACCTATAGTTAGTGGCTTTGCATGCCGCACTGAATTCCAAAAAGCGGGGACTGTTTGACCGGATAAAATGCGGCCAGAGGCATCGGTCACGGTACCCGAAATCATAAGCGGTAAGCGTTTTCCGCTTTCTTCAAAGAAAGCATCAATGGCAAATAATGCGGCTTTACAGTTGAGGGTATCGAAAATGGTTTCCACCATCAAGATGTCGACACCCCCTTCAACCAAGGCGCGCGTTTGCTCAAGATAGGCTGCAACGAGTTGGTCAAATGTCACATTGCGCGCAGCTGGATCATTGACGTCCGGGGAAATGGAGGCTGTTTTAGGCGTTGGGCCTAAAGCGCCTGCAACGAAACGTGGTTTATCAGGAGTTCTGTATTTGTCGCATGCTGCACGGGCCAATTTTGCTGAAGCTAAGTTCATCTCATAAACGAGATGCGCCATATGGTAATCATCCTGCGCAACACTGGTTGCACCAAAGGTGTTGGTTTCAACAATATCCGCACCAGCAGCTAGATACTGTTCGTGTATCTCTTGAATGATGTGGGGTTGCGTCAGGCTTAGTAGTTCGTTATTGCCTTTTACAAACAATTCGCGCGTGGTTTCAGTTGGTGCTGGATTGTGATTTGCGCCGCAACCGCAATTGTTACCTTTGTTACAGAATTCTGCACCAACTGGACCTTTGAAGTCTTTGAAACGACCATTTTCCCCACCGCGATAATCCGCTTCTGTGAGCTTATATTGCTGAATCATCGTGCCCATCGCGCCGTCCAAAATAAGGATGCGTTTGGCTAATAAATCTCGCAAGATTTTTTCTGTGTTGGAAACTTGTTTCATGTGGGTGCTAATTGCCTTGAGGCGTCGATCGTCAATAGTTTGGACATTATAGAGCAGAGTGCTCGAATCTCTAAGGTGACTTAACGTTATGGTTTAGACTCATTTTTAATGCTCTCTATTAGATAGAGCAAGGAATTTTAAGGGGCGCTCTATATTGATGCGTAACTACTTGGATTGCTTATCAAGCGATTCAATTTTCTTTTCTAGGGCCGCTAACTTTTCCTGGGCTCGCCTCAAAATCTCTGTTTGAACATCAAATTCTTCACGATTAACGAGCTCCATTTTGGTGAATGCGCTCTGTAACAGTGCACGAATATTGTGCTCAAAATCACTTATGGGCGAGTTTGATAGAGTTTCTTTTATCTTTCTTGATAAATCTTCAGCGATTTCAATGTGTTTCATAGGTGGCCTCAAGTCTGTGACGTGATTTTATCAGTTATTAATAATGAGTGAGTATTTTATAAATTTCCAATTAAAAAACAGTATGTTATTTCATAACAGATCCTTGCTGGCATCAAAGCTGCTTAGTGAAAAACACTAATTAAAAGTGGAAAATTAATTTGATGATCAATAGTTGGCATGGCTATTGCTTTTATTCCTGTGTAGAAATTCGTTTTTTATATTTTAATTATTTTTTTAAGAGGAAGAAGACAATGCGTAAATCTTTATTATTACTTGCTGTAATCGGTACACTTGGTTCACAAGCTGTTTATGCGGAAGAGGCTGCAGCCCCGGCTGCGGCTGCTGCAGAAACACCAGCATACACACTTGCATATAACGTTGGTCTTTACAGCCAATACATTTTCCGTGGTTTGACGCAAACTGCTGGTCATCCAGCAATTCAAGGTGGTGTTGATTATACTCATTCAAGCGGTTTTTATTTGGGCACTTGGGCATCTAACATTAGCTGGACAGAAGATGAACGTTCTTTCAAAAACAGCAGTTTAGAGTTGGATTTGTACGGCGGTTACCGCGGTGCTCTTAAGGATGTATCTTACGACGTAGGTTTGTTGCAATATGTTTATCCAGGTACGCCAATTAAAGGTCAGATCCGTGCAGAGACAACTGAAGTTTATGGTTCTTTGGGATACAAATGGGTAACAGCTAAAGTATCAGTTGTTGCATCAAACGGTCTTTTCGGTAACCCAAAAGCATCAGGCTCATATTATGCTGATTTAACGGCTAATTACCCTGTGACTGATACCATCACTGCAACAGCGCACGTTGGTCGTCAAGAGTATAACATTTCAGGAACCGATAACTATTCTTATACCGATTGGAAGCTAGGCTTGGCTAAAGCTTTCGCTAACGGCGTGACTGTTGGTGGTTATTACACAGATACCAATGGTAAAGCAGCTGGCTACGGTGGTTATGATGGTGGCAATATTGCTTCAGCTGCAGGCACTGTATTCGTATCAAAAACGTTCTAATCTAAGCTGTTTCAAGGTGGTGGATAGTTAATCTATTCACCACATCATCATCCTTAAAGTGGGAGACATAACATGAAATTCGTATCAGCCATTATCAAGCCGTTCAAGCTTGACGAGGTACGTGAAGCGCTTTCAGCCATTGGTGTGCAAGGCATTACCGTGACTGAAGTAAAAGGCTTCGGTCGTCAAAAGGGTCATACTGAGCTCTATCGTGGCGCTGAGTATGTGGTGGATTTTTTGCCTAAAGTGAAATTGGAAGTGGCGATTGCAGATGAGATGCTTGATCAAGTGATTGAAGTGATCGAGAAATCAGCAACGACAGGCAAAATTGGTGACGGCAAGATTTTTGTCTTCAATCTCGAGCAAGTTTATCGCATCCGTACCGGCGAAACCGGTCCTGAAGCGCTATAAGGAGACATAACATGAAAAAATTACTATCTACTCTCGCGCTAGTCAGTGCATTAGGCTTAGGCGTATTTGGCCTAGCTAATGTGAGCTATGCGGATGATACAAAAGCGGTTGCAACGGCAACTGAAGCAGCGCCTGCTGCTGATGCGGCTGCTCCAGCGCCTGCTGCCGACGCAGCAGCGCCTGCAGCAACTGCACCAGTACCTGATAAAGGCGACACGGCTTGGATGATCGTAGCAACTGTCCTCGTTTTAATGATGTGTGTGCCTGGCTTGGGCTTGTTCTACGGCGGCATGGCGCGTCAAAAGAATATGCTTTCAGTGCTCATGCAAACATTCATGATTACTTGTGTATTGGGCGTGCTCTGGGCAATTTACGGCTACAGCGTTGCGTTCACTGAAGGTACTACGCCATTCTTTGGTGGTTTTAGTCGTCTATTCTTGAGCGGTATTACACCAGACTCAACGGTTGCGACTTTCAGCAAAGGTGTTGTGATTCCTGAATACATCTACATGTGTTTCCAATTAACTTTCGCAGTGATTACACCAGCATTGATCGTTGGTGCATTTGCTGAACGTATGAAATTCTCAGCAATCTTGTTTTTCATGGTGCTTTGGTTCACGTTCTCATACTTGCCAATCGCTCACATGGTTTGGTTCTGGTCTGGTCCTGATGCATTCACTTCAGCTGAAGCTGGTGCGAAAGCAAATGAGTTAGCAGGTTTTGTGTTCAGTAAAGGTGCATTAGACTTTGCAGGCGGTACAGTTGTGCATATCAACGCTGGTATTGCTGGCTTGGTAGGCGCATTAGTATTAGGTAAACGTATCGGCTTTGGTAAAGAAGCGATGCCTCCACACAGCGTTACAATGACCATGATCGGTGCGTCATTATTGTGGGTGGGTTGGTTCGGTTTCAACGTTGGTTCAAACTTAGAAGCAAGTGGTTTCGCAACTTTAGTGTTCGCAAATACATTGCTTGCTACATGTGCTGCAGCTGCTTCATGGATGTTCGTAGAGTGGTTCGCTAAAGGCAAACCATCAATGTTGGGTGCTGCATCAGGTGCAATCGCTGGCTTGGTAGCAATTACACCAGCTTGTGGTTTCTCTGGCCCGATGGGTGCGATTGTTCTAGGCTTAATCGTTTCGCCACTATGTTTCACATTCGTAACGAAAGTGAAATCAGCATTTGGCTATGACGACTCACTCGACGTATTCGGTGTGCATTGCGTAGGCGGTATTTTCGGTGCGCTTGCTACTGGTATCGTAGTGAACCCAGCTTTAGGTGGTACAGGTGTTTATGACTACGTAGCAAACGCAGTTGGCACTTATGACATGGCTGCTCAAATGACTAGCCAAGCATGGGGTGTTGGCGTGACTTTGGTGTGGTCTGCTGTTGTAGCATTCATTGCTTACAAGGTTGTGGATCTGATCATCGGTCTACGTGTAAGCGAAGAAGTAGAACGTGAAGGCTTAGACACTGCTGAACATGGTGAGCGTGCTTACCATATGTAATTCAGTGAGGTTCTAGCTGGAATGAAAAAGCGGACAGAAATGTCCGCTTTTTTTATACACTAATGAAATGATAAACATAGGGTGTGGGCTGAATTAATCGTCCATTTTTGCAGTTTTTATTACAAGATTCGTAGGTTATCAATGAAACCAGTATTGGTGATTAGGCATGCAGAAACAGAAGGGGCTGGATTTTTAGGTGTTTTTTTAGATCAGCATCATATTCCTTGGATGATGGTTTGCATTGATAAAGGCGATGATCTGCCTAAAGATATTTTAGACTTCGGTGGCCTAGTGATGATGGGTGGGCCCATGAGCGTGAATGACGACCTGCCTTGGATTGCTGAAGAGGTTGCGCTGATACAGCAAGCTATTGGTAAGAATTTGCCTGTGTTAGGGCATTGCTTGGGTGGGCAATTGATTAGCAAGGCTTTGGGTGCAACGGTTAAAGCTAACCCAGTAAAAGAAATCGGCTGGGCTGAGGTGCGCGTCACTGATGAAGATGCGCTGAGCTTGTTTGGAGCTCCTGGTTTTGAAAGCTTTCATTGGCATGGCGAAACGTTTGATTTGCCTCTAGGAGCTAAACATATACTCTCTAGTCAGCATTGCCAGAATCAAGCTTATTTAATTGGTCATGCGATTGCATTCCAATGCCATATAGAGATGACGGAAGAGATGGTAAAGACTTGGTGTGAAAATGGTGGCAAAGAGCTTCAGTCTTCTCACTCAAGCCCTGCAGTTCAACAAGCAGAATTAATAAAGAAAAACCTTGCAGAGCGAGTTGCTAATTTGAATGGTGTTGCAAGAAACGTTTATAGCTATTGGATTGGATTGTTACATTCCTATTGATAAACGGCTAACTCGACTCAAACTGCGTTAAAATTAAAGACTTTTAGTTGTCCATTAAGAAGTTTTACACATGATTCCACATCTCACCACTGCGCTTAAAGGCCCGTTGCTTGCCCTCGAGAAAAACATACTCGAAAACATGCCTAAGATTGAGCATTGGTTTCGTGTGCAGTGGTTAGAGCACGGCTCTCCTTTTTACGCTTCGGTTGATTTGCGTAATGCTGGTTTTAAATTAGCTCCTGTGGATACCAATTTATTCCCAGGCGGATTTAACAATCTTAATCCTGCTTTTCTGTCTTTGTGCGTGCAAGCGGCAACAGTTGCTGTAGAAAAGATTTGTCCTGAAGCGCATCGCTTATTACTGATCCCCGAAAATCACACCCGTAATACATTTTATTTGCGTAACGTTGCAGCCCTCGCTCACATATTGCGCCAGGCCGGCTTGGATGTGCGAATTGGTAGTATTAACCCTGAAATTACAGAGCCTACTCACATTGAAATTGAGCCAGGCCAAACCATTTTGCTTGAGCCAGTAAAGCGCGTTAAAAATCGCCTTACTTTAGATGGCTTTGATAGCTGCGCAGTGCTGCTCAATAATGATTTATCAGGCGGTGTGCCTGATATTCTGAAAGGGGTAGAACAAAACCTGATCCCACCTTTACATGCGGGCTGGGCTTCACGTCGCAAGTCTGAGCACTTCTCAGCCTACAATAAAGTAGCTAAGGAATTTGCTGAATTTTTAGGTATTGATGAATGGTTGATTAATCCTTACTTTGACACCGCTACTGGTGTTGATTTTCAGGCGCGTGTGGGCGAGGATGAAATGGCGGCAAAGGTGGAAACCTTGCTCGCTAAAATCAAACAAAAATACCAAGAGTATGGCGTAGAACAAGAGCCATTCCTTATTGTTAAAGCGGATGCTGGTACCTATGGTATGGGCATTATGACCGTGAAAAGCCCTGATGACGTGCGCGACCTTAACCGTAAACAGCGCAACAAAATGGCGGTGGTGAAAGAGGGTATGGAAGTGAATGAGGTCATCATTCAAGAGGGTGTGTATACCTTTGAGACGATCAATGATGCGGTGGCTGAGCCTGTGGTTTATATGATGGACCACTTTGTGGTGGGCGGTTTTTACCGCGTGCATACTGGCCGTGCCGTGGATGAAAATCTTAATGCGCCAGGAATGCATTTTGTGCCATTGGCCTTTGATAACCCTTGCTCAACCCCAGATTGTGCTGATGCACCAGACTCAGCTAAAAACAGATTCTATGCTTATAGCGTTGTTGCTCGTTTAGCCTTGCTTGCTGCGGCAATAGAGCTAGAAGAAAGCGATCCGGAGCGTTTGTAATGCGTATTGCCTTAATACTCGATCCGCTTGATAGCCTCAAGCCTTACAAAGACACTAGCCTTGCCATCATGCGTGAAGCGGCTGGTCGTGGGCATGACTTGTTTGTGGCATTACAAAGTGATTTGTTTTTACGCCAAGAACAAGTGCGTTTACGCGTGCAGCCTTTTGTATTTATTGAGGGTGCAAGCTGGTATGAATTAGGTGATGCTATTGAGCAATCGCCTAAGGATTTTGATGCGGTTCTTATGCGTAAAGATCCGCCGTTTGATAACGAATTTTTATACAGTACGTATTTGCTTGATTTAGCTGCTAGTCAAGGTGCCCTAGTACTCAACAATCCGGCCTCCGTGCGGGACTGGAATGAAAAACTTTCTGTCGCTAATTTTCCGCAGTTTGCGCCTGAGTTTTTAGTGACGCGCGATAACGCGCTAATCCGTGAATTTTTGAGGGCGCACGATGATATTGTCGTGAAGCCATTGGATGGCATGGGTGGCAGCAGTATCTTTAGACTTACGCAGTTAGACCCTAATATCAGTGTGATTCTTGAAACAATTACCGATTATGGCAAACGAACAGTGATGGCACAGCGCTATTTGCCGCAGATCACCCAAGGTGATAAACGCATTATTGTGATTAATGGTGAACCGCTACCTTATGCTTTGGCACGTATACCGATGGCGGGTGAAACCCGAGGCAATTTGGCGGCAGGCGGCACAGGGGTGGCTCAGTCATTGACTGAGCGTGATTTTGAAATTGCTAGCACGGTCGGCAAAGTGCTTAAACAAAAAGGCTTGTTCTTGGTCGGTTTGGATGTGATTGGAGAGCATCTTACTGAAATCAATGTGACTAGCCCAACAGGCATGGTGGAAATCGCGGCACAAACGCCATGTAATCCCGCTTTTGTTTTTATGGATGCCTTAGAAACCTTATAGCGCAATGAGATTTCTGGTCTTATTTTTTGCCTTGATATTAAGTGCATGCGGTAAAGAGCCTTTGGTTCAAACCAAGTCTTATGTGTTCGGTACGCTAGTGGACATTAGTATTTATGGCGAGACGGAGGAAAAAGCGCATGAAGTCACCAGTCAAATTTTGCAGAGTTTTCAAAGGCTGCATCATCAATATCACGCTTGGCAGTCTGATAGCGAATTAAGCAAACTTAATCAGACTTTCGCAGCGGGTAAACAGCCCGTCGAGATTAGCCCAGAACTCGCCCAAATGCTCGCCCAAGCACAAACATTATCCAAGGAATCTCAAGACTTATTTAATCCTGCTATTGGCGGCTTGATTGGTGCTTGGGGTTTTCAGCGCGATGAATTTTCGCCTGTCGAAATTAACGATCTAACCATTCAAAAGCTGGTGCAAGCAAACCCACAAATGTCGGATATTGTCATTAAAGACAACACTGCTTTCAGCACAAACCCCTCCGTTAAAATTGATTTAGGCGGCTATGCAAAGGGTTATGCTTTAGACCTCGCGTTGGCTGAACTGCAGAAACAAGGCGTGAAAAATGCGCTTGTTAATATTGGGGGGAACATCATTGCGCTTGGCCAGCATGGTGATAAGCCTTGGCGTGTGGGCATTCAGCATCCGCGAAATCCTAAACCGATGGCAACGGTCGATTTGCTAAGTGGCTGGGCCATTGGCACTTCGGGAGATTATCAGCGTTATTTTGAGCAAGCGGGAAAGCGTTATTGCCACATTATTGATCCACGCAGCGGATATCCAGCGCAAAGCACGCAAGCGGTGACAGTGTTAATCTCGCCAAGTCCTCAAGCTGGAGTGCTATCCGATGTAGCTTCAAAACCAATCTTTCTGAGTGCGCCAGACCAGCGTGCAAATGCCGCAAAAGCGATGGGCGTTGATCACTATTTGGTGGTTGATGCAGAGGGTAAAGTGACGCTCAGTGCATCTATGAATCAGCGCGTACATTGGCTTGCTAAGCCTGAAAAGATTACGGTTCAATAATGAAGGGCGCATTAAGATGGGGTAAGCCTTTATTGGGTGACGTTTTAGTCATTTTAGTGGGCCTGATTGTTGTCGCTTATTTGATCAAAAGCTTATGGCACAATGAGCAAGCCGCAAAACTGCAAATCCGACTCGGCGATAAAATTTATTCGACTTATAGCCTAGACCAAAATCGCACCATTGATCTTCAAGGGCCAATTGGCATCACACGCATTGTGATTGCCGATGGTAGAGCGCGTTTTGCGAGTTCGCCATGCCCGAATCAGTATTGTGTGCATCAAGGCTGGCTAAGCCATAAAGGTCAAGCAGCGTTTTGCTTGCCTAATCAAGTCAGCTTGGAGTTGCTTAGCGGTGAAAAACCATTTGATAGTTTGAATTATTAATGACACAGCCTCAAAAGAATAAGCGCATCGAAATTAAGACAACTGCAGACGACCATCGCATCGCTAAATTAGCTGCCTTTGCGATTGGATTGCACTTGCTTGAAGCGGTAATGCCATCCCCATTGCCTGGTGTTAAACCTGGCCTTGCCAATATCGTCACCTTGTTTGTACTTTATCGCTTCGATTTCGCTACCGCCGCCTGGGTGAGTTTGCTGCGGGTATTTGCGAGCAGTTTGTTGTTGGGCAATTTCTTATCGCCAACATTTGCGCTGAGTTTGTCGGGTGCATTGTTAAGTTTGGCTGCGCTCTTTTTTGTGCAACACTTACCTCGACGCTATTTTAGCGCGGTGACTTTAAGTGTGTTGGCCGCTTTTGCTCACATGGCGGGGCAACTTTTGATTGTGCGTTTTTGGTTGATTCCCCATGCAGGTGTTGCTTATTTAATCCCCATTTTTATGGCCGCGGCTTTAGTGTTTGGTGTAGTGAATGGTTTGCTGACCAACTATTTATTACGGATTAATCCGGCTAAGATTGATGAAGCCGAAGGGTAAATAAGGCTTTATGTTAAAATACATGCAATATTTCTTGGCGGTATATTTGAGTGTTACAGGAGGCTGGCAGTGAGCAAATTTGCACGTGTTTTGTTATGGAGTTTGGCGCTCACTTTAGCCCTGTCTGCTTGCGGCATTAAAGGCCCTTTATATATTCCTGAGAAAAAATATCCGCAAAATGTGAGCGCGCCACACAATGAAATGCACGCTCAATTGCATCAACTATTAGTTAATTCTTGAGTCTTTTCATGCAACCATTTCAAATGAAAAATGGCGAACTTCACGCCGAAAATTTCCCCTTAAGCAAGATTGCCGCTGAGTTTGGCACGCCGACTTATGTGTATTCGAAAGAAGCGCTCACTTCTGCTTTTAAGCTCTTTGATGCTGGATTTGAAGGAACTGACCATTTAGTTTGTTTTGCGGTGAAATCTAATCCAAGCTTGGCCATTTTAAGTTTGTTTGCAAAACTTGGGGCTGGGTTTGATATCGTTTCTGGGGGCGAATTAGCCCGTGTGATTGCTGCGGGTGGCGATGCATCTAAAGTGGTGTTTTCAGGCGTAGGTAAAACCGAAGCTGAAATGCGTAGCGCATTAGAAGTGGGTATTTTTTGCTTTAACGTGGAGTCTGCAAGTGAATTAGATCGTTTAAATTCGGTAGCTGGGAGCATGAATAAAATTGCGCCAGTTTCATTGCGTGTAAATCCTAATGTGGATGCAAAAACCCATCCTTATATTTCGACTGGTCTCAAAAATAATAAGTTTGGTGTGGCTTATGAAGACGCGTTAAGCCTTTATCAAACAGCTGCAAAAATGCCGAATATTGATATTCATGGTGTGGATTGTCATATTGGTTCTCAGCTCACTGAACTCTCTCCTTTCTTAGATGCTTTAGATCGCGTGTTGGCGCTGGTTGACCAACTTGAAGCGGTTGGTATTTCTATCCGTCATATTGATGCAGGTGGCGGGATTGGTATTTGTTACGTGGATGAAACGCCGCCAGATTTTGCTGAGTACGCAAAAGCCATGCGCCAAAAAATGGCTGGCCGTCAAGTAAAGCTCGTGTTTGAGCCAGGTCGCGCCTTGGTGGGTAATGCAGGCGCATTGTTATCTAAAGTGGAATATCTCAAACATACAGAATCTAAAAACTTTGCCATTGTGGATGCGGCGATGAATGACTTAATGCGCCCAGCTTTGTACGACGCATATCACGATATTGTTGCAGTGAAAGAGTCGAGCTCAGATGCTCACGTTTATGAGGTCGTTGGCCCAGTGTGTGAAAGTGGTGACTTTCTAGGCCATGATCGCAAGCTTTCTTTGGCTCAAGATGATCTATTGGCGGTATTGTCAGCAGGCGCTTATGGCATGAGCATGAGCTCTAATTACAATACGCGTCCTCGCGCGACTGAAGTGATGGTGGATGGCGATAAAGTGTATGAAATTCGCAAACGTGAACAGATCGCGGACTTGTTTGCGTTAGAGCGAGTGATTGATTAACTAAAGAAAAATCTTACGCGCTTGAAGTTGGGTACTTTCCCAGCCTAAGTGCGAGTAGTAACCCAGTGCTGGTGTGTTATTAGTATCTACTAATAGTTGTGCCCTTGTTGCCCCTTTGTTTTTAGCCCAAACCAAGGCCTCATCTAAAAGTGCTCTGCCAAGTCCTTCACCCCTGTAAGCTTCTTCAATCACCATATCTTCAATCCATGCGGATGTGCTGCCCTGAGCGGTAGATATCACAAGTTGCGCGCTAACCATCCCGATGACTTGGCCTGTCTGATTTTTGGCCACTTTAATCACGCCATTTTCTGGATGATTGATGAGCAGTGCTAATCCCTTTTTCTGTTTCGCAACGTCCGCTTGAAAATCTGCTTCAATCCCAAACAAAATCGCTAACAACGCTATGAGCGCTGGGATGTCTTGAGTGCTTGCATTTTCAATGACGTAATTTCGTTTCATGCTTATTCGTTATCCAAATCTATTGCCTGTGTATCGTAATGAATTGTCGCTAAAAAGCGAATAGGCGTTTCGATATGCTTCTCTGGCCTATGTGGCACTTCACCACGGAAAGTCAAAGAATCACCAGGCTCTAAAGTGAACACTTCGTCGCCGACACGATAATCCATTTTACCTTCTAGCATATGTATGAACTCAGTGCCTGCATGCTCAAAGCTTTGAAACTCTTCACCAGGATCTTCTAGCGTAATTAAAAATGGTTCAAATAGTTTTTGTGGGCCTTGGTCGTAGGCGAGAAGTTGGTAAGTGTGACCGCTTCGTGTGCCGCGTCTGACAACTTCCATGCCCTCGCCTTTTTTAACGAACTGCGCAGAGCCTCTTGGTACGTTATAGCCTTGAAATAGCCGAGATAAAGTCACCCCAAGCGCGTTTGCGAGTTGCTCTAGATTTTCTAAACTCGTTGATGAGAGGCCATTTTCAATTTTGCTCAGCATGCCTCGACTGATGCTCACTTTTTGTGAAACTTCAGCAAGTGTTAGTCCATTTTGCGTACGTAATTGATGGATGGTTTGCCCAAGAAATTTATCTAGTGCTTTGTTGGGTGTGGCTTGTGGATGAATCGTCACCACATTGTTGTTTTCTGATCCCATTGCGAACCTATTTTAATTATTTTGTTGACCTCAATTCTACGCGATAAATTTTGTTCCCTCCATAAAAGTTTCTCTCAGATTAAAAAAGTTTATTCATTTCTTGACGGGGCGACTTTGATTTGATGTAATGAAGCCATAAGTTTCATGCAGGTAAATAAAGTTAATTTTAATTAAGTTTATTTTGACGTGTGAATCAACCAAATGTTGGGGATATTCATGGCTTATCAGTTACTTAAATATGCGCTTGGAGGCGAATACAAAGAGCCTCGTTTTTTTAGGGATTGTCAGACACCTAAAAAATCCTATGATGCCGTCATCATTGGTGGTGGTGGGCACGGTTTAGCGGCTGCTTATTATTTAGCTAAAGACCACGGCATTACCAATGTGGCAGTGCTAGAAAAAGGTTATATCGGCGGCGGAAATACAGGTCGTAATACGACGATTGTGCGTTCTAATTATTTAACCCCAGACGGGGTAAATTTTTATGATGCCAGCGTAAAGTTGTTTGAAGGTTTATCCACAGAGCTAGACATTAATCTTTTCTATTCAAATCGCGGCCACTTCACTTTGGCACATTCTGAATCTGCAATGCGAACAATGCGTTGGCGTGCTGAAGTCAATAAGCATGTGGGCGTAAAAAGTCGTGTTGTTGGCACTGATGAAATTGCAAAAGCTTGTCCTCAGATGGATTTGAGCTGTAGTGGTAAATCACCCATTCAAGGTGCGCTTTACCATGAGCCAGGTTCAATCGCACGTCACGATGCTGTAGCTTGGGGTTATGCACGCGGTGCAGACAGCATGGGTGTGGAGATTTTTCAAAACACCGAAGTGCAAGGTATCGACATCAAAGACGGGCAAGTGCAGGGTGTGCAAACCAGCCGTGGTTATATTTCAACGGGCAAAGTGCTGTCAGCCGTTGCGGGATTTACTCCGCGGATTTGCAAGATGGTAGACCTCAAAACCCCTATCGTTATTCATCCCTTACAAGCATGTGTGAGCGAGCCAATGAAGCCTTGGCTAGACACCATTTTAGTGTCTGGGAGCCTGCATGTGTATGTCAGCCAATCATCGCGTGGTGAGCTGGTCATGGGTTCATCTTTAGATCCTTACGAGTTCCACTCAACCCGTTCGACCTTTGATTTTGTGGAGGGCTTAACTTCACACATCGTTGATATGTTCCCATTTTTATCCAACGTCAAAATTGTTCGCCAGTGGGCTGGTATGGCTGATATCACCCCGGACTTTGCGCCGATTATGGGAATGACACCGATTAAAGGTTTCTATTTAGATGCAGGTTGGGGCACATGGGGCTTCAAAGCGACGCCAATTAGCGGCAAAACCATGGCACACACACTAGCGAACGATAAACCACATGATTTGATTCATTCATTCCGATTATCCCGGTTTGAAGAATATGAATTAACTGGCGAGAAGGGTGCAGCTTCTGTTGGGCATTAACGAGCCAAATACAGAACACGCATCTCAATTTTTAGAGGCTAAACAGAAAAATGAAACTTCTTAACTGTCCCGTGAATGGCGTAAGGCCGTTGAGCGAATTTATATTTGGCGGCGAGTGCCGCGAAATGCCGAATCCAGAGACTAGCACGGATTTGGAATGGGCGAGTTATGTGCATTACCGCGACAATGCGCCAGGTATTAAAAAAGAATGGTGGTATCACTCTCCAAGTGGCACCTGGTTTATTGCCGAGCGCAATACGCTAAGTGATGAAGTGCTTTCAACTTATCTGCACGGTAAAGCGCCAGCAAAAAATACGAAGGAGCAATCAGCATGAGCATGAGATTGCCAAAACAAGTCGGTGAATGGATTAAGCGCGACAAAGAAATTCACTTCACTTTTGAAGGTCAAGAATACAAAGGCTATGAAGGGGATACGATTACCAGCGCGCTATTAGCGGCAGGCGTGAAAGTATTAGGCCGTAGCTTTAAATATCACCGACCACGTGGGGTATTGAGTTTGGCTAATCACGATATCAATGCCTTAGTCACAGATGGCATGGATACCAATATTCGTGCAGACGTTGTAACGCTTAGCAATGGTATGCAACTCAAAGCGGTGAATACGGATGGCGGCGTAATTAAAGATAAAAGCAAATACATAGACTCTATCTCACCACTTTTGCCTGTTGGCTTTTACTATAAGGCATTCCATAAGCCAGCCAGTCTATTTCCATTTTGGGAAAAAGTGATTCGTAAAGCAGCAGGCTTGGGAATTGTTAACTTCAACTATCCACGCATCAATAAACGTAAACTCAATGCATTTTGTGACGTGTTGGTCATCGGTGCAGGTCCTTCTGGTTTATCTGCCGCAATCTCAGCAGCAGAAAATGGCTTGGAAGTCATTTTAGTGGATGAGAATCAACAGCTTGGCGGCAGCCTAACTTATGACTATGCAGGTGAAGAGGCAGCCCAAAAAGTATTAAGTGATTTGGTGAAGAGAGTATCTGCTTCGTCAAACATCAAAGTTTATGCAGGCGCTTATGCGGCAGGCTATTACCAAGATCACATGGTGCCTGTTGTGGCCGCCGATGGCATCACAAAAGTGCGAGCTAAAGCAGTGATTGCAGCGACAGGCGCGTTTGAACAGCCACCTGTATTTCACAATAACGATTTGCCTGGCGTGATGTTAGGTTCTGCCGCTCAGCGCATGATGCACCGATACGGTGTGAAGCCTTTTAAAACAGGCCTTGTTTTTACGGCCAATGCCCATGGCTACCGTGTTGCGCTAGATTTGTTAAAAGCGGGTGTCAACGTTTCAGCAATTGTCGATTTGCGAGCAGAAGGCCAACAAGATACACAGGCGATTGAATTGGCGAACAAGGGGGTAAAGATTCACACTGGTTATTGCGTGTATGAGGCATTGCCGTTCAAAGGAAAGTTGGGTGTTGCAGGCGCGCTAATTTGCCCTTATGACGAAGCAACAGCTACTGCTGATGTGAAGCAAGCTGTCAAATTGGATTGCGATGGTATTGCTATGAGCGCTGGCTGGGCGCCTGCTGGCGCCTTGTTATATCAATCAGGGATGGGTGTTGTTTACAATAATGATATCCAGCAATTCGTACCTAATCGCTTACCAAAAGGTGTTTTTGCTGCGGGCCGGGTGAACGGTGCGTTTGCTCTTGAAGCGCGAGTCAGCGATGGTTTACGGGCTGCGGCTGAAGTCGCTAATTTGTTGGGTAAGTCAGTAAAAGCCCAATCAGTTATGCCACATCAAGGGACTTCGCCAAGCCATCCTTATCCGTTTGTTCATCATCCTAAAGGTAAGAATTTTGTCGATTTTGATGAAGACATCCAAATTAAAGACTTCATTAACGCGGCAAAAGAGGGTTTCGACAATATCGAATTGATGAAGCGTTTTACCACGGTTGGTATGGGGCCTAGCCAAGGCAAACATTCCAATATGAATGCCATCCGTATTTTGGCCAAAATCCGCAATTTACCTGTCGAGAAAATTGGCTCAACAACTGCGCGTCCATTCTTCCATCCAACGCCAATGGGCCATTTAGGTGGACGTAGTTTTCATGCGCACCGTTTAACCACTATTCATGCTTGGCATCAAGCCGCAGGTGCAGCATTTGTAGATGTTGGTGCTTGGTCTCGCCCTGCTTATTACCAAAAAGCAGGGTTAAGCAAAGTAGAAATCGTTCAGCAAGAGTCTTTAGCCGTTCGTAAAGCAGTTGGCATGATTGATAGCAGTACTTTGGGAAAAGTTGAAGTATGCGGGCCAGATGCCGCCGAGTTCTTAGAGCGCTTTTATACAGGCGTTTATAGGGATCAAAAGGTTGGCCGCTCTCGCTATGTCATGTTGCTTGATGAACTTGGGGTGATGGTCGATGACGGCATCGCTACGCGTATTGGTCAGGAAAAATTCTTTGTCACGATTAGTACAGCAAACGCCCCAGCAGTTTATCGTGAAATGCAGCGTTGGTTACAGGTATGGAAGCTGAATGCGACCCTAATTAACGTTACTAGTGCCTATGGGGTGATTAATGTCGCGGGGCCAAAAGCTTATCAAGTGTTAAGCAAGTTAGTCACTATTGATTTGTCAGAAGACGCCTTACCTATGGGGCGCTCGACTGAGGCTGAAATCAGTGGCGTGCCAGTGCGTATTGTGCGGGCAGCTTTTGTGGCGAAAGAGGCTTACGAAGTTTATATGCCGAGCGGATATGCCTTAAATATTTGGAAGCTTTTATTAGAGGCTGGAAAAAATGAAGGCATCTGTCCGTTCGGCACAGATACACAGCGCTTGCTTCGTTTGGAGCTTGGTCATCCCTTACCTGGTGTTGATACCGATGGCTTGACCAATCCATTTGAAATGCGCGCTGAAAAGGCGCTTGAGATGGATAAGGCATTTTTTATTGGTAAACGGAGCCTGGAAATTATCGCTAAAAAACCATTAAACAAAGCATTGGTGCCTTTTGTCTTGCCAGCTGACTACAAAGGAGAGCTTCCACAAGACTGCAATTTAGTTATTGAGTCTGGGGCGATTAAAGGTCGAGTGACTAGTGTTGCCTTTAGTCCTTCTGCAGGTCGTGTCATTGGTTTAGCTTATGTGGCAATGCATCAAGCCCAACTTGGTAATATTTTTGAGATTCGGACTGACAACGGAAAAATCGCCAAAGCGACCGTGGTTCATGCCCCATTCTTTAATGCCGAATGAAGGATAACAAAATGACTGAATTAATTAAAACAAGTCCTGTTATTGGCGCACAGAAAAAGATGAATCCAATCATGGGGGTTCATCAAGGCATGGAAGTTGCATTAAGTTTTGTAGATCAGAAAATTGAGAAAAAGCATCAAGCAATATTGGGTGTGACGGATGTGAGTTGTTTTGCACGTTTTGCTATTAAAGGCGCTAAAGCAGCTGAATGGTTGGAAAAGCAAGGCATTAAAACGCCAGAGGTGGTTAATGCATGGCTGGAAGGTGCGCCAGGCACTATGGTGTTGCGCCTGGGGAACACTGAGTTTCTTGTTGAGGATCAAGCCACAGGCAATGCGTGCACCAAATTGCATGCTTTTGATCAATCAAATACCCAAGATGCTTATCAAGTAGCAAGGGCTGATGCGGCATTTATCTTGAGCGGTAGCGAGGTGCTCAATCTTTTGTCTGAGCTCTGCGTGTTGGATTTACGAGATGCGGCATTGCTGAATAATGCTCTTGTGATGACGCAAATTGCGGGCATTTCAGCCACGCTGGTTCGTGAAAGCTTAGCTGGCGAGCAAGTTTATCGCATTTGGTGTGACAGCACTTATGGCGCCTATATGTGGGAAATTTTAATTGAGATTGCGCAAGAGCTTGGTGGTGGCGCAGTGGGTTTGACTTGTCGTTTTCAATAAAGCGTTGTTTTTAGGGGAACAGTAATGAAATCGTTAGCGGAAGCAAAAAAGTTTTTAGCGGACAATCAAGTCAAATATATTTTGGCGCAGTTTGTTGATATACACGGCGTTGCAAAAGTGAAGTCTGTTCCCGCCGCGCATTTGGAAGACATTTTGACTACAGGTGCCGGCTTTGCTGGCGGTGCTATTTGGGGCATGGGCATTGCGCCTAATGGCCCTGATTATATGGCTGTGGGTGATTTATCTACATTGTCATTAATTCCTTGGCAACCAGGCTATGCTCGCATTATTTGCGATGGTCACGTTAATGGCACCCCATATGGCCATGACTCTCGTGTGGTGCTTAAGAAACAAATCGACCGTTTAAAGGAACATGGTTGGACTTTATACACTGGTCTTGAGCCAGAATTTTCACTTCTCAAAATGGATGAACAAGGCAACATTCATCCATTTGATGATACTGACACTTTGCAAAAACCTTGTTATGACTACAAGGGCATTACACGCCAATCAGCATTTTTAGAAAAGCTTACAGAGTCTTTAATTGAGGCTGGCTTAGACGTCTATCAAATTGACCACGAAGATGCGAATGGTCAATTCGAGATTAACTACACCTATGCCGACTGTTTGAAGAGCGCTGATGATTACATCATGTTCAAAATGGCGGCGAGTGAAATCGCTAACCAAATGGGCATGATTTGCTCATTTATGCCTAAGCCTTTCAGCAATCGTCCAGGCAACGGCATGCACATGCATATGTCGATTGGCGATGGTAAAAAGAGCTTATTCCATGATGACAGCGACAAAACAGGTCATGGTTTATCAAAATTAGCGTATCACTTTATGGCGGGAATTTTGGCGCACGCGCCAGCATTAACCGCATTGGCAGCGCCAACAGTGAACTCATACAAACGTCTAGTTGTTGGCCGTTCATTAACAGGTGCAACATGGGCTCCAGCTTATATTTCATACGGCAACAATAACCGTTCAACCATGGTGCGTATTCCTTACGGTCGTTTGGAATTACGCTTGCCAGATGGCGCTTCAAATCCCTACCTCACGACAGCTGCTGTCATTGCCGCTGGTTTAGATGGGGTGAAACGCGAGTTAAGCGCAGGCCCAGGCACTGCCGATAATTTGTACGACTACTCACCAGCGCAATTGAAACAACACGGCATTGGCATTCTTCCACAAAACTTGAACGAAGCGATTCGTGCTTTTGAAGAAGATACCGTGATTCGTGATGCCCTAGGTAACAGCCTTTCAGAAGAGTTCATCATGTTGAAAGACATGGAGTGGGTTGAATATATGCGTCACGTTTCAGATTGGGAAATCAAACGTTATGCCGAGTTTTTCTAAAACCAAATAACAAGAATTTAGTTAGTTTTAAGGAGATTAAGATGTGTGGAATTGTCGGATTATTAGTAAAAAATCCAAAAATGCGCGCCAATATTGGGGAACTGATGTTGCCAATGTTAATCGGCATGACAGAGCGAGGCCCAGACTCTGCAGGATTGGCGGTATTTGGTGCGGCAGTCGGTGCGGACGAACGTAAGTTTAGCCTCTACACAAGTGAGCCGGATTTTAACTGGCAAAAACTCTCTCATGATTTTTTGACGCACTTAGGTAGCAAAGTCATTAACTTTGCTCAAAAGGCAAATCACGCGGTACTTACTACGCATCTTGAGACTGAGACCGTTAAAACATGGCTCAAAGAGCATTATCCACAAGTCCATTTGTTAGCTATCGGTCAATTAATGGACATCTATAAAGATGTCGGCACGCCAGCTGAAGTAGCAGCACGCTACGATTTTAGTCAGTTGAGAGGAAGTCACTTGGTAGGGCATACCCGTATGGCGACTGAATCAGCGATTACGCCAGCACATGCGCACCCATTTACGGCTGGTCAAGATTGGTGCTTGGTGCATAACGGATCACTTTCAAATGCACCAAGCCTGCGTCGCAAATTGCAACATGAAGGCATTAGCTTTGAAACAGATAACGACACGGAAGCAGCTTGCCGGTTTTTGGAATGGCGTATGCGAGAAGGCGATGATTTGCAAACCGCTTTAGAACATGGCTTTGAAGAGTTGGATGGTTTTTACACGCTTCTCATGGGTACAAAAGACCAGCTTGCATTAGTACGTGACCCATTTGCATGTAAACCAGCGGTTGTGGCTGAGCATGACGACTACGTGGCGATTGCTTCTGAATTCCGTTCATTAGCGCATTTGCCAGATATTAAGAACGCAAAAGTATTCGAGCCTTCACCAAAGGAGATGTACGTATGGAAAGTCTAAAATACGATTTGACCAATACCCCATTGCGTGAGGTCAACCAGTTCTTACATAGTGATGCAAGCCTTTTGAACGGTAAGCATATTGAGATTAACAACCCAAACGGTGCGCATCACATTGCGGTTGGTTTGAAGTCTGAAGCCACAGTTACCATTCACGGACATGCAGGTTACTACGCTGCGGGCATGAACCAAATTGCGGATGTCACGATTGAAGGAAGCGTTGGTTCCGGTGTTGCTGAAAACATGATGTCAGGCCGTGTGCATGTTAAAGGCTTTGCCTCTAACGCGGCAGGTGCGACAGCAAATGGAGGCTTGCTGGTGATTGATGGCGACGCAGGTTTGCGTTGTGGCATCTCGCTTAAGGGCGCTGATATTGTCGTTGGCGGTTCTGTTGGGAGCTTTTCAGCATTTATGGCGCAAGCTGGCAATATGGTGATTTTAGGGGATGCAGGCGAAGGTCTTGGGGACTCTATATACGAAGCACGTTTGTTTGTGCGTGGCAAAGTGAAAAGCTTGGGTGCGGATTGCGAAGTCAAAACCATGGGCGCAGAAGATAGAAAAATCCTTGTTGATTTACTAGAGCGTTCAGGTCATAGCGATGTCAGTCCTGAAAGCTTCACGCTTTATGGCTCAGCCCGTACTTTATACCACTTCAATGTAGCTAAATCAGGAGCTTATTAAAATGAGCGATACTCCTAACAAAATTCCTCAAACCGAACCGCATCAATCAGCGACGTTTGATAAATTAACTAATTCACAAATCCGTCGTGCAGCTGCGACAGGCATTTACGATATTCGTGGTGGTGGTGCAAAACGTAAGTTGCCTCATTTTGACGACCTCTTGTTTCTTGGTGCCTCGATGAGTCGTTATCCGCTCGAAGGTTATCGTGAAAAATGTGGTACTGATGTCGTGCTTGGAACGCGCTTTGCGAAAAAACCGATTCATCTTAAAACCCCAGTGACTATTGCTGGGATGAGCTTTGGTGCGCTTTCTGCACCTGCGAAAGAAGCACTGGGACGTGGTGCTGGCGCAGTTGGCACATCAACAACCACAGGTGACGGCGGTATGACACCTGAAGAACGTGGTCAATCTAAAACTTTGGTTTACCAATATCTACCTTCACGCTACGGCATGAACCCAGATGATTTGCGTAAAGCGGATGCGATTGAGTTAGTCGTAGGGCAAGGCGCTAAGCCAGGTGGCGGCGGGATGTTGCTCGGCCAAAAAATTAGCGCGCGTGTTGCAAAAATGCGTTGTTTGCCAGAGGGTATTGATCAACGTTCTGCGTGTCGTCACCCAGACTGGACTGGCCCTGATGACTTAGAAATTAAGATTGCTGAAATTCGCGAGATTACAGATTGGGAAAAGCCAATTTACGTGAAAATTGGCGCGACACGTCCTTATTTTGACGTTGCACTTGCAGTTAAAGCGGGTGCTGACGTGATTGTTTTAGATGGTATGCAAGGTGGCACAGCGGCGACTCAGGAAGTGTTTATTGAGCACGTAGGTATCCCAATTCTTGCGGCTATTCGTCCTGCTGTTCAATCACTTCAAGATTTAGGCATGCATCGGAAAGTGCAGTTGATTGTTTCTGGCGGTATTCGTAATGGCGCTGACGTCGCAAAGGCTTTAGCGTTGGGGGCAGATGCCGTAGCTATAGGTACGGCCGCATTAATTGCCCTTGGCGATAATGACCCAGAGCTAGAAGCTGAATACAACAAACTAGGGACGACTGCTGGCGCTTACGATGATTGGCATGAAGGTCGTGATCCTGCAGGGATTACGACGCAAGATCCAGAGCTGATGAAGCGCTTGGATCCTGTAAAAGCAGGTCATCGTTTAGCAAATTACTTGACCGTGATGACCATGGAGGCGCAAGTGATTGCCCGTGCTTGCGGCAAATCGCACTTGCACAACCTTGAGCCAGAAGATTTGGTGGCCTTGACGATTGAAGCTTCAGCGATGGCGAAAGTGCCACTTGCTGGCACCAATTGGATTCCTGGGGAAAGTAAGTTCTAAGCTAAGTTTGGAGATCTAAAAAGCCGCTTAAATTAAGCGGCTTTTTTCATTGCTTGGGCATTTAGTTAATCAAAAATCACCGTCTTATTTGCATAAGGCAAAATGCGATTTTCGATGTGCCAACGTACTGCACGAGATAACACGATACGCTCTAAATCACGTCCTTTTTGAATCAGGTCTTCCACTTGGTCGCGGTGTGAAATACGGTCAATATCTTGTTCGATGATTGGGCCTTCATCTAACACTTCGGTCACGTAATGGCTCGTTGCGCCAATCAACTTCACGCCACGTTCAAATGCACGGTGATATGGACGCGCGCCTATAAAGGCTGGTAGGAATGAATGGTGAATGTTGATAATGCGTTGTGGGTAACGCTTCACAAAGTTAGGTGAAAGAATTTGCATGTACCGGGCAAGCACAATTAGATCGACTTCTGCGGCATCAAATAAAGCGAACTGTTTCGCTTCAGCTTCAACTTTATTGTCTTTAGTCACCACAATGTGATGGAACGGAATGCCATAGAACTCGGCTAAGCGCGCTGTATCTAAATGATTGCTAATGATCATCGCGATATCGCAAGCGAGTTCGCCGCCTTGATGGCGATGTAATAAATCTGCTAAACAGTGGTCATATTGCGACACCATAATCGCTAAACGTGGGCGTTTTTGCGCAAGCTTGAGTTGCCATTCCATCTTGAAGCGTGAGGCGATATCAGCAAAATGTGCCGCAAAGTTGTCGGCATTGATTTTTGAGCCGTTAAGATCCCATTCCACGCGCATTAAGAACAGGTTGTTTTCAGCGTCTTGGTGCTGATCTGCATGCAAAATATTGGCGTCGTGTTGCAGTAAGAAATCAGCAATAGCAGCAACAATCCCTTTTTGGTCTGGGCAGGTAACAAGCAATGTGGCTGTGTTTTTAATGGTGGTCATAAAAGTGTGGCGTAAATGCACGCTGCTTTATAAGTAAAGACGCCATTATACCAAGATAAGTCGCGACTGAATAAGTGCATCGCTGGCAAGGTTGTGGTATCTTTTAAGTGAGCTGTTTTACAGCACTTTTTAACCAAATTTAAGAGCAATTAAGCACAGTGAAAAAACAATTACCTTACTTCGTTTTATTTTTTGTATTGCCAGTGGTCGCCATGCTTGCATGGTGGGGCTTGTTTTCGAGCGCGAGTTTAGAGGTCGGTACATCCCCTGCTTACGACTATGTTTATTTGGATGCCGAAGGCCCATATTCAAAACTCAGTAGTAAACAAAACGAAGTGCTGTTTTATATGAAACAACAAAATATCGCGCATGGCGCAGCGATATCAATTGTCTTAACTGATCCGCGCACTACTTCTTACAAAGAGTTATTAGCACGCGCCGGTTTTGTTGTTGACCATGCTGTGGACGTTAAAGAACCATTGAAGTTAGGCCATATTGACCCACAAAAAGTGGCGATTGCCCGAATTAAAGCACATCCATTATTGGCTTACGGCAAAACCTACTCTGTGTTGCTCGATTACTGCAAAAAGCAGAATATGAAATTGCAACTACCTACTGTAGAGATTTTCGACCACAGTGTTTTGCGCGTTGAAATGCCTTTAGAGGGCAAAGCTGGCGCTTAATTCTTTTCAAAATCCCAGATTTATTTAGGTTTATTTATGGATATCTTACTCGCTAACCCCCGCGGCTTTTGTGCAGGGGTTGATCGCGCGATTATCATTGTTGAACAAGCACTAGAGAAATTTGGTGCGCCTATTTATGTGCGCCATGAAGTCGTCCATAACAAATTTGTGGTGGATGAGCTTAAACGAAAAGGTGCTGTATTCATTGATGAGTTAAAAGATGTGCCGGCTGGCAATACAGTTATTTTTAGTGCGCATGGCGTTTCTAAAGATGTCCGTGCAGAGGCAGAAGCGATGGGTTTGCAGGTGTTTGATGCGACTTGTCCGCTGGTAACTAAAGTACATATTGAAGTTGCAAAAATGCGTGCGGCCGATAAAGAAATCGTGATGATTGGCCACAAAGGCCACCCGGAAGTGGAAGGTACGATGGGTCAATCTGAAGGTGGTATGTATTTGGTAGAAAGCCCTGAAGACGTTGCTACGCTGAAAGTAAAAGACCCCTCGAAATTAGCTTATGTCACGCAAACCACGCTTTCAATTGATGATGCTGCTGCAATTGTTGCAGCATTAAAACAAAAATTCCCAAAAATCAGCGCACCTAAAAGCGATTCGATTTGTTACGCAACGCAAAACCGTCAAGATGCGGTCAAAGTACTCGCCAAAGATTGTGATTTGGTGATTGTTGTTGGTTCACCAAATAGCTCAAATTCGAATCGTTTAAGAGAGGTTGCCCAAAACCAAGGGGTGGAATCTTACATGGTTGATAATGCGAGCTATGTAGATGCTAATTGGGTAGTCGGCAAGAAGCGGATAGGTGTATCTGCCGGAGCTTCAGCCCCCGAAATTTTGGTTATAGAGGTAATTGAGAAGCTTAAATCGCTCACAAAGGCTGAGGTGACCGAGTTACAAGGCGTTGTTGAGAACGTAGTGTTTCAACTGCCAAAAAATCTAAAAGAGGCATAAATTTAGCCAAATAAAAAAGGGCGCATGATGCGCCCTTTTTTATAACGCGATTTTTTACTTTTTTAAGTTATCTAAGCTAATAGCAGTTGTTGGATTTGCAGCGAGCGTGAGCAAACCGCCAACAATTGCCAAATACTGGAATGGTGATAGGCCTAAAGCAAAAGAAATGAAAATAGCATAAATCGCCATTGCAATAGCTGCAGGCTTAGTTTTGAACCCTAGCAATAAAGCGCTACCGCCAACTAATTGTACTAAGATAATGAGCGGAGCAAAAATGCCAGGTAAGCCTTGGTGGCCAAGTGCGTTTTGGTAGTCTAAGTAGCCTGTTGGGTTATTAAAAAACCCAATAATTAAGGCAATCACTTGTAGTAAAAAAAGTTGAGCTAAAAGTACACGACCTAAAGTGCCTAAATATTTGTTCATCAAAATTACCTTCAAAAAGAATTTGTGCGCAAAGTATAACCCAGCAGGCTAGCTAAGAGAACAAGCAACAAAAGAATAGGGCCTGTAAGTTGGTGACTTAATTTGCTGATGTATCAAGGCTTGGGTAGAATACGCGACTGAGATTATTTAGTGATTTTTTTAGTTTTTTTGATTCACGATTTGTTAACTTTTAGGAATTGACTTATATGTCTAAAATTATTTTTAAAGCGGGCGAAGCAACCGTTTTTTCAGAAGGTAAAGATGTTACCGCTGCAATGCCAGAAATTTTAATCGGTGCAGTTGATGGTCCGGTAGGTGCCGCATTCGCAAATATGATGGCACAAAGCAAAGGCCATACAGCGATGTTTGCAGTACGTGATATCAACCAATTGGTGCGCCCAGCAACGATGATGGTGCCAAAAGTTACTTTGAAAGACAGCATTAATATCGAACTATTTGGTGGTGTAGTACAAGCTGCAACTGCTGATGCGATCTTGGACTGTGTCATCGAAGGTATTATTCCTAAAGACCAAGTAAACGATTTATGTATCGTTAGTTTAGTATGGGTTGATCCAGGCTGCGCAGCTTTGGCTAAAGAAGGTAAATTGGACAAGGCTGACATGTACAAAAATAACTACGAAGCAACTAAATTGGCCATTAAACGTGCATTGAACGACGAGCCAACGATTGATGAGTTGATTAAAAACCGCCATACAATTAAACATTGCATGTGGGAAGAAAGCTGGGGCGAGATTTAATTCGCTTTAGGTACCTAAATTAAAAAAGCAGCCAATTGGCTGGGGGGTGTAAATAATTTTGTGTAAACGTCATTTTGCAGGAAACTGCTATTTTCAGAAATGGAATCAAAATGACGACAAAGAAAGCACTCCCCGACGATTTAATTGATAGCCTGCTATCGAATTACAAG
>CAIULB010000024.1 GCA_903899965.1 uncultured Methylophilaceae bacterium | reverse complement strand
ATCTGCAACCGTATAACCCCGCTCAACCACCTGCCTCACTGCTTCAGATTTAAACTCTGCAGCAAATCGTTCTTTTGCCATCATTACCTCCGCTATGTTTAATTAAACTATAACGGTGTCTACCATAGTGTGGGAAGTCCAACCAGTCTTAATTTCACTATTTAAGTGCAGGGAAAAAACACCCGCACTTAAATAGTGCTCAGCAAGTCTTTCATCCTCAATTCTCGCCTCTTTAAGCTGGGTTTTAAGAGGTGGCACGCCGATTGCTTTTGTCTTAAGGAATACTTCAAGAGTAAAACGGTGAGTCATCATGCAAAGCCAAACAAGAACCTATTTTGATGAAATGAATACTGGCCCAGCAGGCGTCCGCGATTTGTACGCCAATTACGCTAATTGGTTGCGCGATGTGCCACCAGAGCAGCTGGAAAGCAAGCGCCAAGAGGCTGAGCTTTTGTTCAGGCGTGTGGGGATTACCTTTAACGTGTACGGTGAAAATGCAGGTACGGAGCGCTTGATCCCGTTTGATGTGATTCCACGTTTACTGGCTGCTAAAGAATGGGATGTGCTTTCCAAAGGCTCGATTCAGCGTGTGCGCGCCCTCAATATGTTTTTGCATGATATCTACCACGACCGCGAAATCATCAAGGTTGGTCTTGTTTCTGAAAGCATTCTCACCCATAGCCAATATCGTCCAGAGATGTTTGATGTGGATGTGCCAGGGGGCATTTATGCGCACATTGCGGGCATCGATATTGTCCGCACGGGTGAAAATCAGTTCTATGTGCTAGAAGATAATCTTCGCACACCCTCAGGCGTTTCTTACATGCTAGAAGATCGCAAGATGATGATGCGACTTTTCCCTGAGCTATTCCGTCGTTATTCCATTGCGCCTGTTGAGCATTATCCGCAGGTGCTCAAAAATAATTTGCGCGCTGTGGCACAAAGTGGCGTGAAAGACCCAACTGTTGTATTACTCACGCCAGGCGCTTACAACAGCGCCTATTTTGAGCATGCATTTTTGGCGCAGCAAATGGGCGTTGAGCTGGTGGAAGGTCAAGATTTGTTTGTGCGAGGTAACGCGGTGTATATGCGCACCACAGAAGGCCCTAAACGGGTGGATGTGATTTACCGCCGTTTGGATGATGAATACATCGATCCGCTCGCGTTTAACCCAGACAGTATGCTTGGCGTGCCGGGCTTATTTTCCGTGTATCGCAATGGCGGTGTAACCCTCGCCAATGCGGTAGGCACTGGCGTGGCAGATGATAAGTCGACCTATATTCGTGTGCCTGAAATGATTAAGTTCTATTTGGGTGAGGAGCCAATTTTAGCTAACGTGCCGACCTATGAATTAAGCAAAAAAGACGACCTCGCTTATGTACTTGATAACCTGCCTGAGTTGGTGGTGAAAGAAGTGCAGGGCTCTGGCGGCTACGGGATGTTGGTGGGACCAACTGCCAGCAAGCAAGAAATTACTGATTTTCGTGACCGCGTTTTGGCTAACCCAAGCAACTATATTGCCCAGCCAACCTTGGCGCTTTCTACTTGCCCAACTTTAGTCGAGCAAGGAATTGCGCCACGCCATGTGGATTTGCGTCCCTTTGTATTGTCTGGTGAAACAGTGACTTTGGTGCCAGGTGCGCTTTGCCGTGTGGCTATGCGTGAAGGTTCTTTAGTGGTGAATTCATCGCAAGGTGGTGGAACAAAAGATACTTGGGTCTTGCAAGAAAGGTCTTCTCAAGAAGTGTCGGCAATTGACGCAGCATTAAAAGATAAGGTGGCTGTATGTTAAGTAGAACCGCGAACCATTTGTATTGGATGGCACGCTATATCGAACGCGCAGAAAACATGGCGCGCATTTTGGATGTGACTGCGAATATGGCTTTGGTACCAAATGCGGCCTTGAGTGAAGCCGCTTTGTGGCAACCTGCGCTGGAGATTTCAGGCAATGCCGAATCTTTTCAAGAGCGCTTTTCTGACTTTACAGCGAGTAACGTTATTCACTTCCTCGCGATGGACCCAGAAAACCCATCGAGCATTTACTCTGCATTGTATAGTGCGCGTGAAAATGCCCGTGCTGTTCGTGTTGCGATGACGTCGGAAACTTGGGAAAACATCAATGCGCTGTGGCTAGAATTTAGCCAGTTTGAGGGGAAAGATTTAGCATTAGATGGCCTGCGTGAGTTTTGCGATTGGGTCAAAGCCCGTTCACACTTATTCCGCGGCGTGAGCTTCGGCACGATGCTTCGTGATGATGCTTTTCAGTTTTTACGCTTAGGTACTTTTATTGAGCGTGCGGACAATACCGCGCGATTGTTGGATGTGAAATACCACTTATTGCTACCAAAAGAAGAAGAGGTCGGCGGTGGGGTGGATTACTACGAATGGAGTGCTGTACTCCGCTCTGTATCAGCCTTTCAGGCTTATCAAAAGGTCTTTAATGACACGATTCAACCTTGGCGTGTCGCCGAATTGTTAGTGCTTCGCAAAGATATGCCACGTTCCTTGCATGCTTGTTTTACCGAAATTACCGCGATTTTAGAAAATCTCACCACAGGTCGCCATGTGGAATGTAGACGTATTGCAGGTGAGATTAATGCGAGCTTGCAATACGGCCGTATGGATCACATTTTCCAAAATGGTTTGCATGAATTTCTAACCGAATTTATTGAATGTAACAATCAATTGGGCGCTGAAATACAAAACAGTTTCCTCAATATTCATGCGGCTTAATCTGCATTCACAAGTACTTATAAAGACTGATTAAACATTATGCAATTAAGCATTCAACACACCACCCAATACAGTTATAGCCATCCGCTCAATTACAGTATTCAGCAATTACGCTTAACGCCACACGATGGTTTTGGGCAACGCGTTAAAAACTGGGCTATTTCAGTCAATGGCCAACTGAGTCAGCACTTTGATACCTATGGCAATGTGGTGCATACCATGGTGTTGGATGGCAACCACAGTGAGATTAAACTCATCGCAAAAGGTGAGGTGGAAACAGGCTTGCCTATGGTGGCAAATCAAGAGCGACTTCCTTTAACCATCTTTTTGCGACACACAGCGCTCACAGAAGTGGATGCCCAGATTAGAGATTTTGCGACGCCATTAGGACCATTAAAAACAATTGCGGATTTGGAGAAGCTAAGCGCGGCGATTATTGAGCGTGTGCCTTATGTAAAAGGTGCGACGGGTGTTTATACAACAGCCCCGCAAGCCTTTGAGGCTAGCACAGGGGTATGCCAAGACCATGCCCATATTTTTATCGCTTGTTGCCGTAGCTTGGGCGTTCCAGCACGCTATGTGAGCGGCTATTTGTTCACCGATGATGGGCATTTGCTTGAAAGCCACGCTTGGGCGGATGCTTGGATTAATGACATTGGCTGGGTGAGTGTGGATGTTTCAAATCGCTGTTTGGCAGATGCCGCACACGTGCGCTTGGCAACGGGATTGGATTACCACGATGCTTGCCCTGTCAGTGGTGTGCGAGTTGGTGGGGGCATGGAAACCATGAGTGTTGGTGTAAATGTCTGGCAATTGAGTGTTGATGGCCAATCCCGTGATATCAAAAAAAAAATTGAACAAGTACAACAATAATCATTAAAAGTCGGATGGAGAAAAAAGTATGACCTATTGCGTTGGCCTATTGCTAGATGATGGCTTGGTGCTGGCTTCGGATACTCGCACCAATGCTGGTGTGGATCAAGTGGCTATCTTCCCCAAAATGTATCATTTTGAAGTGCGCGGCGAGCGCATGATTACCTTGCTTACGGCAGGAAATTTGGCGATTACCCAGTTAGTTGTGAATCGCTTGCGTGAAGCGATAAAAAAAGACGAAGGTCCGCATCTTAATAATATAACTAGCTTATTTGATGCCGCCAGTTTGGTGGGCGATGAGGTGCGTTTTGCCTTTGAGCGCGATGCTGAACACCTTAAAAATCATAATGCGGATTTCTCTGCCAGCATTATTGTGGCTGGGCAAATTAAGGGAGAGAAGCCCCGCTTATTTAATGTGTACAACGCAGGTAATTTTATTGAGCCCAGCAGTGAAACGCCTTATTTTCAAATTGGCGAAACCAAATACGGCAAACCCATTATCGACCGGGTGATTAAGCACGATACCGAGATGATGGACGCGGTTAAGTGTTTGCTCATTTCTTTTGATTCGACCATTCGCAGCAATATTTCAGTGGCTGCACCGATTGATTTAATGCTTTATCGCAAAGACACCTTTCATGGGGATTGCTCACAGCGCATTACTGAAAATGACCCATATTATGCTGTGGTGCGAAAATCTTGGTCAGAAGGCCTTAAAAGCGTATTCCACCAAATTCAAAATCCGGATTGGTGCTAAGCATGGGGTTTGATTAAATGATATTGCCTACACCTACTGATATTCGTGATGTATCACTAGCGATTCGAGATGCCGTTGCGCCCGTATTTTTGTTAACAGGCATAGGCTCAATTCTCGGGGTTTTGGTTAATCGTCTAGGGCGTTCCATTGATCGCGCGCGTGTGATTAACGCGATGAATGACGAGCAGTTTTACAAATATCTGGACGAGCTGAATGTGATTGTGAAGCGAACCATGTGGATGCGCTGGTCAGTTGGCTTATTTATTTTTGCGGGCTTGTGTGTTGCGTTGTCGATTGCATCAGTATTTATTAGTGCAGAGTTAAAGGTTAATTTACCTCACTTTGTGCTGATCGCCTTTATTACAGCGATGTTTTCACTCACTATAGGCTTGTTGTGTTTTTTGCGTGAGATTGTCTTAGCGGCACAAGAAAATATCACTTCCGAGAGGCAAACTAGACTTCGTTGAGGTGGGTTTTCTTTAACGGGCAGTGCAGGTTTCGATGCCGAAGTTACCACCTTTAAATTCAGGTTCGTAATAGAACTTTTTGAAGGACCATTTTCCAGCCTTGTTTTTGGAAAAATTTGCAATACCAGTACCAAAGTCTTTGGTGCTTGCGTCTGTGTTGGCAAAGTAAATCGCCATGTTGTTTTTGCGTGCTGCGGCATGCCCAGGGTATGCGCCAAAGCCCGGCACTTCTAGCTTGAATTGATAAGCGCCATACTCCCCAGCGCTTTTTTCTTTTACTAAGTGAATTGTGACCTTGCCTGTGTAAGCGCCTTCGCTGTTATCTTGGCCTGTGCAATCATAAATCCCGCTGAAGTTTGTGCCGGTAAAAGCGCTTTGAGCGCTTGCGCTTAACCATACAAAAAACAAAGGAGTGAGCCATAAGCATTTCATTGATATAGTCCTTTTAAAAACCATTAGATGAGCTTATGTTAGTAGGCTTCACACATGCCAATAAATTCAATTTTAGCGTGTGGTTTTCCGTTTTTGAAAATATCGTAAGTATCGCTGGCGTATCCAGTGGCTTTGTTGATTTCCAGGGTGCGGTTGAATTTTTTGCTGTGACAATGAATCGCTTTCTGATCCACGTCGCATTTTACTTTTTCTGAGTAAAGCTCTATTTCGTTACCTACCATTGAGTAAGTTTTGGTATCAACTTCTTCCACATGTGGCCCATTGCCTATGGTGCTAGTGGTTTCACCTTCGCAATAGTAATTAGCATTCTCAGCTTTTGCAGCTGAGCTGAACGCTAATAGAAAAAGGACAAGGCCGGGCGTTTTCATATTTAGATATTGCGTAGCTTTTAAATCAACCATAAATCAAACATGTTAGATGGCATCTTACGATAAAATGACACTTTCAAGCACAAATAATAACAAGCTACATGAATGATTCTTGATGTGGTGCAAATGAATTTATGACCGATAAAACTAGCCCCGAAAAAGATAATCTCACGCCGTTTATGCGTCAGTATCTTGCTGTGAAAGCCCAGCATCCCGATATGCTCGTGTTTTACCGCATGGGAGATTTTTACGAGCTATTTTTTGAAGACGCTGAAAAGTCATCGCGGCTGTTAGGGATTACGCTGACCAAGCGCGGTACCCATAATGGTGAGCCTATCAAAATGGCAGGTGTGCCATATCATGCGGCTGAACAGTATTTAGCCAAACTCACCAAAATGGGGGAGGCTGTCGCGATTTGCGAGCAGATAGGCGATCCAGCTAAAAGTAAGGGCCTCGTTGAAAGGCAAGTAGTCAGAATCCTCACGCCAGGCACGCTTACCGATAGCGCTTTACTCGATGATACTAGAGATAATTGGTTATTAGCGCTTTGTTTTGGCGAAGGCTTGGTTGGCCTGGCACGCATTAATTTAGCGTCTGGTGATTTAATCTTGAGCGAAATTGCCCCCGGCTTATTAGCACAGGAATTAGAGAGAATCGCTCCAGCAGAATTGTTGTTTGCAGATAATGTGAATCATATTGCGGTTCATCATGCGGCTTGCTCCAAAAAGCGTTTAAGCGCTTGGCAGTTTGATTTGGATTCAGCTAAAACACTTCTCACCAAACAATTTAATACCCATGATTTAGATGGCTACGGCTGTGCAGATTTAACTTTGGCAATCGCCGCTGCAGGAGCTTTGCTAGACTACGTGAAGCATACCCAGCGAACCACATTGCCTCATATCAATGGTTTAAGCGTTGAGCAGTCCTGTCAGTTTGTGCAATTAGATGGTGCAACGCGTCGTAATCTAGAAATTGACCAAACCATTCGTGGCGAAGTATCACCAACCTTATATTCACTTCTTAACACCACACAAACCCCAATGGGGGCACGTTTGCTGCGTTATTGGTTGCATCATCCATTACGTGATTTAAATACGGTTTCGGCACGTCACAATGCTGTTTCAGCGTTGATGAAACTAGATGAAAGAGTGATTCGTGATGCCTTAAGGAATATTGGCGATATTGAGCGCATTACCACCCGGGTGGCACTCAGAACAGCACGACCAAGAGATTTATCAGCATTGCGTGATAGCTTGGCACAATTGCCTGCTTTGCAAGCTTCGCTGAATAATGTTGAGGCTGATTTAGTAAGACAAGTTACTCAGCAATTAAACGTGCCACAAGGTGCGTTACATCTGCTTGTGCAGGCGATTCAGCAAGAGCCATCCAGTGTACTGAGGGAAGGTGGCGTGATTGCTGATGGTTATGATGGAGAGTTGGATGAGCTCCGTGGTATGCAAGCGAATTGTGGCGATTTCTTGCTGAAATACGAGGCGGAAGAGCGAGAGCGAAGTGGGCTTGCGAATTTGAAAGTGGAATACAACAGCGTGCATGGCTTCTATATTGAAATTAGTCGCGCACAAGCTGAAAATGCGCCTGCGGAATATCGCCGTCGCCAAACGCTTAAAAATGCTGAACGTTTTATCACGCCCGAATTAAAAGCCTTTGAAGACAAAGTGCTTTCAGCCAATGACCGCGCTTTAGCGCGCGAAAAAATGCTATATGAACTGGTGCTTGATCAATTAGCGCCAGAAATTAATGCCCTTCAAGCCAATGCTGTGGCGGTCGCTCAGCTTGATGTATTAAGCACATTTGCCGAGCGAGCGCAGTCGCTTAAATATGTGGCGCCTGAATTTGTGAGTGAGGACGGCATCAATATTGTGGGTGGTCGTCATCCTGTGGTGGAGCAGATAGCTCAGCCCTTTATTGCTAACGATGTTGCGCTTTCCCCTTGTCGACAATTGTTACTGATTACTGGCCCGAATATGGGTGGTAAATCCACATTTATGCGTCAAACAGCGCTGATAGTATTGCTCGCGCATTGTGGCTGTTTTGTTCCCGCGCAGTCAGCAAAAATCGGCAAGATAGATCGAATATTTACCCGAATTGGCGCTTCGGATGACTTGGCGGGTGGTCGCTCTACCTTTATGGTGGAGATGACAGAAACTGCGAATATTCTGAATAATGCAACAGCGAATAGTTTGGTCTTGCTGGATGAAATCGGCCGAGGTACATCCACCTTTGATGGCTTAAGTTTGGCTTGGGCATGTGCCAAACAGTTGCTTGAAAAGAATCGTAGCTACACGCTTTTTGCAACGCATTACTTTGAGCTGACTAGATTGGTTGAGGAATTTAAGCAGGTAGCCAATGTGCATTTAGATGCCGCTGAACATGGTAATGGCATTGTGTTTTTACACAGCGTGCAAGAGGGCGCAGCAAACCAAAGTTATGGTTTACAGGTGGCTGCGCTTGCTGGTATTCCAAAGAGTGTTGTGGCTTCAGCTAAGCGCAAACTTACCCAGCTTGAGAAGCAAAATGTTGATGCTGGCCCGCAGGTGGATATGTTTGTGGCAGATGATGTGCCTGAGGCACCATTGCATCCAGTGGTGAGTGAGCTGGAGATTTTAGACCCTGACGACTTAACGCCCAAACAGGCGCTTGAGGCCTTGTATAAGCTAAAAAGTTTACTGTAAGTAATTAGTAGGCAATAAAAAAGCACCATCTAGATGGTGCTTTTTGTATCAGCAATAACAGCTTAGTGGTGATGACCGCCAGCGCCATGCACGTGGCCGTGGGCGACTTCCTCTTCAACCGCCTTACGCACACCAGTCACAGTAGCTTTAAATAGGACGCGTTCGCCAGCCCAAGGGTGGTTGCCATCTACAACTACTTTGCCGTCATCAATGTTGGTGATGGTGTATAGAATTACATCACCAGTTTCGTCTTCCCCTTCAAATTGCATGCCGACTTTTAAGTCCTTGCTTGGGAATGCTGCGATAGGTTCCATTTGAACCAATGTTTCATCGTAGTCACCAAAAGCATCCGCTGGCTCTAGTGAGATTTCAACTGAGTCGCCAACTGCTTTGCCATGAAGTTCCTCTTCAACACGTGGGAAAATATTGTCATAACCACCGTGTAAGTAGCTAACAGGATCTGCGCTTGATTCAAGCACGTTACCTTCGCTGTCGCGGAGTTCATAAGTCATCGATACTACGGTGTTCATGGCGATTTGCATGATGGTTTCTTTCAAATGGAAAAAATTAGCATGAAATTTTACCTGATTTCTTGTTGGATATCGCTATGCGCTATCATACAAACATGAAAAAAAATCTAAATCGACATTCAGAGCCCATCACTTTGCTTGGTGGAATTAGCGCCGAAACCTTTCTTAAAGATTATTGGCATAAAAAACCTTTGTTAATTCGAGGTGCAATCCCGGAGTTTGAAGGTTTCTTAACCCCTAATGAATTGGCGGGCTTGGCCTGTGAAGAGGATGTGCAGTCGCGCTTAATCTCTTATGTAAAAAAACAATGGAAGTTAGAGCAGGGCCCTTTTGCTGAGAAGCGATTTGCGAAACTGCCTGAACGAGATTGGACCTTGCTGGTGCAAAGTGTGAATCATCATTTGCAAGAGGCGAATGATGTGTTGCAGCAGTTCAACTTTATTCCCTTCGCACGTTTAGACGATTTGATGGTGAGTTACGCACCAGATGGTGGTGGTGTTGGCCCACATTTCGACTCTTATGATGTGTTCTTATTACAAGGCTGTGGGCAGCGCTTATGGCGCATTAGCGAACAAGAAGATTTGAGTTTGGTAGAGGGGGCGCCTCTCCGTATTCTGCAGAACTTTAAGACTGAGCAAGAATTTACGTTGTCAGCGGGTGATATGCTTTACCTGCCGCCACATGTGGCGCATTGGGGTGTTGCAATTGGCGATTGCATGACTTACTCAATTGGTTTTAGAGCACCTTCAGCGCAAGAGTTAGCGGCTGAATTTTTGAATTATTTGCAGGAAAATCGCACGCTATCAGGAATGTATGCAGACCCTGATTTGGCATTGCAAGAGCATCCTGCAGAAATAGGCGGCAGCATGGTTAAGCAAGTGACATCTATTTTGAACGGGTTGAAATGGAACGATGCTGATGTGGCCGACTTTTTAGGGCTGTATCTATCAGAGCCTAAATCGCACATTGTATTTGATGCACCTAAGAATATAACTTTGCAGGCTATTGAGAAACGCATGAAGCTTCATGGCATTCAATTGAGCTTTAAGAGTCAGTTATTGAAGGTGGCTAACAACTATTATCTAAATGGCGAGGCTGTAAATTTTGTTGCTGATAATGAATCACTCATGATTACTTTGGCCGATTGTCGACTATTATCTGCGGAAGATTTGTCTCTGCCATCTAAGTTCAGTGAAGATTTTGTGGCGCTTATGCATGATTGGTATTTGGCCGGCTGTATTATATTTTCACAATAATTGTCGAAATTACGATTAAACGAATTGCTGCCTAATAAAATTTTGCAGAAATATCACATCTGCTCAATTAAATCGCCATTAATTGTTAAAAAAGTAGTGTTTTTTTTAAGGGATGCTGTTAAAATTTTCTCACTCGGTGCATATATGTGCCGTACTGGTTTATTTTTTTATATATGTTAAGGGAATTTAAAATGACACGTTCTGCTATCCTTGCTGCTTTGTTAGCTCTTGCTTTAACTGCTTGTGGTCAAAAAGAAGAAGCTGCTCCTGCTGCTCCTGCTGCTGAAGCTGCTCCAGCTGATGCTGCTCCAGCTGATGCTGCTCCTGCTGCTCCTGCAGAAGCTGCTCCAGCTGCTGAAGCTAAGTAATTCAGTACGAGTCTAAAGCTAGTTCGCTAGTTTAAACTCAATAAAAAAGCCGACTTTTGGTCGGCTTTTTTATGGCTATCGTTTATGCATTCGCAACTTAAATGTAACTCCCGATTAAATCTCTCTCCAGTTGAAGCCTGTTTCTTGGCTGGCGATGCTTATCCAATCTCTCTCACAATTTAATGCGCTACTCAGTGCATTAATGGCTAACTCTGGCCTATTATTTTTCTCGCTTAAGTGCGCTGCAACAATATGCTTGAGATGGCCGTTATCAAGTTTGCTTAATATGCCAGCAGCGCTTTTGTTGTCTAGGTGACCTAACCGCCCACTCACGCGTTGCTTGAGTGACATTGGATAGATGCCATTCATGAGCATGTCGATATCGTGATTACACTCGAGCATGAGACCGTGACATCCATTCAACATTTCTTGTATGTGAGGTGTGGAGCAACCTGTATCGGTTAATACGCCCAGTTTTTTATCGCCATTTGAAAAAGTGTATTGCACAGGTTCTCGAGCGTCGTGAGGAACAGGGAAGGGCGTGACTTCGATTTCGTTGATATTAAATTTACTGTGACTATCAATAATGCGTAAATCAAGTGGTTCAGTAGGTAAAATCCGCTCAATCATTTTGAGTGTGCCATGCGTCAGCCAAACGGGCATGCGGTATTTACGTGCAAGTTTAAATACGCCACCAGCGTGGTCTTCGTGTTCGTGAGTGATTAAGATGCCTGTGAGTTGGTCTGGGGAAAGGCCGATGCGTGCGAGTCGCTGTTCAGTATCTCGTAAGCCAAAACCACAGTCTAACAAGAGTCTGGTTGATGATTGCTCAACAACCAGACCATTGCCAGCACTACCGCTGCCGATTGAGGAAAACCTCATGAATGTGCAGTGTGGATTATTTTAGTTGCTCGTAAAGCAAGTTGATAATGACGTTAGCCGTGCTTGATTTATTGACGTTACCTTCTTTATCAACAATCGTCACTTTGGAGCCGCCATCCGCATTTTCTTCAACTTTTACACGGTATTGTTTTGATGGGTCAACCGTATTCTTCTCAGCTGGTTTCCAGAACTTGAGTTTTTCTGAAAGTGAAGATTCATCTTTTTTAGCTTCTACAGCTGGCTCAGGTTTTTTCTCTTCTTTCTTGTCATCACCCCAGAACTTCAAGTTGTCGAGCAAGCCTTTTTTGTCTTTAGGCGATGTGTCGATATCCACATCTGTGTAACGAACAAAGTAAACGCCGTTAGAGCGGTTCTTGTCTTCTACAACAAAACCAACGCGGTCTAGCGCTAGGCCCACACGGCGCCATGCGCGGTCGAATTCATCATTTACTGCCAACGTGAATGTCCCGTTGGTTGCTTTGCTTAATGAAGCGCGAAGTTGTGTGTTGCTGTTTCCCATAATACTACGAGATTTTTGATCTTCAACACCGAGTCTCACCATTAGACGGCGAAGCAATTCTGCATCCAAATCTTCAGCATCAGCACGTTCTTTTTCTGCAATCGTTCTTGCTTGATTTTGTGGTGCATAACCAGTGTCAAACTCACCTAATCTATTGCGAACTTTTACCTTGCCATCATCTGGTGTGTCTGAAACTGCACGGTGACTCATGTAGATTTCAGTTGTGCCTTCGCTTTCGCCACGATCCAGACGTGTGCGGAATTTTTGGCGATTGGCAAGTGTGTTTAGTCTATCTAACCAGCCTTGGAATTTGTCCAAGTAATTGCCTTTATCATCTTTAGTTAAGCTGCTTGGATCGACCCATTCAGTTTCCATAACGCCTGTATCTGAATTTTCAACGCGAACAGCAAAGCCAAGCTCAGCCCAGAACTCACGAATCACAGGCCAGATCTTTTCAGGTGGTGCTTGAACTACTAGCCAGCGTTGTGAGCCAGCACGTTCTAAATGCACGCTATCAGGAGTCGGTAAAATCTTTTCTTTCTCAGCAGGGTTTTCTTGACCTTGGCTGAACTCAGAGTAAGTTGTTGAGCCACCTGGCACAGTGTAAGTATCGTTTGATGAAATTGAAGTCAAATCCGGAGGAACTTCTAGCGGCCTTGAACGCCCTGCGCCCTTGTAATCTGGCGTGTTGTTCATGAACGGAATGGAGTCGCAACCGCTCACAGTTAGCGCCATTAAGCTAGCTAGAATGATGGGTTTGATTTGATTTTTATTCATGCAAGGTCTCTTAAAGTAATGCATTATTTTGGTGAAATATTCGCGTTTTTCATCGCGTTTAATAGTGTTTGATAATTTGATGCAGAAAGTTGCACTAATGGCAAACGAATGCCGGTGCTAATTAAGCCCATTTGATTGAGCACCCATTTCACTGGGATGGGGTTGGCTTCTACGAATAGTTTTTGGTGTAGTGCAAAAAGCTTTGCATTGATTGCGCAGGCTTCAGCCGCTTTGCCAGACATTGCTGCAACGCACATTTCGTGCATGAGCTTAGGTGCTACATTGGCCGTGACTGAAATTACACCTTTGCCACCAATTAGCATGAGCGCCATGCCTGTTGCGTCATCGCCGCTGTAAATCGCAAAATCTTTAGGTGCTCGGATAACTAAATCTGTGCCACGTTCAATGCTGCCTGTGGCGTCTTTAATGCCGACAATATTTTTAATTTCCGAAAGCCGCAGCGTTGTTTCGTTGGTAAGATCAACGCCTGTGCGACCTGGTACATTGTATAAAATTTGTGGAATATCCACTGCTTCAGCAACTGCTTTATAGTGCTGATATAAGCCTTCTTGAGTCGGTTTGTTGTAGTAGGGCGCTACTAGTAAGCAGGCGTCAGCGCCCAAATCTTTGGCGGCTTGGGTTAACTCAATGGCTTCGCGAGTTGAGTTTGCGCCAGTGCCAGCAATCACAGGGATGCGTCCAGCAACATAATCTACGGTCGTTTTTATGAGTTCTCGGTGTTCATCGTAATCTACAGTTGGCGATTCGCCTGTTGTGCCAACGATAACAATACCATCTGTGCCAGCAGTGATATGGAAGTCAATGAGCTGATGTAATGATGGAATATCAAGACTACCGTCTTCGTGCATGGGTGTGACGATAGCGACAAAACTGCCTTGCAGCATGATTAAACCTGACAAATTAATAAAATCGCTTCATTTTAACTGAAAGTGGGCTAACTAGAATACGTTTTATTCATCATATTGATGGAATTATTCGCTTAATCATTAGTCCTTATAAAGTTATAAGCAAATGCGATTTGGGGTAGTGCCTTTTGGCTTTATGATAGAGCCCTCAAACTGATGCTAATATCCTCGCGCCTCTAAACGAAGCTGCATAAACGCTGTATAATTATTTGTTTTTCACCCACAACTTAATTTTTAAGCTGAGGCTATGGTACAAAACTATATTTTGTTGTTCATTGGCGCCGCCCTTGTGAATAACATTGTGCTGGTCAAAATCTTAGGCCTATGCCCATTCATGGGTGTTTCTAAAAAGCTCGAAGCTTCTGTCGCGATGGCGATGGCAACGGCGTTCGTATTGACCATAGGCTCAGGCACGAGCTATTTCATCAGTGAGTATTTGCTTGGCACAGATTTATTCTATTTGCGTACGGTTTCATTCATTGTGGTGATTGCTGGCGTTGTGCAATTTACCGAAATGTGGATGGAAAAAAACTCACCAGTGCTTTACCAAGTGCTTGGGATTTATTTGCCATTGATTACCACTAACTGCGCAGTGCTAGGTATACCGTTGCTCAACGTGCAACATAAACATAATTTATTTGAGTCCTTGGTATTTGGTTTTGGGGGCGCAGTCGGCTTTTCATTGGTGCTTATTTTGTTTGCTTCTATGCGTGAGCGTTTAGAGGCTGCTGATGTACCGCCTATATTTCAAGGTGCTGCGATTGCAATGGTTACTGGGGGCTTGATGAGTCTAGCCTTTATGGGTTTTGCGGGGTTAGTGCGCTAATGCTGACGGCTGTTTATGTGATGTTAGGTTTGGCGTTGGTGCTTGGTATTTTGCTAGGCTATTCAGCGCTTAAATTTAAAGTAGAGGGTGATCCTTTGGTCGCCCGTATTGATGCTATCTTGCCGCAAACGCAGTGTGGCCAATGTGGGTTCCCTGGATGTAAGCCTTATGCAACAGCGATTGCTGCGGGCGAGGCCGATATTAACCAATGTCCACCAGGCGGTGATGCTGGCGCCCGCGCATTGGCTGATTTGATGGGGGTTGAATATAAACCACTCAATGCTGAACACGGATTACCTAAGCCAAAATCGGTCGCGCTGATCGATGAAAATACCTGCATTGGTTGCACGCTTTGTATTCAAGCTTGTCCTGTCGATGCGATCTTAGGCGCCGCAAAACATATGCATACCATTATTGCTTCAGAGTGCACTGGTTGCGAGCTTTGCCTTGCGCCTTGTCCAGTGGATTGCATTACCATGGAGCCTATTGCGGAGTCGCCTGATAATTGGAAGTGGCGTTACCCGGTTTTTGAGATTAAACCTGCTAGCTCAGTCAACAATGTACAAACTAGCATGAGTCATTAAACATATGAATGCATTAGTTAATATTTTCAAACAAAGCCTTGGCTTGAGTTCCATTGCCGTGAATGGCGGTGTTCATCCGCCTGAGCATAAGCAAGAATCAACGTCAAAGCCGATTGGCTATTTGCCGCTTCCTAAGCGCTTAGTGTTGCCTTTGCGTCAGCACGTTGGTAATTTGCCTAAAGTGTTGGTAGCGGTTGGCGATAAAGTGCTTAAAGGACAATTGCTAGCCGAGGCTGAAGGTAATATCTCAGCAGCTATTCATGCGCCAACTTCTGGCACGATTGCCGCGATTGAGGATGCGCTTATTCCCCATCCTTCAGGTCTGCCAGATCGATGTATTACGATTGATGTTGACGGTAAAGACGAGTGGGTTGAACATGCGCCATACGATTGGCGTAAAGAAGATAAAACAAAACTGCTTGAAAGCCTTCGTAACTCTGGCATTGTAGGTCTTGGTGGTGCAGCTTTTCCAACGCAAGTGAAATTGCGAACTAATGCGAAATCACATGTGGATACATTGGTGATTAACGCGGCTGAATGTGAACCTTACATCACTTGTGATGACATGTTGATGCGAGAACGTGCGGACGAAATCTTAAAGGGCGTTGAAGTTGCTCAACATCTTTTGGGTGCAAAGCAGTGTTTGATTGGCATTGAAGATAATAAGCCGGAGGCGGCTGAAGCATTGCGCTTAGCTTGCGCCAACAGTCCTTTGGCTAAATTAGTCAGCTTGAAAGTGATGGTTGTTCCTACACAATATCCAAGCGGCGATGCACGTCAATTGATTAGATTGCTCACGGGCATTGAAGTGCCTGCAGACAAACGTTCAACTGATGTTGGTTTACAGTGCTTTAACGTGGCCACAGTGTTGGCCTTACATCGTTACTTTGATTTTGGTGAGCCAGCTTTATCTCGTATTGTGACGATTACAGGCAACGTAAAAACCCCAGCCAATTTTGAAGTCCTATTTGGCACGCCAGTCACGGATTTGGTCAAAGCAGGTGGCGGTGCTTTGGATAATACGGATGATTACATTATGGGTGGTCCGATGATGGGCTTTAGCCTGCCATCTGTGGACGTGCCGATTACTAAAGCGGCTAACTGCGTTATTGCGAGCGCACCTAATTTGTTTGCACCAGCGCCTCCAGCAATGCCTTGTATCCGTTGTGCGCGCTGCGCCGATGTTTGCCCTGTGAGCTTGCAACCACAAGAGCTTTATTGGTTCTCAAAATCAAGCAATTTAGAAAAAGCTCGCGATTACAATTTGTTTGATTGTATTGAGTGCGGGTGCTGCACTTACGCTTGCCCAAGCAATATTCCTTTGGTGCAATATTACCGTTTTGCTAAGAGCGAAATTATTGCGCAAGACCGCGCAAAAGAAGCGGCTGATTTGGCGCGTGAGCGTAACGAGTTTAGATTAATGCGTATTGAGCGCGAAAAACAAGAGCGCGCAGAAAAGCATGCGCAAAAAGCTGCTGGGGCAAAAGCGGACGCCGCTAAAACTGAAGCTAAACCCTCAACTGAAGCGTCTGCTGATGCAGCGACGGCTGCTAAGAAAGCCGCAATTGCCGCAGCAATTGAACGTGCGAAAGCATTAAAAGCTGCCGCCACGCCTCAGAATGTCGTGGATGCAAAGCCATCGGTGCAAGCTGAAATTGCTGAGATTGATGCAAGACGCGAAACCGCAAAACAAGCAGCAAGTGAAGGAATACTAAGCGAACAAGCTGGCGATAACACTGTTAGCACACGGGATGAAATATGAGTAGATCTCCTTATTTAAGTAGTGCGCCTAGCGTAAGCGTTATCATGGTGAAGGTGATGCTAGCACTAGTGCCAGCCATTGCAGCTTATGTGTGGGTGTTTGGCGCTGGTATTTTGGTGATGCTCGCACTTGCTTCTGTTACGGCTTTAGCTTCAGAAGCTTTAATACTCAAGCTACGCAAACGTCCGATCAAACCTTTCTTGATGGATGGCAGTGCCTTACTTACTGCATGGTTATTGGCACTTTCATTGCCACCTCTTGCACCTTGGTGGTTGGTGGTGGTCGGCACTTTCTTTGCGATTGTGATAGCAAAACAGCTCTATGGTGGCTTGGGTTACAACCCATTTAATCCTGCGATGGTTGGCTATGCCGTCTTATTGATTTCATTTCCTGTCATCATGACGCATTGGCCAGCACCACTTGAACTGGCGCAAGCTAAATTTAGTTTTGCTAATCAGCTTGAGTATGTTTTTGGAACGACTAATGGTTTGAGCCTTGATGCTGTGAGTATGGCGACGCCGCTTGATTATTTGAAAACACAATTAACGCTCCATCATTCAGTGCAAGAAATCACCACAGCACCACAATTTGGTCTATTAGGTGCTAAAGGCGGTGAGTTAGTGGTTGGTGCTTATTTGTTGGGTGGCTTATACCTATTGCAACAGCGCTTGATTACATGGCATCTGCCAACCGCATTTTTAAGTGTATTGGCTTTGATGGCTGGCGCTTTTTACTTGGTGGATGCGACACATTTTGCGCATCCGCTATTCCATCTATTCACGGGCGCTTCAATGTTAGGCGCGTTTTTTATTATTACTGACCCTGTGAGTGGTCCGACGACACCAAAAGGCAAGTTAGTCTTTTCAGCAGGGATTGCTGTGCTGACCTATTTGATTCGTGTTTATGGCGGCTACCCTGATGGCGTTGCATTCTCAGTATTGCTGATGAATATGTGCGTGCCATTGATTGATGCATGGACCCAGCCTCGTGTATTTGGGCATAAAAAATGAACCCAGCTATCTTAAAACATGCTGTAAAAACTGCTTGGGTGATGATTGCATTCACGATTGTGAGTACCGTTGGATTGGCGGTTATTCACCATACAACTAAAGCGCCGATTTCTAAAGCGGAAGCCGCGGTGCGGATGAGTTTATTTGGTCAGATTTTGCCTACAGATTTGTATGATAACGACTTGCTTCAAGATGCGATTAAACAGCCTGCTGGCGGTGACTTGGGTAATCGTGATGAAACCATGATTCACCGTTCCCGTGTGAAAGGCAAACCTGCTGCGGTGATTTTAGAGGCAACCGCGCCTGATGGATATAGCGGTGATATTAAGCTTTTAGTGGCAATTAAAGCGACAGGCGAAATTGTTGGTGTGCGGGTTTTAGATCACAAAGAAACCCCAGGTTTGGGTGATTATATTGATATTGCACATAGTGATTGGATTAAGAGTTTTGATGCGCAATCTTTAGAAAAAACGAATGATGATGCTTGGTTTGTGAAAAAAGATGGCGGTCAGTTTGATTTTACGACTGGCGCGACAATTACCCCGCGCGCGGTGATTAAGGCAGTTCACAAAGTGCTGAAGTTTTATCAAGTACATCAGCAAGCTATTTTTGAGACGGCATCGGGTCAGGCATTGGCGCAGTAATCGTCGATTGCATAAAGGAAATCAGATGAGTGAAGTGAATCAAGAAACAACACAACAAGTCGTGCAAGAGGCCGAAGTAAAAGTACAACCGAAAGTCTTTTACAGTGAAATCGTAGAAAATGGCCTTTGGAAACAGAACCCAGGCTTGGTTCAACTCTTAGGTTTGTGCCCAACGCTGGCGATGACGGTGAGTTTGGTCAATGGCTTTAGTTTAGGTGTGATGACAGCAGTGGTGATGGCAGCGAGTAATGCGAGCGTAGCGCCTATTCGTCAATGGGTACCCACTGAAATCCGCATTCCGGTATTTATTTTGATAATCGCCGCATTGGTGACCATTATTGATTTGTCCATGCACGCTTATTTGCAAAGCTTGCACGCAGTCTTGGGTATTTTTATCCCGCTAATTGTGACCAATTGTATTGTGCTTGCGCGTGTTGAAGCGTTTGCGGCTAAAAACCCTGTGGTGCCGTCCGCACTTGATGGATTTATGATGGGATTTGGCTTGGCGCTGGTCTTAGCAGCGCTAGGGGGCGTGCGTGAAATTATCGGTAAAGGTACATTGTTTTCAGGTATTGATTTGGTGTTTGGACCATCGGCTAAGTCGATGATATTGACGGTTATTCCAGACTATCACGGCTTCTTGTTAGCTATTTTGCCTCCAGGCGCATTTATTGGCTTGGCATCGTTGATTGCAACACGCAACTGGATGGCGCAGCGTAAAGCAGCGCGTGAAGCTGCTACGCCAATTTCAGCTGGCCTCGTAGCTCACTAATATTACCTTCTAAATGAATGCCGAAAAACGCTATGAGATTTTTCGTCGATTAGCGATTGCCATTCCCGAGCCTAAAACAGAGCTCAATCACAAGAGCGTGTTTGAGCTTCTAATCGCAGTTATTCTTTCTGCGCAAGCAACTGATAAAGGCGTTAATCTCGCCACTGCTAAGTTATATCCAGTCGCTAATACGCCTTCGGCTATTTTGGCTATAGGCATTGAAGGATTGGAGCGCTATATCAAAACTATCGGGCTTTATCATAGCAAAGCTAAAAATGTGATTGCCACTTGCCAGATATTGGTTGAGCGTTTTGATAGCGTTGTGCCAAACACGCGTGAAGCTTTAGAAAGCTTGCCGGGCGTAGGACGTAAAACGGCCAATGTGATTTTGAATACAGCCTTTGGCCAGCAAACCATTGCAGTGGATACCCATATATTTCGCATCGGCAATCGCGTTGGACTTGCGCCAGGCAAAACCCCTTTGGCGGTTGAGTTGAAGCTTATGAGAGCGGTTCCTAAAGAATTTATGCAAGACGCGCACCATTTGTTGATTTTGCATGGCCGCTATACCTGCATCGCGAGGCAACCAAAATGTGGCGAATGTGTTATTCGAGATTTGTGTGAATATAAAGCGAAAGCGGCATAAGGAATATGGCCCTATTTAACCCAACCCGCGACCAAGTAAGACAATTCTTTTTTGACACTTGGACAAAATTTAACGCGAAACAAACGCTCACTGACTTAGAGGCCATCGCCTTGCAAGTCATTCATATGCATCCTGAATACCATGCGGTGTTAGATGCGCCAGAACGATACATGGAGCAGGCTTACCATCCCGAGATGGGCGAGACTAACCCGTTTTTACACATGAGTTTACATATGTCGGTATTAGAGCAAGTGGCCATTAATCAGCCGATTGGAATTGCGCCTGCCTATCAAGCCCTTAAGCTCAAGCATGGCAATGAATCAGATGCGCAACATGACTTGATGGATTGCCTTGCCGAAACAATTTGGCAAGCCCAGCGCGATAGCGCAACACCTAACGCTGAGGCTTATGTCGCTTGTATGCAAGCTAAAGCCTCTTAACTGATAAGATTCAGCCGGAACTAACCTTAGTTATATGGTCAAAAGTTAACAAATTGCTCATTGGGTGAAATTCAATTTTTATTTGGAGAAGTAAATGTCTGCATCAAAAAAATCTTTAGCTTTAGTCATGGGTGGCGCATTTGCCGCATCAGTATTGTCAGCCTCCATTCAAGCCGCTGAAAATCCATTTAGCGCAAAACCATTGGCGTCAGGCTATATGGTGGCTGATGCAAGTGATGCTAATAAAATGAAAGATGGGCAGTGTGCATCTGGTAAATGTGGTGCAACGCAAAAGCCAAAAAAAGCAAAGGCTAAAGAGGGCGCGTGCAATGCTGAGAAGATGAAAGATGGCGCTTGTAGCGCTGAAATGCGCCATGCCACGAAAAAAGCTAAAGAGGGTTCATGTCAGGGTGAAAAAGCCAAAGAAGGCGCTTGTCACGCAGATAAGAAATAAGCGCTAATAAAACCCCGATGCAGCAATTTCGAAATAGCCGTGCCGCTGGGTTGGGCTTGAAGCGTGAATTAATTCCACAAATTCAAGCCCAATTCGGCAAACAAGAAATTGCTGCCATTGATTTTTTAGAAATAGCTCCTGAAAACTGGATAGGCGCTGGTGGAAAAGTAGCTAAGCAGCTTGCTTGGTTTACAGGGCGTTATCCTGTCGTTTGTCATGGACTGTCGCTTTCACTCGGCGGGCCAGATCCGCTCAACATTCCTTTTTTACATCAAGTAAAACATTTTCTTGATACGCATCAAATCCCACTTTATACCGAGCATTTAAGCTATTGCGCAGTTGGTGGCTATTTGTATGATTTATTGCCAATCCCATTTACCGAAGAGGCCGTTCATCATGTTGCGAGTCGTATTAAGCAGACTCAAGATATTTTAGGTCGGCGTATTGCGGTGGAGAATGCATCTTATTATGCCGCAGCGCCTATTTCTGAAATGGATGAACTTAGCTTTATTACAGCAGTGCTTGAGGAAGCGGATTGCGATTGGCATTTGGATGTGAATAACGTTTATGTAAATAGCGTGAATTTTGGCTTTGATGCAAAAGCCTTTTTGCAAAGTGCTGCGGATGCTGGGCTTGCTGGTCGTGTTGTTTATGGGCACACGGCAGGGCATTATGAGGAGGCGCCTGATTTACTAATCGATACGCACGGTGCAACGGTTATTGATCCTGTATGGGACTTACTAGCGGATGCATATCGCCTATTTGGCAATTTCCCAACGCTTTTAGAACGCGATACCAATATTCCGCCATTACTCGATTTGATGCCGGAAGTAGAGCGTATCGCAATGTTGCAGAGATCGAAATGACAGCGCTAAAAGATTATCAAATGGCGTTCACGCGCCATATTCGAGACCCTCAAAACACCAAAGTACCAGCAGGTGTTTCTGAGCGTGGCATGGCGGTCTATACCGAGATTGTTTTTAACAACATTGAATCTTCAGTTGCAGCTTGTTTTCCTGTGCTAAAAAAAATACTCGGCGAAGAGGTTTGGCTGCGGCTGGTGCGGGAATTCTTTATTCATCAGCCATGCGTCACGCCGATTTTTAGGGAAATCCCTGAAGCTTTTTTGGCTTATATCAACAGGGTGAGTGGCTTGCCGCCTTATGTGCAAAATTTAGCGCATTACGAGTGGGTTGAGCTTTATTTGGCCTATGCGGATGAGACTATTAATTGGTCTCGAATAGATACCGAGGCCTACTTATTAGACTCCCCTGTGGCTTTTGTGCCAGCAATGGCATTGCTCAGTTATGACTATCCCGTACATCAACTTTCGCCAGAAAATATACCAGCATCTCCGCTAGAAACGCCTGTGAGTTTGCTGGTATTTAGAGATGCAGGAGATAAGGTGAAATTTATTGAGCTTAATCGGATGACCGCGGCATTGATTGAAGACTTACAAGATGGGCAGTTAACCGCCAGACAAGCTTTGATTGGTATTGCCTCAGTGATGGCGTTTGCTGATATCGATGCGATTGTGGATTTTGGCTTGGATGTATTGAACGACCTAAAATCGCAAGGTGCGATTTTAGGAGTGTTAAATGCTAATCCTGCTTAATATCTTGGTTGCTATCTAATAAGCTGAAATAGTTTGATGGCTCTAAAACGGTAGGCACAGCAATATCCAGCATTTCAGGATAGTCTTTGCTGAAATGCAGACCGCGGCTTTCATGTCTTTCCATTGCGCTGCGCACAATCAACTCCGCCACTTGTAATAAATTACGCAATTCAATCAAGTTATTGGTCACGCGGAAGTTGCTATAAAACTCATGCACCTCATCGCGGAGTAAATGAATACGGTGCATCGCGCGAGTTAGGCGCTTGTTGGTTCGCACAATGCCTACGTAGTTCCACATAAAGCGTCTTAACTCATTCCAGTTGTGCGTAATGATGACTTCTTCATCTGCATCTGTGACACGGCTTTCATCCCAATAAGGCAATGCCACAGTTGGTTTTGGTGCTTGCACCAGAATGTCGTTTGCCGCAGCTTGTCCAAATACCATACATTCTAAAAGCGAGTTGCTGGCAAGACGATTTGCACCGTGTAAGCCTGTGCAAGCGGTTTCGCCGATTGCATATAAGTTGGCTAAATCTGTGCGACCTGTGTGGTCGGTCATCACCCCACCACAGCTATAGTGAGCGGCAGGTACAACAGGAATTGGCTCTTTGGTGATATCAATCCCAAGCTCCATACAGCGGCGATAAATGGTCGGGAAGTGTGAAATCACAAAGTCTGCAGGTTTGTGTGAGATATCTAAAAATACGCAGTCTAATCCACGCTTTTTCATTTCAAAGTCAATGGCTCTTGCCACCACATCGCGGGGTGCTAGTTCGCCGCGAGGGTCATGTTTTTGCATAAACCTTGTGCCATCTGGCAGCTTTAAAATTCCGCCTTCACCGCGTACCACTTCTGTGATTAGGAAAGATTTCGCTTTAGGGTGAAATAAGCAAGTTGGATGGAACTGGATAAACTCCATGTTTGCCACACGGCAGCCAACACGCCAAGCCATTGCAACGCCGTCGCCTGTGCTCACGTCAGGGTTGGTTGTGTATAGGTAAACTTTACCTGTACCGCCTGTGGCTAGCACAGTATGTTGTGCGCCTATGGTCATAACTTTACCGCTCTTATTGTCGAGCACATAAGCGCCCAAACATTCGGCATTGTCTTGTGGCGCACCAATGCCAGCTTTGCGTGAAGTGATTAAATCAACCGCAATATGGTCTTCAAGCACAGTGATATTAGGATGGCTAAGGACTTGCTCGGCCAGGGTTTTTTGTACGGCATGTCCAGTGGCGTCAGCCGCGTGGATGATACGTCTATGACTATGACCGCCTTCACGGGTTAAGTGATAGCCGCTGTCGTCGTTTTCACGGGTAAATGGCACGCCTTGAGCAATTAGCCACTCCACAGTTTCACGTGCATGGGCGGCAACCTGTCTGGTGACTTCTTTGTCGCAAAGGCCTGCGCCTGCGATTAATGTATCTTGGATATGCGCTTCAATGGAGTCGTCGTCTGTCAGAACTGCTGCGATACCACCTTGTGCCCAACTGCTTGAATTGTAGTTGATTTTACGTTTGCTCACTAAGCAAACTTTTTTCTCTGAGGAGACTTTAAGTGCCACAGTTAACCCGGCAAGACCACTGCCGATGATTAATACATCAAATTGCTGCATATATATCCATTACATTGAACTTTGAGCAGTTTAGCGTTGTCTGTTTCACATGGCTAGATAATAAAAAAGCTTAAGGGAATTTATAAATGATAGACGTAAAGAATATCGCAGAAATATCCCGGATGGGGTTCGTTGATACAGCGGCGGCGGGTTATACTTCAAGCGTCGCAACTAGCAAACAAACGGGGAGCATCGCCATCATGAACGGCAATGCCAATAATAATGCAGGAGGAGGCCAAATTCCGGGTAACCGTGAAATTGACCAAGCTTTGGTGGAGCGTGCGCAACGTGGCGACCAAAAAGCTTTCGGCATGTTAGTTGAGAAATATCAACGCAAGCTAGGGCGTTTGCTATCTAGAATGGTACGAGATCAAGCTGAGGTAGAAGATGTCGTGCAAGAGTCTTTTATCAAAGCTTACCATGCATTGCCTAATTTTAGGGGCGATAGCGCTTTCTATACTTGGCTTTATCGTATTGGCATTAATACTGCTAAAAACTATTTAGTTTCTATGGGTCGTCGTCCACAAATTAGCCACGATGTGGAAATTGAAGATGCGGAAAATTTCGAGGATGCTGAAGAACTTCGTACAGCTGAAACGCCTGAAACTGAAATGATGACTAAAGAAATTGCAAAGACCGTCAATGAAACCATGATGGCTTTGCCTGATGAATTAAGAACAGCTATTACTTTACGTGAGTTAGAAGGCTTGAGTTACGAAGAAATTGCAACATTGATGAATTGCCCAATTGGTACGGTTCGATCACGTATTTTTAGAGCGCGTGAAACTATTGCCGTTAAGCTCAGGCCTTTGCTAGATACGCCTGATGATAAGCGTTGGTAATTAGAATAAATTTGAACGTAGGAGAAGTGAATTGAAAGAACAAATATCAGCTTTAATGGATGATGACTTGGCGCTTGAAGATGCCGAGTACCTAATGACGGCCTTAAAAGCCAATGGTGAAGCCGCTAAAAGCTGGGCAACTTACCATTTGATTGGAGATGTCATCCGAGGCAATAAGATACTTAGGCATGATATGACAGCAAGCATTATGCAAGAGATTGCCAAGCAGCCAACTGTATTGGCCCCTAAATCAAGATTGGCTAAAAACAAACAAGTGGTTTGGTCTGTTGCGGCTTCTGTTGCGGCAGTATTCTTTGTGGGTTTGGTGTTGTTACATCAACAGTCACAAGAAGCAAGTGTTGCGCCGATTGAAATTGCACAAGCTGTACCAGCAGAATATTTACGTGCACATCAATCCATGTCGCCAAGTAATGCGGCTTATTTCATTCAGCCAGCTGCTTTTTCACAAGATAAGTAATGCTTAAAAAACAATTTTTTACTGGCCTTGTTCTTGGTTTTTTGAGCCTCTTTTCAGAGGCTTTGTTTGCCGGCCAAGACGACGTATGGCTAACCCTACAAAAAGCATCACAAGCTGCACGCGAGCTTAGCTACAAAGGCGTATTCGTTTATCAATCAGGTAACGCCTCAAAGTCAGTTCAGCTCACCCACATGAACTATGGCCAAGGTGAGTATGCGCGGATGGTGGTGCTTGATGGCGCACCTCGCGAAGTGTTAAGTCAAGGTTCTGATGTTGTGATTTTTAGCCCTAAAAACGAAAAAATCATGATAGAGAAAAAGCGTGGCCAAAATATGTTTCCCGCCTTATTGCCAAGCAATATGGATGCATTAAAAGCTAGCTACCTAGCTCAAGCAGGTGGCACTGAGCGTATTGGTGGACGTGATGCGACTGTGGTCAGTTTATCTCCCAAAGACCAAATGCGTTATGGCTATAAATTTTGGGTGGATAAAGAATTTGGTTTGTTGCTCAAAGCTGTGACTTTAGGTGAGCACGGCGATGCTTTAGAGCAGATTGGTTTTAGTCAGCTTACCTTGATGGACGGTCAAAACATGGATTGGTTTAAACCTAAATTCGATCCAAGCAAATCTTACGTGATGGACCAAGATGGCCCAGCAAAAGCGAACTCTGCTGATATGGATTGGGACGTTGCTCAATTACCTGCGGGTTATAGAAAGGTGGATCAAGTTAAACAGTTGGTTCAAGGAAAAGGCTTGCCTGTGACGCAGATGATTTTCTCCGACGGCTTGGCTTCTATCTCTATCTTTATCGAGCCGCTTGCCAAAGGGGTTAGACCTAAAGTTGGGCACACAATTGTTGGCGCAACCAATTTTTTTGCTTTGGTTCATGAAGGCCATCAAGTCATGGTGATTGGTGAAGTGCCTGAAGCTGCTGTGACACAGTTTGGTAATGCTGTCAGTTTCAAAGTTAAAAAGTAAGTTTCAGATTTAAAAAACGCCGTTATTTTTAGCAAAAAAATCTAAAAGTCATTCACAATAACGCTCTGTTATTTTCTGTATTGAACCCAATATTATGATTCAAGAAAACGCGATTGTTGTTAGCATCGATAAAGATGTTGCTAGCTTAGAGATTATTCGTAACAAGCCTTGTGGTTTGTGCGGGCAATCTCGCGGTTGCGGCATCTCTATTTGGGGACGCTTATTCGGTCATCGCCCAAATATTTTTAAAGCGCAAAATACGGTCAACGCAAGCGTAGATCAAATCGTTGTGGTGGGCGTTGAAGAGAGCGCCTTGTTGTGGAGTTCTTTTGCTGTGTATGGCATTCCTTTAGCTTTGTTGATTTTAGGCGCTATACTCGGTAGCACAATTTTTTCTGATGCTTCGCATGTGGATAGAAATACTGCATTAGGCGCTGTGCTAGGTCTTTTTATAGGCTACTTATGGTTAAAAGGTCATAATCAAGGTAGTACGCTTGATGCACGATATCGGCCCTTAATTTTAGGCTTGGCAGAGCCATCTTCAATTGTTAATGTTCAATGTAAAAGGAGGTAAAACGCATGATTAAAAAAATAGTCACCATTTCTACATTTTTGCTTGCATTTGCTGGCACCGCATTCGCAAAAGAATTGCCAGATTTTACGGAACTTGCTGAAAAGCAGGGGCCGTCGGTGGTGAATATTAGCGTCACACAAGTGGTGCAGGGTAATGGCAATCCTTTTGCTGGATTCCAAGATGATGAACAATTTAACGAGCTGTTTCGTCGCTTTGGCTTACCAGTGCCTGGCGCCCCCAGAGGGCAAGCACCACAGCAGGAGTTTAAATCTCAGTCTTTGGGATCCGGTTTTATCATTAGTTCAGATGGGTATGTGTTGACTAATGCCCACGTGATTAACGCGGCTGATGAAGTAATTGTTAAGCTTTCTGATAAACGTGAATTTAAAGCCAAGATAATTGGTTCAGATCGCCGCACTGACGTCGCTTTGCTCAAGATTGATGCAACTGGTTTGCCTAAGGTTTTAATCGGCGACCCTAATCAATTGAAAGTTGGTGAATGGGTTGCTGCCATTGGCTCGCCATTTGGTCTCGAAAACACTATGACAGCTGGTATTGTGAGTGCTAAAGGCCGCGCTTTGCCGCAAGAAAACTTCGTACCATTTATTCAAACGGACGTGGCGATTAACCCTGGTAACTCAGGCGGTCCGTTGTTTAATCTGAAGGGTGAAGTGGTTGGTATTAACTCTCAAATTTATAGTCGCAGTGGCGGCTCTATGGGCTTGTCTTTTGCTATCCCGATCGATGTTGCGATGGACGTTTCTAGCCAACTTAAATCTGGGGGTAAGATTGCTCGTGGTTGGTTGGGTGTTTCTATTCAAGAAATTACCAAGGACTTGGCTGACTCATTTGGTATGAAAAATACTAATGGAGCTCTGGTAGCGGGTGTTGAGAAAAGTGGCCCTGCGGATAAAGGCGGCGTAGTTGCTGGCGATGTGATTCTGAAATTTGATGGTAAAGCGATCAATTTATCCTCTGATTTGCCACGCGCAGTTGGGGGTGTGAAGCCAGGCAAATCTGTCAATGTTGAAGTGCTTCGCAAAGGGGCTGCAAAAACTTTATCAGTGGTTGTTGCTGAAGCGCCTAATGATAAAGATGATGTGAGCTCGCCAAGCAAGGGTGCGACTAAACCAGAAGTTAACCGTATTGGCTTAATCTTGAATGAACTAACGCCTCAACAAAAGAAAAAGCTTAACGGCAAAAATGGATTGTTGGTGACTGATTCACAAGGTGCTTCAGCGCTTGCTGGGGTTCGCCGTGGTGATATTGTGCTGGGTATTAATAATGCTGAGGTGGCTACCGTAGAGCAGTTTAATAAGACTTTATCAGGCATCTTAAATGGCAAAACAGTTGCAGTCTTGGTATTGCGAGGAGAAAGTACTTTGTACGTCCCAATTAAAGTCACTGATACGAAGTAAAGAACTGAGGCAATCAGGCTTAGTACCTCATAGTATTAAGCCTCTAATTACTGTAAAATCAAACCTTAGTAGTACGTTGCAAGGGCGCTTAGGCGCCCTTGTTGTTGGTATAACTTTTGCACTGAATTTATGAACAATATACGTAATTTTTCCATCATCGCCCACATCGACCACGGTAAATCGACCTTGGCTGACCGTATTATTCAATTGTGCGGAGGCTTGTCTGACCGCGAGATGGAGGCCCAGGTGCTCGACTCTATGGACTTGGAGCGTGAACGTGGCATTACTATTAAGGCGCAAACCGCGGCTTTGCAATACAAAGCCTTAGACGGGCAAGTGTATCAACTCAATCTAATTGATACCCCAGGTCACGTCGATTTCTCATACGAGGTAAGCCGTTCATTATCCGCTTGCGAAGGTGCGTTGTTGGTGGTGGATGCTAGCCAAGGCGTTGAGGCGCAAAGTGTGGCCAATTGTTATACCGCATTAGATTTAGGCGTTGAAGTCACGTCAGTGCTCAATAAAATCGACTTGCCATCTGCAGACCCTGACCGTGTAATTCAAGAAATTGAAGATGTAATTGGCGTGGAAGCGCAAAATGCAGTGCGCTGTTCAGCTAAGACTGGTGAGGGGGTGCGTGATGTGCTTGAGGCCGTTGTGGCAAGAGTTCCACCGCCTGTTGGCGATCCAACAAAACCACTTAAAGCGCTAATTATCGACTCATGGTTTGATAACTATGTGGGTGTGGTGATGTTGGTGCGCGTTGTTGATGGCACACTAAAACCAAAAGATAAAATTCGCTTAATGGCGACAGGCGTGGTTCATCTGTGTGAAGAGGTTGGGGTATTTACGCCTAAGTCATTCCAAAAAGCGTCGCTCTCTGCAGGTGAAGTTGGTTTTATTATTGCGGGCATTAAAGAGCTCACAAGCGCTAAAGTGGGCGATACCGTTACTTTGGCTGATAAGCCTGCAACTGAAGCCTTGCCAGGCTTCAAGGAAGTTAAACCGCAAGTATTCGCAGGTTTGTATCCTGTTGAATCTAATCAATTTGAAGCGCTCCGTAGTGCGCTCGAAAAATTACGCTTAAATGATGCTTCATTGCAGTTTGAACCAGAAAACTCAACGGCATTAGGCTTTGGATTCCGTTGTGGCTTCTTAGGTCTGTTGCACATGGAAATTGTGCAAGAGCGTTTAGAGCGCGAATACGACATGGACTTGATTACCACGGCACCAACAGTAATCTATGAACTGTTGCTAAAAACTGGCGAAGTCGTTCAAATTGAGAATCCTTCACGTTTGCCAGAGCCTTCGCGCGTTGAAGAAATTCGTGAGCCTATGATTAATATCAATTTGCTCATGCCGCAGGATTACGTCGGCCCAGTCATGACGCTATGTACTGGAAAACGTGGCATTCAAAAGAATATGCAATACATGGGCAGGCAAGTGATGCTCAGTTATGAAATGCCGCTCAATGAAGTGGTGCTCGATTTTTTTGATAAGCTTAAATCAGTTTCCCGCGGCTATGCTTCTATGGATTATGAATTCCTAGAGTTCCGCGCGGCTGATTTGGTTAAGTTAGACATTATGGTGAACGGCGACCGCGTCGATGCGCTTTCACTTATTGTGCATAGACTTAATGCGGTTTATCGTGGCCGTGAAGTTGCTTCAAAAATGCGCGAATTGATTCCAAGGCAAATGTTCGATGTGGCGATTCAGGCTTCGATTGGTGCCAATATTATTGCCCGTGAAACTGTTAAAGCTATGCGTAAAAACGTATTGGCGAAGTGCTATGGTGGTGATATTACTCGTAAGAAGAAATTGCTAGAGAAGCAAAAAGAGGGTAAAAAACGCATGAAACAAGTGGGTAATGTTGAAATCCCTCAAGAAGCGTTCTTAGCCATTTTGCGTGTCGAAGATAAATAAAAAATAAAGGGTAATTCGCATGATGTTCGCGTTATTTATGGTGATTGTGCTACTGGTGACAGGTTCTATCTGGCTGCTAGATAAACTTGTTTTGCGTAAAAATCGTGCACCTAATACGCCAGACCCGATGCTGGTGGAGTATTCAAAAAGCTTCTTCCCTGTTATCTTGGCCGTATTCCTGATTCGCTCATTTATTGCTGAGCCTTTCAAAATCCCCTCTGGTTCCATGATGCCAACCCTATTGGCGGGCGATTTTATTTTGGTGAATAAATTCAGTTACGGTTTGCGCGTGCCTATTTTGAATAGCACCTTCATTGAAACCAGTCATCCAAAACGTGGCGATGTGTTTGTATTTCATTATCCGCCAGATCCATCTATTGACTATATCAAGCGTGTTGTTGGCTTGCCTGGCGATAAGATTTTGTACCAAGACAAACAGCTTTATATCAATGGTCAAAAGCTAGATATGGCATATATTGACGATTACTCTTATGAGAGCGCTGGCCTAAATCAAGTGCACGCAAAACGTTTTGAAGAGCAATTGGGTGATGTTAAACATGATTTATTGATTGAAGAAAATAGCATGAGCCGTGAAGGTGCCTTTGAGGTGCCAGAGGGCAACTATTTTGCGATGGGGGACAATCGTGACAATAGCCGCGATAGCCGTTATTGGGGCTTTGTGCCAGAGCAAAATCTAGTTGGTAAAGCCTTCTTTATTTGGTGGAATTTTGACCAATTTAAACGTATTGGCACGAGCATTCATTAATCTGATCCTTACCTCATTATGAATAATCAAACCACCTTCGGACTCCAGCGCTTAATTGGCTATAATTTTCATAATGAAGCCTTATTAACACAAGCCCTGACGCATCGCAGTTTTGGTAATATTAATAATGAACGGTTAGAGTTTTTGGGTGATGGGGTGCTGAATTTCATCATCGCAAGTCAGCTCTATCTTACTTTTCCTAAGTTGGATGAGGGTGATTTAAGTCGTTTACGTGCCCATTTAGTTAAAGAGCCAACGCTCGGTGAGTTAGCATTGACGCTTAACATTGGCGAGGCTTTACGCTTAGGTGAGGGTGAACTGAAAAGTGGTGGATGGCGTCGACCCTCAGTGCTGGCAGATGCCTTGGAAGCAATTATTGGTGCGGTTTTTCTCGATGCTGGCTTTGATGCTGCTGAGATGGTTGTAATTAAATTATTTACGCCTTTAATCGAAAAAATAGATCCAAAATCCATTGGCAAAGATCCGAAATCTCTATTGCAAGAATACCTCCAATCTAAAAAAATTGACGTGCCTAGCTATGAAGTGTTGGCGATTGAAGGTGAGGCACACTGCCAAACTTTTCGTGTCGAATGCAAAGTTGCAAAATTCAATATAACCGCACAAGGTGAGGGCTCAAGCCGCCGTAATGCTGAGCAAGAAGCAGCCAAGCTTGTCTATCAACAAATAACAGCCTAAACATTTGCTTAAAAGCAAAAGTGTGAAGTCGAAAGTATAGTGAAAGCATAAATATGACTCAAAAAATCCCATTCCGTTGTGGCACCGTTGCAATTGTTGGCCGTCCTAACGTTGGTAAATCAACCTTGCTCAACCATATCATGGGAATGAAGCTCAGTATCACTTCACGCAAAGCGCAAACAACGCGTCATCGTTTGCTTGGTATTCACACCACCGAAGATACGCAATTCTTGTTTGTTGATACGCCGGGCTTTCAGCAAAAGCACATTAATGCATTGAATAAAACGCTGAATAAAACTGTGACCCAAGTGCTAAATGAAGTCGATGTTGTGCTCTTCGTGATTGAGCCTATGCATCTTGGTGATGCCGATAAGATCGTATTGAATTTATTGCCAAAAGATAAGCCAGTCTTGCTAGTCGTGAATAAAGCAGACTTGATGGGTGACAAAGGTAATTTGTTGCCGCTAATTCAAGACTTTGATTTGTTATTTCCTTTCGCAGCTATCGTACCTGTGAGCGCTAAAAAGAGCTTGTATTTAGATGAGTTATTAAGCGCTGTACGTGAATACTTGCCTGAACAAGATGCGATTTATGGTGAAGATGAAATCACCGATAAAAACGAGCGTTTCCTAGCGGCTGAATTGCTCCGCGAAAAAGCTTTTCGCTTTCTTGGCGAAGAAGTGCCCTACGGCATTACCGTTGAAATTGAGAAGTTTGAAATGGAAGGTAATTTGCGCCGCATCCATGCCGCATTTATTGTGGATAAAGAAAGCCAAAAACCTATGCTAATTGGCAAGGGTGGTGAGAAGCTAAAGAAGATTTCAACCGAAGCACGTCAGGATATGGAAAAGCTGTTTGACGGTAAAGTTTGGCTGGAAACCTGGGTGAAAGTAAAGGGCGGTTGGGCGGATGATGAGCGGGCGCTTAAGAGTCTAGGTTATTAGGCAACTCACATGGCTGTTAGCAGTATATCTCGTCAGGACAATCAGCCAGTTTACGTTCTGCACACTTATCCATTTAAAGAGACTAGCTTGGTTGTTGAGCTATTTACCCGTGATTTTGGTCGGGTATCGGCGGTAGCAAAGGGCGCAAGAAGGCCGCGTTCTGCTATGAGAGGTATGTTGCAGTCCTTTCAGCCATTGCTTGGCGCATGGTCGGGCAAGTTAGAGCTTAAAACACTACATTCCCTTGAGTGGTATGCGGGCTTGTTAATGCTTCAAGGCGAGGCATTGATGTGCGGGTTTTACTTGAATGAGCTATTGCTACGTTTGTTGCCACGTGAAGATGCGCACGAAGCCTTGTTTGATGAATACACGCAAACGTTGAAATTACTTTCGCTAGCGCCCGATGATTCAGCCAATATTTTGCGCCGCTTTGAGCTGCTTTTATTACAATCCTTGGGTTACGCCGTGCCTTTGACGCACAATATTCGTGATGAGGCGGTAACTGCTGAAGCTCAGTATTATTACCTGCCAGAAGTTGGACCTGTTTCATCAAAACATGACTATCAAGAAAATGGCGTACAATTATCTGGCAAAACATTGCTAGACATGGCGCAAGATGACTATGCTGACCTACAAACACAGCAGCAAAGTAAGCAATTAATGCGGCTTTTGTTAGCGCATTATTTGGGTGACAAGCCACTGCATACTAGACAACTTTTAATCGATCTACAGGATTTATGATGGCATCTAACATCAAATTAGGCGTAAATATCGACCATGTGGCGACGTTGCGTCAAGCTCGTGGAACTCAGTACCCAAGCATTGTGCAAGCAGCTTTACGCGCCGAAGAAGCGGGCGCTGATAGTATTACTATTCACTTGCGGGAGGATAGACGACATATTCAAGATGCAGATGTTTATGCGCTTCGCCCATTGCTACAAACAAAAATGAATTTTGAGATGGCGGTAACTGATGAGATGGTGGGCATCGCTTTAAAAGTCAAACCCCAAGATGTTTGCTTAGTACCAGAGCGTCGTGAAGAGCGGACCACGGAGGGCGGTCTTGAAGTGGCGGGTAATTTGGCGAGGGTTAAAGCGGTTTGTAAAACGCTGGCGGAGGCAGGTATAAGGGTTTCATTATTTATCGCGCCAGATATAGCGCAAATCAACGCAGCTAAAGCGGCAGGCGCGCCTGTCATTGAAATTCATACAGGTAAATTTGCGGATAGCGAAGGCGCTGAGCAATCTAAAGAGTTGGCACGTATTCAAGAAGCGACAGCACATGCTTTGTCTTTAGGCTTGGCCGTCAATGCTGGGCATGGTTTGAATATCCACAATGTGCATCAAATTGCGTCTATTCAAGGCATTGAGGAGCTTAATATTGGTCACGCGATTGTGGCGCATGCCGTGTTTGTGGGTTGGGAATATGCCGTGCGTGAAATGAAAGCGCTGATGATTGAGGCGGCTCGCTAAGACATGATTTACGGCATTGGTACAGATTTGGTTGAAGTGGCTCGAATTCAAGATTCGCTGGACCGCTTTGGTGATAATTTTGCCATGCGGGTGTTGAGTGAACGCGAGATGCAAGAGTTTCAATTATCCAATACCAAAGCGCGCTTCTTGGCTAAACGCTTTGCTGCAAAAGAAGCTTTTGCAAAAGCACTCGGAACGGGCATACGCAAGCCGGCTACTTTTGAGAATATTGGCGTAGGCCATGACGATTTAGGAAAGCCAGTATTTGATTTGGCGCTTGAATTGCAAGCTTGCTTGGAAGCAAAAAACATACAGTTTGCACATCTTTCTATTTCAGATGAAAAGGCATTTGCAACAGCATTTGTCGTTCTCGAAAAGTCTTGATAAAGTAAATATGCTTGAGATAGATTCACCAGATTATGAGCGTCGCTTTAGCGGCGTTCGCCGTTTATACGGACAGGAAGGTTTGGCGAAGCTACAGAGGGCTAGCGTCTGCGTAATTGGTATAGGCGGTGTAGGCTCTTGGGCGGTTGAAGCCCTAGCGCGAAGTGCTGTTGGGTATATTACCTTGATTGATTTAGATAACATTGCTGAATCTAATGTAAACCGCCAACTACACGCAATTGATGGCGCTTTTGGTATGGCCAAAGTCACCGCCATGGCACAGCGTATTAAAGCGATTAATCCCGCTTGTGTCGTTAAAGAGATTGAAGATTTTGTGACGCCAGAAAATGTGGCTCAAATGCTAAATGACGGCTTTGATATGGTGCTAGATGCCATCGATGACGCTAAAGCCAAAGTAGCGATTGTCGCTTATTGCAAGAAAAGTAACATTCCTCTCGTCACTGTTGGCGGGGCAGGTGGTAGGCTAGACCCTACCAAAATCAAGCAAGGTGATTTGTCACAAGTGGTGGGCGATAGATTGCTCGCAAAGGTGCGTAATCAACTCCGCCGTGAACACGGCTTTCCTAAAGCGCCAACTAGCCACAAAAAGAGTGCAGTTAATTTTGGTATCACGGCGCTTTATTCAGACGAGCAAGTTCTGCAACCTAGCTCAGATATTAAAGCAGGTTGTGAAGTTGATGCTGCGGTCACAGGTTTAAATTGTGCAGGATATGGCTCATCAGTTTGTGTCACTGCACCCTTTGGTATGGCCGCTTCATCAATCGTTTTAAATCATATTGTTAGGTAACTATTTTTTAGCTTTACTTTAATATTTCTCTTGACTCTTTTTGTAAAAATAAGTCCACAAATAGCCCATGATAATAAAAATCAACACTAAGCAAAGCACGCTAAGTTGGCCGGGTAGGGTGTGAAACAGCACTTTTAACATCGTAATATCTCCAATAAACAACATTTTCATCATAGTCCTATGTTTCTATTGGATATTGATGCAGGTCAATTCATATCCTCAAAGGAACCATTGAAATTAGCTCTTGAAATAAGCGTGACTATCCCCATTTAAAAATTATCGTTTTTTTACTCGTAATTTAGGAGCTTTAAATATGGCGAAGTCATCATCTCAAAAAGAAACTTTAGGTTTCCAAGCCGAAGTAAAACAGCTACTTCAGCTGATGATTCACTCTCTATACAGCAACAAAGAAATTGTTTTGCGTGAGTTAATTTCTAATGCATCCGATGCTTCAGATAAGTTAAGATTTTCTGCGCTTTCAGACAACACCCTTTACGGCGGCGATAGTGATTTAAAAATTAGTATTGCGTTTGATAAAGCAGCACGCACACTAATAATCACGGATAACGGCATTGGCATGAGCCGTACCGAGGTGATTGAAAATATCGGTACGATTGCCAAATCAGGCACTAAAGAGTTCTTTAATTCGCTTACTGGCGACCAAGCCAAAGATGCTAATTTGATTGGTCAGTTTGGTGTGGGTTTCTATTCAGCTTTCATCATCGCTGATAAGGTGAGTTTAACTACCCTTCGTGCTGGCGAAACAGAAGCGGTGAAATGGGAGTCAGCAGGTGAGGGTGATTTTACCTTAGAGCCTGCGGACAAGAAAACACGCGGTACTGAAATCGTCTTGCATTTGCGCGATGGCGAAGATGAATTCTTAAATGACTGGAAACTAAAATCCATCATCCGTAAATACTCAGACCACATCACCTTACCGATTGTGATGAAAAAATCGGAATGGAAAGATGGCGAGCAAGTGCCAATGGATGAAGAAGAAACGGTGAATAAAGCTTCTGCATTGTGGGCACGCGCTAAAAACGATATCACTGAAGAAGAGTATCAAGAGTTTTATAAACACGTTTCTCATGACTTTGAAAATCCTCTGACTTGGAGTCATAACCGCGTAGAGGGCAATCAGGAATACATCTCTTTGCTGTATGTGCCAAGCAAGGCTCCGTTTGATTTGTATGACCGTGAGCGCAGTCATGGCATTAAGCTTTATGTGAAGCGTGTGTTTATCTTGGAAGACGCTGAAAAATTGATGCCACAATACCTGCGCTTTGTACGCGGCGTAATTGATTCGGCTGATTTGCCGCTTAATGTTTCGCGTGAAATCTTGCAGCACTCTAAAGATATTGATGCGATTAAAGCTGCTTCTGTGAAGAAGGTACTGGGCTTGCTAGAAGACTTCGCTGAAAATAAGTCAGAACAATATCAAGCGTTCTGGGGTGAGTTCGGCCGTGTGTTAAAAGAAGGTCCTGGCGAAGACTTTGCGAATAAAGAGAAAATTGCAGGCTTGCTTCGCTTTGCATCAACCCATTTGGATACGGAAGCGCAAGTGGTTGGCTTTAAAGACTACATTGCTCGTATGAAGGATGGCCAAGAAGCAATTTATTACATTACGGCAGATAGCTTTGCTGCAGCGCAACATAGCCCACATTTGGAAATTTTCCGTAAGAAAGGCATCGAAGTATTACTACTTTCAGACCGTGTGGATGAATGGATGTTAGGCGGATTAACTGAATTTGATGGTAAGAAATTGCAATCAATCGCTAAAGGCGATTTGGACTTAGGCAAGCTAGAAGACGAAGCTGAAAAAGAAGCCAATAAACAAGTGGAAGATGATGCAAAAGACTAGATTGAGAAAGTCAAAGCAACTCTGGGTGAGCAAGTGAAAGAAGTGCGCGTAACGCACCGCTTAACTGATTCGCCAGCTTGCTTGGTCGCAGGTCAAAATGATTTGTCAGGCAACTTGGAGCGTATGCTTAAAGCGGCTGGCCAAAAAACACCTGAAAGCAAACCAACGCTAGAAATTAATCCAACGCACGGTTTGATTGAGCGTTTGAAGGCTGAAAAAGATGATGCAAAATTTAATGATTTAACCCATCTTTTGTTCGACCAAGCATTGTTGGCAGAGGGCGGTCAACTCAATGACCCTGCAAGCTTTGTAAAACGTATGAATAGCTTGTTAATTAGCTAATCCACGCAAACCTAGGCAAATCTAAAAGGCCCTCTTGGTGAATATGCCACGAGGGTTTTTTTATCGTCACTAAAGTAAAAAAATAAATCTAAACTTCGCTCAGGCTTGCTTTTTGCTAGGGTAAAATTGCAACATTGAATCCATGTTGCAATTTGATGAATGCAATCTCACATAAAGAATTAAACGATGACCGCTCAAAAAACTCCATCTACCCCTAAAAAAGCACGTGCTACCAAGGCAAAAAGCGAAGTATCTAGTGTCACTACTGTAAAAACGCCTGCTAAACAAGCTTTGCAAAACCATTTGGTGTATTCGATTTTTAAAACGGATGAGGTGGCAACGCCGCGTGATTGGTATTCAACCACAGCCTATACCGTTCGTGACCATGTGATTGATCGCTGGGTGAAGACGGTTGAGGCCTATGCTGAGCAAGACCCGAAACGTATTTACTATCTATCACTCGAGTTTTTGATTGGCCGCATGCTGTCTAATGCTGCACTGAATTTGGGCGTTGAGCCTGAAGTGCGTGCAGGTTTGAATGCATTAGGCCATAAGATGGAAAATGTGGTGGAGATGGAGCCAGATGCTGCTTTGGGTAATGGCGGTTTGGGGCGCTTAGCTGCATGTTTCTTAGATTCGATGGCAACCATGGATATCCCTGGCACAGGTTATGGTATTCGCTATGAATACGGGATGTTTAAGCAATCTATTAATCAAGGCCAGCAAATCGAGAATCCTGATAACTGGTTACGATATGGCAATGTTTGGGAGTTCCAACGTCCCGAAAGCACTTATACGGTGCAGTTTTTTGGTAATGTGGTCGAGTTTGAAACTGAAAAAGGGATTGAGCATCATTGGGTGGATGCTGAACATGTGGTTGCAATGGCATACGATGTGCCTATCCCTGGCTATGACACGCAAACCGTCAATAATTTACGCTTGTGGTCTGCTAAAGCCGCTAAAGAATTTGATTTGCGTCAGTTTAACGAAGGCAATTACGAGCGTGCAGTGGAAAGCCGCAACGTAACAGAAAGCATTTCAAAAGTGCTTTATCCAAATGATGCTTCTGCATCTGGCCGTGAGCTACGTTTGAAACAACAATATTTCTTTGTTTCAGCCTCTATCCAAGACATTTTGCATCGTTTCTTGCTCAAGCATAAAGATTGGAAAAAACTCTCTGACAAAATTGCAATTCAGTTGAACGACACGCATCCTGCTATTGCAGTGGCGGAGATGATGTATCAATTAGTCGATGTACATCAGCTTGATTGGGATTTTGCTTGGAACTTAGTGGGTAAGGTATTTGCATACACGAACCACACGCTAATGCCAGAGGCTTTGGAAACATGGGCGGTTGATTTATTTAGTCGCCTCTTGCCTCGCCATCTACAAATCATCTATCGCATTAACCACGAGTTTTTGGCGATGGTGAACCACCATTTCCCTGGTGATACTGATTTATTAACACGCGTTTCTATTATTGATGAGTCGCATGGTCGCCGCGTTCGTATGGCACATTTGGCTGTAGTCGGTAGTCATACTGTCAATGGGGTTGCGGCACTGCATAGCGAGCTACTTAAAACCACACTATTCGCTGACTTTAACCGTATCTATCCAACTAAATTTGTGAATGTGACCAACGGCATTACGCCACGTCGCTGGCTCAATCAATGTAACCCTGATTTAACAGCTTTGTTGACTAAGGCTATTGGCACTGGCTTCCAACGTGATTTGGATAAGCTAAACCTCATCACGCCGCTTGCTGAAGATAAAGCATTTAGAAAAGCTTTTCGTGAAGTGAAGTTTGCGAACAAAGTGCGTTTAGCAAACCGAATTGAAGATTTAACTGGTGTAAAACTTAATCCTAATAGCTTGTTTGATGTTCAGATTAAGCGGATTCACGAATACAAACGCCAATTACTCAATGTCTTGCATGTGATTACTTTGTATAACCGCATTCGCTCAGGCCAAGCCAAAAATATCACGCCACGCACTGTGATTTTTGGCGGTAAAGCGGCGCCTGGCTATTGGATGGCGAAGCAAATTATTCGTCTCATTAACGATGTGGCGACTATTATCAATGATGACCCTGCGGTGGGTGACAAGCTTAAAGTGGTGTTCTATCCTAACTATGAAGTTTCAGCGGCGGAATTGCTATTCCCTGGCAGTGACTTGTCTGAACAAATTTCAACAGCAGGTACAGAGGCTTCTGGCACAGGCAACATGAAAATGGCGCTAAATGGTGCGTTGACCATTGGTACATTGGATGGTGCCAACGTTGAGATTAAAGAAGAAGTGGGCGATGAGAATATCTTTATTTTTGGCTTAACGACTGATGAAGTGTCGAAAACCAAAGCTGCGGGTTACAATCCTTGGGATTACTACAATAGCAATGCAGAGCTTAAAGAAGTGCTGGATATGATTGCAAATGGATTCTTTAGTGTTGAAGAGCCAGACCGTTATCAAGCGATTTTTGATAATTTATTGCATAAGGGCGACCACTATTTATTGCTCGCAGACTACGCGAACTATATTGCTACCCAAGATGCGGTGGGTGCGCTTTATCAAGATCAAGAAGAATGGTCACGCCGAGCTATCTTGAATGTGGCACGTGTGGGTAAATTCTCTAGCGACCGCACCATTGGTGAGTACGCTAAAAACATTTGGAATGTCGCGCCAGCAAAACGATAAATGAAGCCCAACTCTTTAAAGCTTATGATGAAACCTAACACGGCCAATTTGGTGTTGCCACAGTCTTGTTTTTGATGGTGTCAGCAGATGGCAGCATTTAAGGTCGTTTAGTTGATGTGGCAGATGGCGACACGCTGACGATGCTTGATGCTACTAACCAGCAACATAAAACCCTTTTAGCTTGTTACAATCGCTTTTAGATAATCTTTTAAGTGATTTTTTTATTTCATGCGCCTTGTCGTTTCTATTTCTCAACAAACCTTAACTGTGCTCAATGCACAGAATGAAGCTCTTGCACATTATTCTATTTCTACCGCCGCGAATGGTGCTGGCTGTGAAAAGAATAGCGGTCGTACGCCGTTAGGAAAACATATCGTTCGTGCCAAAATAGGCGAGGGTGCGCCAGCAGGAACTGTCTTTATCGGTAGACGGCCAACAGGTGAAATTTGTACGCCAGAACTCATCACTGAGTTTCCCAATCGTGATTGGATATTGACCCGTATTTTGTGGCTTTCAGGCAAAGAAGTGGGTGTGAATCGTTTAGGTAATGTCGATACCATGCAGCGTTATATTTACATACACGGCACACCAGATAACAATGAGATGGGTGTAATTGGCTCACATGGTTGTGTGCGTATACGTAACGCTGACATCATTGCTTTGTTTGACATGGTCGATGTGGGCTCAGAGGTCGATATTCAGCCATGATTAAGCGTTTGTTGGGTGTTGTACCAGTTGTGTTTGGTGTAGCTTTTCTTACTTTTCTTTTAGTTCATGCTGTGCCAGGCGACCCAGTTGAGGTTATGTTAGGTGAATCCGCAAGTAGCGCAGATCGTATGCAGCTACAGGCTGATTTGGGTTTGAATCAGCCCATTTATGTGCAGTTTGGCGTTTATCTAAATAAACTAGCCCATGGTGATTTAGGCGTTTCCATTCATTCTAAAAAACCGATTGTTGATTTACTCGCAGAGCGTTTGCCTGCCACCGCTAAATTGGCCTTGCTAGCTTTGTCTTTTGCAATATCCATTGGGCTTCCTTTGGGCATTATTGCCGCACTAAAGGTGAATCAATGGCCTGATAAATTAGCTAATCTTTTAAGCCTTTCTATTTCTGCCATGCCGCACTTTTGGATGGGACCAATACTGATGATGGTGTTTGCGCTTTGGCTAGGCTTGCTGCCTGTGAGTGGAATGGAAAGCGGCACTGCTATTATATTGCCCGCTTTAACGCTAGGTTTTGGCTTGGCAGCCATTTTGACCAGAATGACACGCGCCAGCATGTTGGAAGTTCTCCATGAAGATTTTATACGTACAGCTAGAGCAAAAGGTTTAACTGAATATGCTGTGATTTTAAGGCACGCGCTTCGCGCTGCTTTGTTGCCTATTGTCACAGTGCTTGGATTACAGTTGGGTAGTTTGTTAGCTGGCACTGTGATTACGGAAACCCTATTTTCTTGGGATGGGGTTGGATCCTTGTTGGTTGAGTCAATTGAGAAGCGTGATTATCCAGTGATGCAAGCTTGTGTGCTGGTAGTCGCTTTTTTTTATGTAACGGTCAATTTGGCTACTGACATTATTTACACCAAAATAGACCCGCGAGTAAGGTTTGCTTCATGAGCCTCAAATATTGGTCAGTTTGGGTATTGGTTTTTTGGGGACTTGCCGCCATTGTTGTAAGTATGGTTGGTTTTCAACCGAATCAAATCCATTTAGATCTGATTTTGGCAAAACCTTCTTTTGTGCACCTGTTTGGCTTTGATGATTTAGGCCGCGAAATTCTGCCGCGCTTACTTGCTGGTGCTCAAGTATCACTATTGGTGGTTGTGCTAGTCACAACCATTACTGCCTCTACAGGGATCATGCTGGGCTTGGTTTCTGGCTACTATGGCGGATGGGTTGACCGAGCCTTAATGCAAATCACTGATGTATTTTTGGCTTTTCCTGGCACATTGTTGGCGATTGCTTTTGCGGCAGTCTTAGGTGCTGGCTTGAGCAATTTGATATTGGCACTTTGTGTTACATCATGGGTAGGCTATGCTCGGCTAACCCGCTCACAGGTCCTTTCATTAAGGCAGCGTCAGCATGTCATGGCGGCGGAATCTTTAGGCGCATCCACGCTTCGTATCATGCTAAAACACATGTTACCTTTGCTGGCAGCGCCTTTGCTGGTTGAGGCAACTTATAGCATGGCGGGCTTGGTCATTGCTGAAGCGAGCTTGTCGTTTTTGGGATTGGGTATTCAGGCACCTGATGCCTCTTGGGGCGGAATGTTGCGTGATGGTGTGCGTTACATGGTGATTGCGCCCCACTATGTGTTGGCGGTAGGCTTAAGTTTAATGTCACTGGTTTTGGCGGTGAATGTATTGGGTGATCGTTTGCGCGATTATTTGGACGTAAGAGGATAAAGAAATGACACTTGGCCCAGTGATGCTGGATGTGGTTGGTAAAGAACTCACCGCAGAAGATATTAAGAGATTGCAGAACCCTTTAGTTGGTGGTGTGATTTTGTTTTCGCGCAACTTTGAATCGCCAGCCCAATTAAAGGCGTTAACAGCAAGTATTCATGGGGTTCGTCAGCCACCTTTGTTGATTTCTGTTGACCATGAAGGTGGGCGAGTGCAGCGTTTTCGAGATGGCTTTACCAAAATTCCACCCATGCGTGAGTTTGGAAAAATCTGGGATGACAACCCCAAGAAAGCGAAAGAGTTGGCAGAAGAAGCGGGTTGGATTTTAGCCGCTGAGCTGCGCGCACATGGCGTAGATTTTAGCTTCACGCCTGTTTTGGATATGGATTACGGCGAAAGCCAAGTGATTGGTAATCGTGCGTTTCATGTAAAAGCGCAAGCCATTCATGAACTCGCCTTCGCCTTGATGCACGGCCTAAGGCGTGGCGGTATGCCAGCCGTCGGGAAGCACTTTCCTGGGCATGGTTATGTGGTGGCCGACTCGCATGTGGCGATTCCTGTGGATGAGCGCGAGTTTGATGAAATTGCTCAAAACGATATGCAACCATTCCGCCAAATGATTGATGACGGCATACAAGCAATCATGCCTGCCCATGTGATTTATACTAAAGTGGATGAAAAGCCAGCAGGCTTTTCACCGCGCTGGTTGCAAAAAGTTCTGCGTGAGCGTTTGGGTTTTGATGGCGTAATTTTTAGTGATGACCTATCTATGGAGGGAGCTGGCGTTGCAGGTGACGTAACAGCACGTGCTTTAGCTGCGCTCAATGCGGGTTGTGATATGGTGCTCTTGTGTAATCAGCCAGGTAAGGCGGATGAGCTGTTGGCGAATCTGAAGTGGGAGATGACAGGTGCAAGCCGAGCAAGGCTGGCTCGAATGCATGGCGGTCGAGCTCCAAAAGATATGGATCATTTACATGAAGATGCAGAATTTGTTGCGGCGGTAAAACGAGTTGGTTTAGTCGGTAAATCAGAACAGGATTTGTTTTAACAGATTGTCACAAAAATAGTCTTGAAACTTAATGCTAAAGTCGCTATCTTAAGTAAGTCGCTCTTTGGCGATATTTTGATAAGGAAATTGTAATGTTTGATGATGTTCAAGTAATTGGTCGTTCAACTACTGCCGCGGATATTCAAAACCGCGTGCTGCGTAACACTTACGCCTTGCTTGGTTTAACCATGATTCCAACCATGATAGGCGCGTATTTCGGTCTTCAAATGAATTTCGGATTTATGGCAATGCATCCATTCATGTTCGCAATTGGCTTTATGGTGGTGATGTTTGGTATGTTCCAGCTCATTGCCACAAATCAAAATAGCGCTACAGGCGTATGGCTACTCCTTGCCATGACATTTATTTTTGGTCTGTTGCTGGGCCCTATCCTGCAAGCGGCTTTGCATTTGCGTAACGGCGGTGAGATTATTGGCCTTGCAGCAGCTGGAACAGGCATTACTTTCTTCAGCTTGGCGGCTATTGCTTCAAGCCCTGCACGTGATTTTAGCGGTTTGGGTAAATTCTTATTTGTAGGCTTAATTTTAGCGTTAGTGGCCTCACTTGCTAATATGTTCTTCCACTTTGATCCAGCGCACTTGATGATCTCAAGCATCTCAGTGCTGATTTTCTCAGGTTACATTTTGTACGATGTAAACCAAATCGTGCGCGGCGGTCAAACTAACTACGTAATGGCAACATTGAGTTTGTATCTTGATATCTATAACTTGTTTGTGAACTTACTAAGCATTTTGATGAGTCTTATGGGTAACAATAGAGACTAAGTTTTTTAATGACTGAACAGTTAAAAAAACCCGCTTCGGCGGGTTTTTTTTATCACACTTTAAAGACTTGGCTTTTTACTTAGTCGACGTTGCTTAAAAAAGTCTGAAAGTATTTGCCCTGTTTCTTCTGCAAGCACGCCACTTTTGACTTTTGTGTGATGGTTGAGCTTATATTCGGTCATTAAGTTAATTACACTACCGCAAGCACCTGTTTTAAGATCGCTAGCGCCATAAACTAGGTTTGCGATGCGCGCATGCTGAATAGCCCCTGAACACATAGGACAAGGCTCTAGCGTGACGTATAACGTGCAATCGACTAAACGATAATTGCCAATATTTTTCGCGGCGTCACGCATGGCTAAGATTTCCGCATGGGCGCTTGGGTCGTGAAGTCCAATCGGCGAATTGCTACCGCGACCTATAATTTGACCGTCCTTGACCACAACCGCGCCCACAGGCACTTCGCCATTTTCCGCAGCTTGTTGTGCAAGTGCGATTGCAGCTTGCATAAATGTTTGGTCTTGTTCGCTCATCTTGTAGTGAAGTTTTTAAGATTAATTGTCATCCATTTTACTTTTTAATTCATTAGAATGGTCGGCATTGCTTATGAATTGTTTGTTTTAATAATAAAGGCTCTATGGAAATTCGTCGCTCAGCATCACGTGGTCATGCCAATCATGGCTGGTTAGATAGTTATCATTCGTTTTCATTTAATAGGTATTACGACCCAGCTCGTATGGAGTTTTCTGTGTTGCGGGTGATTAACGAGGATGTGATTGCGCCCAATCAGGGATTTGGGATGCATCCACATCAAGATATGGAAATTATTACTTATATTCTTGGAGGTGAGTTGGCGCATCAGGATAGCCTTGGTAACGGCTCTGTGATTAAAGCTGGTGATGTACAACGTATGACTGCTGGCACGGGTATTGTCCATGCGGAAATGAACCCATCTAAAACAGAAGAGTCCTATTTACTGCAGATTTGGTTAAAGCCTTCTGTGAAGGGCCTTTCCCCTAGTTATGAAGATAAGCATATTGATCTTGCTCGTAAGCTAAATCGTTGGTGTTTGATTGCATCAAATGATGCCAGAGAAGACTCATTGTTGATTCATCAAGATGTGAGTTTGTGGGCTACTTATTTAGAAGCAGATAAAACCTTGGCTTACCATGTTCCACAAGATAGAAGTTTATATATACAAGTAGCTAAAGGTGAGGTGTCGATTAATGGTATCTTGTTAGCGCAGGGCGATGCCTTAGCTGTTGAAGAAGCCCCAGAGATAATCACTTTAAAAGCTGAAGATAATACTGAGGTTTTGATCTTTGATTTGCCAAAACATTAATAGTCTCAGTGCTAAAATTTGCAGTAAAGAATCAGTAATTAATAATAAGGAAATATGAATGAGCGATTTATTTAGCCCAGTAAAACTAGGCGGCATTGCAATGAGTAACCGTATGGTGATGGCGCCACTAACCCGCAACCGTTCTAGCATGGAAGGTGTTCCGCAAGACATTAATGTGACTTACTACGAACAACGTGCAACAGCTGGTTTGATTATTACCGAAGCTACGCCAATCTCGCCTATGGGTCACGGCTATCCTTTATTACCAGGCATTTATACTGAAGCCCAAATTGCTGGTTGGAAAAAAGTCACAGATGCTGTGCACGCCAAAGGCGGCAAAATTGTGATTCAGTTGTGGCATGTGGGCCGCATTTCACATCCAACGCTATTAAATGGTGCGATACCAGTTGCGCCTTCAGCAGTTAAGCCAGCGGGCAAAGCATTTACCTTTAATGGCTTGGTGGATTATGTTGAGCCACGTGCTTTAGATGCGAGCGAATTGCCAGGCATTGTGGCGGATTATGTTCAGGCAAGTCAAAATGCCATCAAAGCAGGCTTTGATGGTGTAGAAATTCATTCCGCTAATGGTTACTTGTTAGACCAATTCTTGCGCGATGGCAGCAATAAACGTTCTGATATTTACGGCGGTAGCATTGAAAATCGAGCGCGTTTTTTAATGGATGTCACAAAAGCTGTGGTAGACGCAATTGGTTCTGATAAAGTTGGTCTGCGTCTTTCACCAGTGAATCCATTTAACGATATGAAAGACAGCAATCCGCAAGCGTTGTTTAACTACGTGACTGAACAATTAAATCAATTCAATTTTGCCTATTTACACGTGGTTGAAGGTGGCATTCATGGCGGTGGTGTGGCTGATCCATTTGATTTTGACGCGATGCGTAAGCTTTGCAAGTTGCCTTATATGGCGAATTTGTCTTACGACAAAGTACGTGGGAATGCGGCAATTGCAAGTGGTCATGCGGATGCGGTAGCTTACGGTGTGCCTTTTATTTCAAATCCTGATTTGGTTGAACGTTTCCGTCAAGATGCACCTCTTAATGAAGCGGACTCAAAAAGCTTTTACGGTGGGACTGAAAAAGGCTACATCGACTACCCAACTTTGTAAGATTTAAAATTAAAAATTAAAGCCATGAAAAAACCAGCGATTACCCAAGTAGCTATCGACCTTACCATTGCAGAGCGCTGGAGTGGTCGTGCGTATGACGCTAGCAAGCCAGTTACCCATGAGCAAACTATCGCTTTACTAGAGGCTGCTCGCTGGGCGCCTTCTTGCATGGGGGATCAACCTTGGCGCATTTTGGTGTGGAATAAAGGCGTGAATGCCAAGGCGTGGCAACAAGCTTTTGACTGTCTTGTGGAAGGCAATCAATCTTGGGTAAAAGATGCGCCATTTCTATGTTTAATTTGCGCGGACACTTTGTTAAGTAAAAATGGCCAGGCTAACCGCTGGGCTGAATACGACACTGGTGCGGCAGCTCAAAATCTTTGTTTGCAAGCAAGTAGCATGGGTTTGAGCGCACATCAATTGGGTGGTTTTAATGCCGATAAAGCCCGCGCTACTTTTAACATTCCAGCACAATTTACTTTGATGGCGATGATTTCGGTTGGCTATTTAGCGGATATTACGACAGTAAAGGGTGATTTGCTTGCGCGTGAAACATCACCACGAAGCCGCCGCGAATTGGGTGCTTTGTTTTTTGATGGCGCTTGGGATAAGCCTATTATTTAAGGTTTGTTGGGTGGTTTGTTGGGTGGTTTGTTATTAGTGAGTTTCGGTATTTGCAGGGCATCTGATAGAATACCGCCACTAAAAAAGATTAACGATAGGAAATATCATGGCTGTAGTTGAACTGAACAAAGAAAACTTCAAAGAAACCATCGTCAACAATCCATTTGTTGTCGTTGATTTTTGGGCGCCTTGGTGTGAGCCATGCGTTGCTTTTACGCCTGTGATTGAAGCTGCTGCAGAAAAGAATCCTGACATTTTGTTTGGTATGGTTAATACTGAAGAAAATCCAGAAATTGCTGAATACTTTGAAGTGAGCAAAATTCCTGGCATTTTAATTATTCGCGAGCAAGCAGGTATCCATGCACAACAAGGTGAAATCGGTGCGCCAGCACTCGATAAAATTATCGAATGGGCACGTGATTTTGATATGACACAAGTGCGCGAATACTACGCAGATCAAGATAAGAAATAATTAGTTCTAAAATGTAAAAAAGCCGCTTATATGAACTGACCCATTAAAGTTGGACAGTTTAGTTAGGTTACCATAAGGGATTGATTTCGGTATTGCACCGGACTCAGTCCCTTTAATTTTTCTTTGATACGGTCGTGGTTGTAATAGTGGATGTAATCACGTAGTTCAGCCTTAAAGGCTTCGACGCTTGCAAACTTCTTCCTGTAGAAGAACTCAGTTTTTATGATCCCAAACCAGTTTTCCATCACAGCGTTATCTAAGCAGTTGCCTTTCCTAGACATGCTTTGCGCCACTCCTTTTTCCTTAAGTGCTTGTTGATACATTGCCATTTGGTACTGCCATCCTTGATCGGAATGCAGCAAAGGCTTATCTTCAGAACGAAGTCGATTAAAAGCCCCTTTAAGCATTTGCATCACCATGCCGATCTGAGGTCGATCAGCAATCTCATAGGAGATGATTTCTTGGTTGTATAAGTCCAAGATGGGAGATAGATAAACTTTATCCCCTTTGATATTAAACTCTGTGACATCAGTCACCCACTTCTGATTAGGCTGACTGGCGACAAAGCCTCTACTCAAGGTGTTGGGGGCTACTTTACCCACAGTACCCTTATAAGAGCGATATCGCTTAGGACGGACAGTCGATTTAAGCCCTAACTGCCCCATCAGCCTTTGAACAGTCTTAGGGTTTAGGTAGCACTGCAAACGGCTCAAAGCCAAATGCACTCGGCGATACCCATAACGACCTTTGTGAGCGTTGAAGATGGTCTTGATGTGCGTTTTAACATCCAGATATGGAT
>CAIULB010000023.1 GCA_903899965.1 uncultured Methylophilaceae bacterium | reverse complement strand
AGATGGTTTACGCTTCGCGATTCGTGAAGGTGGCCGTACTGTTGGTGCGGGCGTTGTTGCTAAGATTATTGAATAATCTGTAATTTAATTTGTAGTTAAATCAAATGGCGGGACTTGTCCCGCCGTTTCGCTCTTTAGAAAGGCAGTAAAAATGCAAAGTCAAAAAATCCGTATTCGCTTGAAAGCATTTGATTATCGTTTGATTGATCAATCTGCTCAAGAAATCGTAGAAACAGCAAAGCGTACTGGCGCTGTTGTAAAAGGTCCAGTTCCATTGCCAACTCGTATCGAGCGTTTTGATATTTTACGTTCACCACACGTGAACAAAACATCACGCGATCAATTCGAAATCCGCACACACCAACGTTTAATGGATATTGTTGACCCAACTGATAAAACAGTTGATGCATTGATGAAGTTGGATTTGCCAGCTGGTGTTGATGTTGAGATCAAGCTGTAAAAAATCGGTAGTAGATATAAAGTTGTAATGTAAACCAGAGTTCGGTATAATCCGCGCTCTTTCAGAGAAGTCGGTCAATTGTAATCGGCTTTTTAACTAAATATAAGGAATCGATCATGAGCTTAGGGCTTATTGGTCGCAAGGTTGGTATGACACGCCTGTTTACAGAGGATGGCGCAAGCGTCCCTGTTACAGTGCTAGAGGTTGTGCCTAACCGTGTGACACAGATTAAGACGATTGCTACGGATGGCTACACAGGCCTTCAAGTTGCTTTCGGCGAACGTCGCGCTAGCCGTATCAACAAAGCTTTGACTGGGCATTATGCTAAGTCAGGCTCTGCTGCAGGTGCTGGTATCCACGAATTTTCAGTTACAGATGATGTTTTAGCTAACTACTCAGCTGGCGCAAACATTACTGTTGATATTTTCCAAGAAGGTCAAATGGTCGATGTGACCGGTACATCTCTTGGTAAGGGTTTTGCTGGCGCAATCAAGCGTCACCACTTCTCATCAAACCGTGCATCTCACGGTAACTCAAGATCACACAATGTTCCAGGTTCTATTGGTATGGCGCAGGATCCGGGTCGAGTATTCCCTGGTAAGCGTATGCCTGGTCATTTGGGCGCTGTTCAAGTAACAACACAAAACCTGCAAGTGGTTCGTGTTGATGTTGAGCGCAACCTATTGTTGATTAAAGGTGCTATTCCAGGCTCTAAGGGCGGTGATGTAGTTGTACGTCCAGCTGTTAAAGCCAAGTCTTCTAATAAGGCGGCCAAATAATGGAAATCAAATTAATCGACAAAAGCGGTAAAGTAACAAAGTCAGCTGTTGAGCTTTCAGATGTAACTTTTGCTCGTGAATTTAATGAAGCTTTGGTGCATCAAGTTGTTGTTGCTTACCAAGCAAATGCGCGTACTGCAACTCGTGCTCAATTGGGTCGCGGTAACGTAAGTCACACTACACACAAACCATGGAACCAAAAAGGTACTGGTCGTGCACGTTCAGGTATGAGCTCAAGCCCAATCTGGCGTGGAGGTGGTCGTGCATTCCCTAATAGCCCTGATGAAAATTTCAGCCACAAAGTAAATCGTAAGGCTTACCGTGCTGGTATGTGTGCAATTCTTTCTGAGCTTGTACGTCAAACACGTTTGTCAGTGATTGAAGAGTTCAGTGTTGATACACCAAAAACTAAAAATCTTGTAGAAAAGATCAAAGGTTTAGGTTTTGCTGATGGCGTTTTATTGTTGGTAGATGGTTTTGATGAAAACTTGTATCTATCAGCACGTAACATTCCTAACGTGTTAGTTGTTGAAGCTCAATACGTTGATCCTGTCAGCTTGGTTCGCTTCCCGAACGTGGTTGCTACTAAAGCTGCAGTGAAGAAGCTTGAGGAGATGCTAGCATGAGCGCGAATCTAAATTTAGTGAAAATCCAAGATCGTTTACTGCAAGTTATTTTGGCTCCGCAAATTACTGAAAAGGCAACTCGTATTGCTGATCAAAATCAGCAAATTGCTTTCAAAGTGCGTACAGATGCAACTAAACCAGAAATTATGGCTGCGGTTGAGCTTGTATTTAAAGTTGAAGTGCAATCCGTAACGGTAGTTAACGTTAAGGGTAAAGAGAAGCGTGCTGGCCGCATTATGGGTCGCCGTAAAGACTGGAAGAAAGCTTATGTAAGCTTGAAACCAGGCCAAGAAATTAATTTTGCAGCGGGCGAATAGGAGAAATCATGGCACTGATTAAAGTCAAGCCAACTTCACCAGGTCGGCGCGCCGTAGTAAAGGTGGTAACACCTGATCTATATAAGGGCAAGCCTTATGCGCCGCTGCTGGAGAAGCAAAGCAAAAATGCAGGTCGTAATAACAACGGCCATATTACAATCCGTCACCAAGGTGGCGGCCATAAGCAACATTACCGTTTGGTAGATTTCCGTCGCAATAAAGACGGCATTCCAGCAAAGGTTGAGCACATTGAATACGATCCAAATCGTAGCGCGCACATTGCGTTGTTATGTTATGCCGACGGTGAACGTCGTTATATCATCGCTCCGCGCGGTGTAGCTGCTGGCGCACAGTTGATTAGTGGTTCAGATGCACCTATTAAAGTAGGTAATGCATTGCCATTACGCAATATCCCAGTAGGTAGCACGATTCATTGTATCGAATTGCAACCTGGTAAAGGTGCGCAATTAGCTCGTTCAGCTGGTACATCAGTGCAATTATTAGCACGTGAAGGTAGCTATGCTCAATTACGTTTACGTTCTGGCGAAGTGCGTCGTGTACACGTTGATTGCAAAGCAACGCTTGGTGAAGTGGGCAATGAAGAACATTCATTGCGCTCTATCGGTAAAGCTGGCGCGATGCGCTGGCGCGGTGTGCGTCCTACAGTTCGTGGTGTTGTAATGAACCCGGTAGATCACCCACACGGTGGTGGTGAGGGTAAAACAGCTGCTGGTATGAATCCAGTGAGCCCATGGGGTACTCCAACCAAGGGTTATCGCACTCGTAGCAACAAGCGCACTGACAATATGCGTGTTTCACGCCGTCCTGCGAATAAGAGGTAATCAATATGGCACGTTCAATTAAAAAAGGTCCATTTATCGATGGTCACTTGGCTAAAAAAGTAGAGAAAGCTGCTGAAACGCGCGATCGTAAACCAATTAAAACTTGGTCACGTCGTTCTACAATTTTGCCTGACTTCATTGGTTTGACTATTGCGGTTCATAACGGCAAGCAACACGTACCTGTGTTGATTTCAGAAAACATGGTTGGCCACAAGCTCGGCGAATTTGCGTTAACACGCACATTCAAAGGTCATGCAGCCGATAAGAAAGCTAAGAAGTAGGAGATGATGATGCAAGTATCTGCAGTATTAAAAGGTGTACATCTTTCTCCACAGAAAGCTCGCTTAGTAGCGGATTTAGTGCGCGGTAAGAAAGTTGACAATGCGCTTAACATCTTGCAATTCTCACCTAAAAAAGGTGCGGAAATTATCAAGAAAGTGCTTGAGTCAGCAATTGCTAACGCTGAACACAACAATGGTGCTGATATCGATGAGTTGAAGGTTACTTCAATTTACGTTGATAAAGGTATCGTGCTTAAGCGTATCCGTGCTCGTGCTAAAGGTCGCGCTGGTCGCATTACCAAACCAACTTGTCACATTAACGTGACAGTGGGTAACTAAAGGAATCGTTATGGGTCAGAAAATTCATCCAATTGGTTTCCGTCTGAGCGTCCAAAAGAACTGGACATCACGTTGGTATGCCAACAGCAAAAATTTCCCAGCAATGTTGAATAGCGACATTAAGGTTCGTGAGTTCCTTAACAAGAAGCTAGCACACGCTGCTGTAAGCAAGATCGTGATTGAGCGTCCTGCAAAGAACGCAAAAATCACTATCTACAGTGCACGTCCAGGTATCGTGATTGGTAAGAAGGGTGAAGACATTGAAACTTTACGCTCTAGCATTCAAGGCCTAATGGGCGTTCCTGTTCATTTGAATATCGAAGAAGTGCGTAAGCCAGAAATCGACGCAACATTGATTGCACAGAGTATTGCTCAGCAATTAGAAAAGCGCGTGATGTTCCGTCGTGCGATGAAACGTGCGATGCAAAACGCAATGCGTTTGGGCGCTCAAGGTATCAAGATTATGAGCTCAGGCCGTTTAAACGGTATTGAAATCGCTCGTACTGAATGGTATCGCGAAGGCCGTGTGCCACTTCATACTTTACGTGCTGATATTGACTACGGTGTTGCAGAAGCTTTGACAACATACGGCATTATCGGTATCAAAGTTTGGGTATTCAAAGGCGAAGTGTTTGACAACAAAGGTGAACAACCGGTTGTTGCTCCAGTCGCAGAACCAGAAAAGAAAGTAAGAAAGTCGGGGGCAAAAAATGCTACAGCCAGCTAGACAAAAATTCCGTAAGATGCAAAAAGGCCGTAATAAAGGCATTGCAACTACGGGTAATAAAGTAAGTTTTGGCGAATTCGGTTTGAAAGCAGTTGGTCGTGGTCGTCTAACTGCACGTCAAATTGAAGCAGCTCGTCGCGTGATGACACGTCATATTAAACGTGGCGGTCGCGTTTGGATTCGTATTTTTCCTGATCAGCCAATTTCTAAGAAACCAGCTGAAGTTCGTATGGGTAATGGTAAAGGTAGTACAGAGTACTACGTTGCACAAATTCAGCCTGGAAAAATGCTTTATGAAATGGACGGTGTAAGTGAAGAGTTGGCGCGTGAAGCGTTCAAATTGGCAGCTGCAAAATTGCCAATTGAAACAACTTTTGCTACGCGTCATCTCGGGGGTTAATGATGAAAGCAACTGAATTAAGAGCGAAGTCTGTTGACGAGTTGAACGCTGAGTTGATCGAATTGCGTCGCGCACAGTTTTCTATGCGCATGCAATTGGCAACACAACAACTAAACAAAGTTGACCAAATTCGTAAGGTTCGCAGAGATGTAGCACGTGTTCGCACAGTGCTTGCAGAAAAATCAAAGTCAACTGCTAAGGCAGCTTAAACGGAGTCATTATGAGTAACGATTTAGCAACAAATAAAGTCGTCCGTACATTAAGCGGTCGAGTAGTAAGTGACAAGATGGACAAAACAGTCACAGTTTTAGTTGAGCGTAAAGTGAAGCATCCATTGATCGGCAAAGTTATTCGCCGTTCAAACAAGTTTCATGCGCATGACGAAACAAATGAATGTAAAGAAGGTGATTTGGTTGTGATTGAAGAAACACGCCCACTTTCGAAAACCAAAACTTGGAAAGTTAGTAAAGTAGTTACTAAATCTACAGGTGTATAAATAATATTGCATCCGACATGGATGCAATATATAATGTTGGACTTTTCGGCACTCATGGCTTAGGCCTTAGCTAGTGCCCCAATACTGACCGTAGTGCTGTCGGCCGTGGATGACAAGCGGCTGGTGTTGGTTTAACGGATTAAGTTGGAGATTATTCTCATGATTCAAATGCAATCTCGGCTAGATGTTGCCGACAATACTGGTGCACGTTCTGTAATGTGTATCAAGGTATTGGGCGGATCAAAGCGTCGTTACGCTAGTATTGGCGATGTTATCAAGGTCAGCATTAAAGATGCTGCTCCTCGTGGTCGCGTCAAGAAAGGCGAAGTTTATAGTGCTGTTGTTGTTCGTACAGCTAAAGGTGTTCGTCGTGCAGACGGTTCTTTAGTTAAGTTCGACAGCAATGCTGCTGTTTTGCTAAATAACAAGCTAGAGCCAATCGGCACTCGTATTTTCGGACCGGTCACACGTGAGTTACGTGGTGAACGTTTCATGAAGATCGTTTCTTTAGCGCCAGAAGTTTTGTAAGGATTTGCTAAATGAATAAAATTCGTAAAGGTGACCAAGTTATCCTGAATACAGGTAAGGATAAAGGTAAGCGTGGCACAGTATTGAGTATTCTTGATACAGGTCATGTTGTAGTTGAAGGCGCAAACATGGTGAAGAAACATGCCAAGCCAAACCCTATGAAGGGTGTGGCAGGCGGTATCATCAATAAAGAGATGCCAATCGATATCTCTAATGTTGCTTTGTTTAATCCTGCCACCCAAAAGGGTGAACGTGTTGGCTTCAAAACGTTAGATGATGGGCGCAAAGTTCGCGTTTTCAAATCTAGCGGCGAAGTTGTTGACGCTTAAGCGCGAGAGGCATAAGAAAACAAATGGCTCGTTTAAAAGATTTTTATAAAGATACAGTGGTTAAGTCTATGACCGAACAGTTCGGTTATAAGTCTCCAATGCAAGTACCACGCATCGAAAAAATCACACTCAATATGGGTGTTGGTGAAGCTGTTGCCGATAAAAAGGTAATGGAAAATGCGGTTGGTGATATGGAGAAAATCGCTGGTCAAAAACCAATTGTAACGAAAGCAAAGAAATCAGTTGCTGCGTTCAAAATTCGTGATGACTACCCTGTAGGTTGTAAGGTGACATTGCGTCGTGAACGTATGTATGAATTCTTGGATCGCTTGGTAACAGTTGCAATCCCTCGAATTCGTGACTTCCGTGGTATTTCTGCTAAATCATTTGATGGTCGTGGCAATTACAACATGGGCGTTAAAGAACAGATCATTTTCCCTGAAATTGAATATGACAAAATTGATGCGTTGCGTGGTATGAACATCACCATCACAACGACAGCAAAAACTGATGAAGAAGCGCGTGCACTTTTAACTGCATTCAGCTTCCCGTTTAGAAACTGAGGATCTCATGGCTAAGACATGTATGATTGAGCGCGAACAAAAACGTCGCGAAACGGTTGAAAAATACGCTGCTAAGCGTATTGAAATTATGGCGGTGCTTAACGATGTTAATGCGTCTCCAGAAGATCGCCGTGCAGCACGTTTGAAGTTGCAAAGTTTGCCACGTAATGCAAGCCCAGTAAGACTGCGTAACCGCTGTGCTTTAACTGGTCGTCCACGTGGTGTGTTTAGTAAATTTGGCATTGCGCGTAGTAAGTTGCGCGAGTTAATGATGCGTGGCGAAGTGCCAGGCGTCACTAAAGCTAGCTGGTAACGGAGGAATTTAACGATGAGTATGAGTGATCCGATTGCCGATATGCTAACCCGCATTCGTAATGCGCAAAGCACAAATAAGCCAACAGTATCTATGCCTTCATCTAAATTGAAGTGCGCTATTGCTAGCGTATTAAAAGACGAAGGTTATATCGATGAGTTTGGCGTGCAAACAGTTGATGGCAAACCAACATTAAACATTGGCCTTAAGTATTACGCTGGTCAACCAGTTATCGAGAAGATTGACCGCGTAAGCCGTCCTGGTCTTCGCGTATACCGTGGTAGTCAAGATATTCCTAAGGTAATGAACGGCCTCGGCGTGACCATCGTGTCTACGTCCAAGGGTGTAATGACTGATCGTAAAGCATCAGCTGCCGGTATCGGCGGTGAAGTGCTGTGCGTAGTAGCTTAAGGAGCGAAAATGTCTCGTGTAGCTAAGAACCCGGTCGCTATCCCAGCTAAAGTTGAGGTAGTTTTGAACCCAGATAGTATTAATGTAAGCGGTCCGTTAGGTAAGCTAACTCACCCACTTACAGGTGCGGTAACGTTAACGCGTGAAGGTGAAACAATCACTTTTGTTGCTGCTAACGATAGTCAGCATTCACGTGCAATGTCAGGTACATTGCGTGCGTTAGTTGCAAATATGGTGAAAGGTGTATCCGAAGGATTCACACGTAAGCTATCTCTAGTTGGCGTTGGTTATAAAGCGCAGGCACAAGGTACAACGTTGAATTTGGAGTTGGGTTACTCACATCCTATCAATCACAAGATGCCAGCTGGTGTTACTGTTGAAACTCCATCTCTTACAGAAGTTATTCTTAAGGGTGTTGATAAACAAGTAGTTGGTCAGGTTGCTGCTCAGATTCGTGGTTACAGAGCGCCGGAGCCTTATAAAGGCAAGGGTGTTCGTTACTCTGATGAAGTAGTGATTATTAAAGAAACCAAGAAGAAGTAAGGTTTAAACCATGAACAATGTAAATTCACGCTTGCGTCGCGCACGTAAAACCCGTGCCAAAATCGCCGAATTGAAAGTAACCCGTCTTTGTGTGCACCGTAGTAACGGCCACATTTACGCACAAATTATTGCTGAAACTGGTGATAAGGTCCTAGCTAGTGCATCTACGCTAGAAGCTGAGGTTCGCAAGAGTTTGGCAAATGGTGGCAATGTTGCTGCGGCAGCAATTATTGGTAAACGTATCGCTGAAAAAGCGAAAAAAGCTGGTGTTACTACAGTCGCGTTTGACCGTTCTGGTTATAAATACCATGGTCGTATTAAAGCGTTGGCAGAAGCCGCTCGCGAAAACGGCTTGTCCTTCTAATAGACGGGGTTGATGATGGCAAAAGAAATGGAACAACAGCAAACCGATGGTTTGCGTGAAAAAATGATCACAGTCAACCGCGTGACCAAAGTGGTCAAAGGCGGTCGCATTATGAGTTTTGCTGCACTTACTGTTGTTGGTGACGGTGATGGCGCAGTTGGTATGGGTAAAGGTAAAGCGCGTGAAGTTCCAGTTGCTGTTCAAAAAGCAATGGATGAAGCACGTCGTGGAATGGTTAAAGTGAGCTTGAATAACGGTACATTGCATCACGCAGTGACTGGTGTTCACGGCGCAGCTAAAGTTTTCATTCAGCCTGCATCTGAAGGTACTGGAATTATTGCTGGTGGCGCGATGCGTGCTATTTTTGAAGTGATGGGTATTACTAACGTGTTGGCAAAATGCATTGGTTCTACAAATCCTTACAACGTTGTACGTGCAACGCTTAACGGCTTGCAGTCAATGAATACGCCTGCTGAAATCGCTGCTAAGCGTGGTAAATCTGTAGAAGAAATTAGAGGCTAATATGGCTAAGGCAAATAAAGAAACAGTTGGTACTGTTAAAGTAACTTTGGTTAAAAGTACCATTGGAAGAATTGCTTCACACAAAGCTTGTGTTGCTGGTTTAGGTCTTCGTCGTATGCATCACACTGTAGAAGTGTTAGACACTCCTGCTAACCGTGGGATGATTAACGCCGTTCACTATCTGTTGAAGGTAGAAGCATAATGAAATTAAATACTATTAGTCCTGCAGAAGGCAGTAAGCACGCTAAGCGTCGCGTAGGTCGTGGTATCGGTTCTGGCTTAGGTAAAACTGCTGGTCGCGGTCACAAAGGTCAAAAATCACGTACTGGTGGTTTTCATAAAGTTGGTTTCGAAGGCGGTCAAATGCCTTTGCAACGTCGCTTACCAAAGCGTGGCTTTAGATCAATGACTAAGAAAGATACAGCTCGTGTACGTACAAGCGAATTGCTTTTGATTGACGCTCCGGTAATTGATATCTTGACTTTGAAGGCTGCGAACATTGTTCCTGGCACAGTTAAGTCAGTAAAAGTTTACTTGTCAGGCGATTTAAGCCGTGCTGTTTCAGTACAAGGTTTATTGTTGACTAAAGGTGCTCGCGCTGCTGTTGAAGCTGCTGGCGGCAAGATCGTAGAGTAATAAGTTGGCAAACGATAGTATTTTAAGTGCAGTTAGTAAGACGGGTGAGCTTAAAAGTCGCTTGTTATTCGTGTTAGGTGCGCTTGTTGTATATCGTTTAGGTGCTCATATACCAGTGCCAGGCATTAATGCTGATGTGCTAGCTAAGCTGTTTGAATCGCAAAGTGGTGGCATCTTGGGAATGTTCAATATGTTCTCAGGTGGCGCACTTTCGAGATTTACAGTATTTGCACTCGGTATCATGCCTTACATTTCTGCATCAATCATTATGCAGCTTTTGACAGTTGTTTCTCCGCAAATGGAACAGCTTAAAAAAGAAGGTGAAGCTGGTAGAAGACAAATTACTAAATACACACGTTATGGAACTGTGCTTTTAGCTACATTCCAGGCGCTAGGTATTGCAATTGCTTTAGAGTCGCAAGCAAACTTGGTTTTAGATCCAGGTTTCATGTTTAGGTTGACTGCTGTTGTTACATTGGTCAGCGGTACGATGTTTTTAATGTGGTTGGGTGAACAGATCACTGAGCGTGGTATTGGTAATGGAATTTCTATCATTATTTTTGCTGGTATCGTGGCTGGGTTACCTAATGCAGTATTTAAGACATTGGAACTTGCTAGCAGTGGTGCTTTTAACCCTGTTTTTGTAATTTTCTTATTTGCTGCAACCATATTGGTGACAGCGTTTGTGGTATTCGTTGAACGAGGCCAAAGAAAAATTACTGTGAATTATGCAAAGAGACAAGTTGGTCGCCAAGTGATGGGTGGTCAAACAAGTCATTTGCCATTGAAGCTAAATATGGCTGGTGTAATTCCTCCAATTTTTGCTTCAAGTATTATTTTGTTCCCTGCCACAATGGCAGGTTGGTTTGGTAGTAACGAGAACTTTTCGTGGCTTAAGGACATTGGTACTAAATTGTCTCCAGGACAACCGTTGTACATTTTGTTCTTTGTAAGCGCGATTATTTTCTTCTGTTTCTTCTATACCGCCTTAGTGTTTAACCCTAAGGAAACAGCAGACAACTTAAAGAAGAGCGGTGCCTTTGTTCCTGGTATCCGTCCTGGTGAGCAAACTGCTAAGTATATTGATCGCATCATGGGTCGTTTGACATTGATTGGCGCAATTTATATTACATTAGTGTGTTTGTTGCCAGAGTTTTTGATTTTGAAATTCAATGTGCCGTTCTATTTTGGTGGTACATCGCTATTGATTATTGTTGTGGTGACTATGGACTTCATGACGCAAGTGCAAGCGCATTTGATGTCGCATCAATATGAAGGTTTGCTTAAAAAGGCAAATTTCAAAAACGGTGCAGCAAGTTCACGCTAATTTAATAAGAGAGCGAGTTCATTAAGTCATGGCAAAAGAAGACAGAATTGAGATGCAAGGTGAGATTTTAGAAAATCTCCCAAATGCAACATTTAGAGTTAAGTTGGAAAACGGACATATCGTTTTGGGTTATATTTCAGGAAAAATGCGTATGCACTATATTCGCATTCTTCCAGGTGACAAAGTCACAGTGGAAATGACCCCGTATGATCTTTCGCGAGCACGGATTATTTTCCGCGCTAAATAGTATTAGCCATAATTATTTGGATTTTGTGAGGCAAAAATGAGAGTTCGTGCATCAGTAAAGGCTTTATGCCGTCATTGTAAAGTTGTTCGTCGTCGTGGTGTTGTGCGTGTAATTTGCACAGACCCAAGACATAAACAACGCCAAGGTTAATTGGTGGTTGTAAGGTAGTAGAGAATAATCCTTTGCTAATTGTTATAAGTTGGCTTAGGTGTTAAAATTTAGGGCTTTTTTGGCGAAATTGAAAATTCAACGCCATAATTTTGGAGTAGATACATGGCTCGGATAGCAGGGGTAAACATCCCAAATCATAAGCACACTGAAATCGCATTAACTTCGATTTACGGTGTAGGACGCAATACTGCAAAGCAAATTTGTGCGGCAGCTGGCGTTTTAACAACTGCAAAAGTTAAGGATCTTAACGATGCGGAAGTTGAAAAGTTGCGCGACGAAGTAGCTAAGCTTCAAGTTGAAGGTGACTTGCGTCGTGAAGTTTCAATGAATATTAAGCGATTAATGGACTTAGGTTGCTACCGTGGTGTACGTCATCGCCGTGGTTTGCCAGTTCGTGGTCAGCGCACAAAGACAAATGCGCGAACACGTAAGGGTCCAGTGAAGCCTATTAAGCAATCCAAGTAAGGAATAAGTAGACATGGCTAAAGCTAACGTACGTGTACGCAAGAAGGTTAAAAAGAACATTGCCGAGGGCATCGCCCACGTTCATGCTTCATTTAACAATACAATCATTACGATCACAGATCGCCAAGGTAATGCGCTTTCATGGGCAACATCTGGTGGTGCTGGTTTCAAAGGTTCTCGTAAGAGTACCCCGTTTGCTGCTCAAGTTGCAGCAGAAGCAGCTGGTAAAGCTGCTCAAGAATGTGGTGTTAAGAACCTTGAGGTTCGTATCAAAGGACCTGGTCCAGGCCGCGAATCAGCAGTTCGTGCATTGAACGCTGTTGGTTTTAAAATTACTAGCATTTCAGATGTGACGCCAGTTCCGCATAACGGTTGCCGTCCACCTAAAAAGCGCCGTATTTAATACGCCGCAATTAAGCAGCAAGATTTAATAGGAGAAATACCTTGGCTAGAAATCTCGATCCTAAGTGCCGTCAGTGTCGCCGTGAAGGCGAAAAACTTTTCCTTAAAGGCGAAAAGTGTTTCACAGACAAATGCGCTATCGAAAAACGTAATTTTCCACCTGGTCAACATGGTCAACGTCGTAATCAACGTTTATCCGACTATGGTGTTCAATTGCGTGAAAAACAAAAATTACGTCGTATTTATGGTGTTTTAGAAAAGCAATTCCGTAGTTACTACGCTGAAGCTGATCGCCAAAAAGGCATTACAGGTGAAAACTTGTTACAACTTTTGGAATGCCGTCTAGATAACGTAGCTTACCGTATGGGTTTAGGTGCTTCCCGCACCGAGGCGCGTCAAATCGTTCGTCATAACAGCATTTTGGTTAACGGTAAACGTGTAAACATTCCTTCATACCAAGTTAAACCTGGTGACACAGTACAAGTTGCTCCAGCATCTGTGAACCAATTGCGTATTAAAGGCGCATTGGCAGCAGCTGAACAACGTGGTTTCCCAGAGTGGATTGAAGTTGATGTTAAAGCGCTTAAGGGTACATTTAAAGCTAAGCCACAACGTGATGAATTGCCTGCAACAATCAATGAATCACTCGTTGTTGAGCTTTACTCTAAGTAATTTAATTTAGGACCGTAAGGAAAGTTTATGCAAAACAGTCCGACTGAATATTTGAAGCCACGTGTTGTGGATGTTGAAGTAATTTCACCATTGCGTGCACGTGTAACTTTAGAGCCTATGGAACGTGGTTTTGGCTATACATTAGGTAACGCATTGCGCCGTGTATTGCTATCTTCAATTCCTGGCTTCGCAATTACAGAAGTGAAAATTGATGGTGTTGTTCATGAGTATTCAACAATTGACGGCGTTCAAGAAGACGTTGTTGATATCTTGTTGAACCTCAAAGGCGTTGCTTTAAAACTCAATAATAAGAGCGAAACAGTACTTACTTTGAACAAATCATCTGAAGGTGTTGTAACAGCTGGTGACTTTGAAACTGGCCACGATGCTGAAATCTTCAATCCAAATCACGTAATTGCTCATCTTACTAAAGGTGGGAAATTGAATTTGGAAGTTAAAGTTGAAATGGGTCGTGGTTATCAACCAGTGCCTGTTCGTCAAAAAACAGATGAAGACCGCGTGTTGGGTTTCATTATGGTTGATGCTTCATTTAGCCCAATCAACAAGGTAAGTTATCATGTTGAAAGTGCTCGTGTAGAACAAAGAACTGACTTGGATAAACTTATCATGGACGTTGAAACAAACGGCGTGATGGAGCCAGAACAAGCAATTCGTGATGCTGCACGTATCTTGATTGGCCAACTATCAGTATTTGCTGACCTAGAAGGTGCTCCAACTGAAGTTGAAGTTAAGCAAGTGCCACAAGTTGATCCTATCTTGTTGCGTCCAGTAGATGATTTGGAATTAACAGTTCGTTCAGCGAATTGCTTAAAAGCTGAAAATATTTATTACATTGGTGATTTGATCCAACGTAGTGAAAATGAGTTATTGAAAGCCCCTAATTTGGGTCGCAAATCACTCAACGAGATTAAAGATGTTTTAGCGTCTAAAGGTCTAACTTTAGGCATGAAACTAGAGAACTGGCCGCCAGTTGGCCTGGAAAAAGTATAATAGCAAAGGTGTGAGGATATCACTATGCGTCATCGCAACAGTAATCGTAAACTAAATCGTACCAGTAGCCATCGTCAGGCAATGTTGCGTAACATGGCAACTTCATTGTTGCGCCATGAAATTATTAAAACAACTTTGCCAAAAGCAAAAGAGCTTCGCCGTATTGCTGAGCCTTTGATCACTTTAGGTAAAGATGCAACTTTGGCAAATCGTCGTTTGGCTTTTAGCCGTCTACGTGACAGAGATATCGTGGGTAAATTGTTCAATGAACTAGGCCCACGCTACTCAACACGTCCAGGTGGTTACCTACGTATTTTGAAATGCGGTTTCCGTAATGGCGACAATGCGCCGATGGCATTAGTTGAACTTGTAGATCGTCCTGACACTTCAGCAGAAGCAGTTGTGGCTGAATAAATCTAATGATCTAAATAAAAAAGCCGGTTAATAGCCGGCTTTTTTATTGCCTGATAAAGGCTTTAACTGCTTCTTCAGTAAACGGCCAATTGAGTTCTTGTTGTGTTGCTTGGCACTTAAATACGGGAATGGTTAAAGCGTATTGGTTAAGCAGATTGTCATCTTCGACGATATCTTGTTTTATGTAGATAATGGCGTGGTTTTTTATCGCATTACTGATAACTGATTCTGCCTCATCACATAAATGACAGCCGCTTGTGCCATATAAAATGTACTCTTTTTGCATCTCTTTAAGCGCTTGTAATCGAGTTTTATTAAATCTTATTGCGACTTATGTTATAACATCAAAAGTCGCTGTAACGATGAACGTTTAGGCATTTATTAAAGTAATCACTAATTCTCTGCGAGTAAACGAAATGGCAGAAATCCCAGAAATTAAAGAAAGCTTACAGGAAAGTCTTCAGCAAGTGATTCACTTGTTGGATAAGCACAAGCTTATTGAAGATCTTGTCCATAAGCAAGAATTGGATATGCCTAAGCAATCGCTAGTTGAATCGATCGTTCATAAGCAAAATCTTGCCCTTCTTCAAAAAAAGCTAGACCTACTTCATCCCGCTGACGTTGCCCACATTCTTGAAGCATTGCCATTAGAGCAGCGTTTAGATGTTTGGGAGTTGGTTAAAGCTGAGCGGGATGGTGAAATCCTTCTTGAGGTTTCGGATGCAGTACGTCAAACCCTTATTGCGGACATGGATAGCGAAGAGCTTCTTGCCGCCGCAGAGCAATTAGATACTGATGAGCTTGCAGACCTAGCCCCTGACTTACCAACAGACGTTCTTCATGAGCTATTAGATAGCCTAGATTTCCAAAATCGTGAGCGATTAAAGTCTGCACTTGCTTATCCTGACGATGCAGTGGGCGCATTAATGGACTTCGATATTGTGACTATTCGCGAAGACATTACACTTGAAGTTGCACTGCGTTATTTACGTCGCATTGGTACTTTGCCGGACCATACCGACAAATTGTTTGTGGTTGATCGGCATGATATTCTTCGAGGCGTACTTCCATTAAAACGCTTGGTAGTGAAAGACTTGGACTTGGGCGTTGCTGACATTATGGCAGACGATCCTGTTGTGTTTCATCCAGAAGATTTGGCAGATGATGCCTCTAAAGCATTTGAGCGGTATGACTTGGTGACTGCGCCAGTTGTTGATGAGAACAACAAATTAGTTGGCCGTTTAACCGTTGATACGGTGATGGATTATATTCGTGAAGAAGCCGAAAGTGACATGCTTTCGATGGCTGGTTTGCGAGAAGAAGAAGATTTGTTCTCTTCTGTTTGGAAATCTGTGCAAAACCGCTGGACATGGCTAGCGGTTAATTTGGTTACCGCACTGATTGCATCACGTGTGATTGGCTTATTTGAAGGCTCTATTGAGAAGACGGTTGCTCTGGCAGCATTGATGCCGATTGTTGCGGGGATTGGCGGTAACTCTGGCAACCAAACTACAACCATGATTGTTCGCGGTCTGGCGCTTGGCCAAATTGCTTCCCATAATATGCAATCCCTACTTAAAAAAGAATTAGGGGTTAGTCTCTTAAACGGCCTAATTTGGGGCGGCGTTCTAGGTGTCATCGCTTTTGCACTCTATCAAAATACGATTTTAAGTTTTGTAATGACTGCTGCAATGACGCTTAATTTGCTACTTGCGGCAATTATGGGAGTAATGATTCCTTTAGTGATGACAAAGTTTGGCCGAGATCCTGCGGTTGGTTCCAGCGTCCTAATTACTGCGATGACTGATAGCGGTGGCTTCTTTATTTTCCTTGGTTTGGCGGCGATATTTTTACGATGAATACAGAAATGCATTTAATTTGGTCTGAGTTGCTTGAAGATTTGCCAAAAGCAGTCATGCTTTGGCAATTTGCGGTAATAGGCGCCAGCCTTGCAACTGCCTGGATATTAAGCGGGATGGCTCGCTCTTATGTGATGAGCCATGCGCCTGATAGTTGGAAAGTGGGCATCGGCGGCTTTAATCGCGTGATGTTCCCACTTGCTTCACTGGTGTTTGTTTATATTGGTAGCTACGTGCTTAGCCAATGGCAACACGTTAGCTTATTGGTGTTGACAGTGAATTTGTTGTGGGCGACGGTCGCGATTCGATTGTGTATCTATGGTATGCGCTACATCTTCACTGAAGGTAGCTGGATGCGCACTATTGAGAATTTGATCTCTAGAGTTATTTGGATTGTTTTGACGCTTCATTTAAGCGGGTTCTGGATACAGATTCTTAACTTCCTTGAAGATATTACCTTTAAGGTTGGTAAGTCTCACCTTAATGCTTTAATCATCATTCAAGCCATTCTCACTATTTTATTTACCTTGTTTGTATCGCTTTCCTTAAGTCGCCTCATTGAAAACAAAATGATGCGTGCGGAGAGGGTTGATGTGAATGTCCGTGTTGTCCTGTCTAAACTAATTCGTATAGCACTTTCAATCATGGCGATATTGATTGCCATGTCAGCTGTAGGAATAGATATCACCTTGCTTTCAGTCTTTGGAGGTGCGCTTGGTGTCGGTTTGGGGTTTGGTTTACAAAAGGTTGCTAGTAATTATGTGAGCGGCTTTGCAATCCTGCTTGATGACTCTGTGCATATTGGAGATGTGGTGACTGTGGATGGCCATTACGGCGTTGTAAGTGAGCTGCGCTTCCGTTATATGATTCTTCGCAAGCTCGACGGGACTGAAGTGGTGATCCCGCATGAAATTTTGATGGCAACGGCTGTCATTAACCATTCGTATACCGACCGTAAAGGCCGTATAACGATGCCGATTCAAGTTAGCTATGATGGTGACTTGGATGCAGCAATGGCTATCGTTAAAGGCGCTGCAAATGCGCATGCTCGAGTCCTGGAAGCGCCCGCCGCTGAAGTCCAAGTGAAGGGCTTTGGTGAAAATGGTATCGATTTGAATTTGGCCTTTTGGATTATCGATCCTGAAGAAGGTCATGCGAGTTTGCAATCAGACTTGTATCTTGAAATTTGGCGTCAGTTTAAGAAGCATGGCATTGTTGTGCCTTATCCACAAAGAGAGGTGCGTATGCTGACTACCTCAGTTGTGGAAAATGTGGAAATTGTTAAGCCTGCTTTAGAAGAGGCTAGTAAGCCTTCAGTCAGAAATTGGGATGATGTGATTTAGATGGTTCGGATTAGATTACATACATGAAAACGTGGACAATAAAAAACCCGCTCGAAGCGGGTTTTTTATTGGGAAAACAACTGGAATCTAATTCGAATTATTTTAATTTTGCTTCTTTGTAAAGCACATGCTTGCGAACAACTGGATCAAATTTCTTGATTTCCATTTTTTCTGGCATGGTACGTTTGTTTTTAGTAGTGGTATAGAAATGACCTGTACCAGCACTTGATTCTAATTTAATTTTTTCACGCATGATGAGTCCTTAAATCTTCTCGCCAGCAGCACGCATATCAGCTAAAACAGCATCAATGCCATTTTTGTCGATAGTACGAAGTGCAGCGTTAGTAATACGCATACTGATCCAACGATTTTCGCTTTCAACCCAGAACTTGCGATTTTGCAAGTTAGGTAAAAAACGACGCTTTGTTTTGTTATTTGCATGAGAAACATTATTTCCCACCATCGGCTTTTTGCCGGTTACTTGACATACGCGCGCCATACTACTCTCCTGATACTGCATACCAAAATTCGAAAGACCGCATTTATACCATGAAAACGCGTTTATTTTCAAGTTAATTCGAATATTTTTGCATATGCTAAAAGTTTAATTAATGTTTACCGGTGCTACCAAAGCCGCCTTCGCCACGTTCGCTCGCATTAAACTCATCTACAACCGTAAAGCTTGCCTGCACAACAGGCACGATGACTAATTGTGCCATACGCTCCATAGGATTCATGACAAACGCTTCTTGGCTGCGATTCCAGCAAGAAACAAATAGTTGGCCTTGATAGTCTGAATCAATCAATCCAACTAAATTTCCAAGTACGATGCCATGTTTATGGCCTAAGCCTGAACGCGGAAGAATCATTGCAGCATAAGCGGAATTCTCAAGGTGAATAGCCATGCCTGTTGGGATAAGTGTTGTTTCACCTGGTTGAATGTTGATCGCTTCGTTAATGCATGCGCGTAAATCCAAGCCTGCAGAGCCTGTTGTTGCATAAGCAGGCATGTTTTCGTTTAAGCGAGGGTCTAGGATTTTAAGTTCGACTTGTAAACTCATTTGAGTGACTTTCTTTATAAAAATTTCTAAAGCATGTTTGCAATATGCATCAATAATGCATGTGCAGATTTGAGTTTGCTGGATTTGGGCAAAGGATGCGCGCCTTGGTCGTCTAAAATCGTCAGCGTGCTTTCATCTCTGCCTAGTGCTTCTGACACAAGATTAGCGACGATTAAAGGTATGTGTTTGCGTTTGCGCTTTTCTTCTGCGTAAGCCAATAAGTTTTCGCTTTCAGCGGCAAACCCCACGCAAAACGGGGTGTTTGGTAACGCAGCTACTTTCGCCAGAATATCCTCATTGGGGACTAATTCAATATTGAGCGCCGCATTACTTTTCTTAATTTTTTCTGTGCTCGGGCTTGCTACGCGGTAATCAGCGACTGCTGCCACGCTAATAAAAATATCTTGATTGGTGATATTTGCCATTACTGCATTGAGCATTTCAGCACCGCTTTCGACGGTGACAACTTTCGCTAAATCTGGCGCTTTTAGATTGGTTGGTCCGCTGACTAAAGTCACCTCAGCACCCATTTCAATCGCAGCTTCAGCAATGCTATAGCCCATTTTTCCTGAGCTTAAATTAGTAATTGCTCTTACAGGATCTATCTTTTCAATTGTTGGGCCAGCAGTAATCAGAATGCGTTTTCCAGTTAGCGGTCTTGCTGGTAATTCAGCATTTAAGCTTGAGAGTAACTCGGCGAGTAAGTCTTCTGGTTCCAGCATACGACCCAAGCCGGTCTCGCCACATGCTTGCACACCGCTATCAGGGCCTAAAATCATGACGCCGTCTTTTAATAGTTGAGTCAAATTACGCTGTGTGGCTGGGCTTTCCCACATTTGTTTATTCATGGCTGGCGCAACTAATAATGGACAGTCGCGCGCCAAGCACAAGGTAGAGAGCAAATCATCTGCATTGCCGTGAACGAGTTTCGCCATAAAATCTGCACTCGCTGGCGCAACTAGAATCGCGTCAGCCTTTCGGCTAAGCTCAATATGTGGCATGCCATTGGCAATGCTCGCATCCCACATTTTGGTATGCACAGCTCTGCCAGAAAGCGCTTGCATGGTAATTGGCGTAATAAACTGACACGCTGCATCAGTCATTACTACCTGTACTGAAATGCCTTGTTTGACCAATAGGCGTGCCAATTCAGCTGCTTTATAAGCCGCGATTCCGCCAGTGATGCCTAATACTAAGTGTTTGATTTTTTTCATGGGGTTTTGAAACTACGTAATGCTTTCATTTTAATATGAATTTGCGTTACACGACACATAAAAGGGTATAAAAAGGGCTTTAGGTTTAGAAGATGTTTACCTGTTGGACCATTTTATGGCCTTAGGAAACAAGACAATGTCTTTCGCATACTAGTGCTTGTTGTAAACTGTGATTCAGCACGTATGATTGAGGTTACAAAAAGTGGCGATTAATATGATAGATAACTCAGTATTGCTCAATTTAGGTGTGGCGCTTGGTATTGGTTTGCTAGTTGGAGCCGAGCGTGAACGTAGCAAAAGTAATGTACCAACTTCTAATGGTCAGACAGATAACACGCTAGCCGGCATTCGCACGTTTACTATTGCTTCTATGTTGGGCGCGATCACTTCTTGGATGAACTTTTGGTTGCTCTTTGCCGCTTTGGTTTGTGTGGCGCTGTTTGCGGCGGTGGCGTTTTATGTTCGCCGTGATGAGCGTTTGGGTTTAACTACTGAAATTTCTCTTTTGTTCACGGTAATTTTGGGCGCCTTGGCGATGACCTCTCCGATATTAGCTGCCAGCCTTGCGGTGAGCGCAGCGATTTTGCTATCCGCTAAAGAGCCGATTCATGGCTTTGTGCTTGGCGTGGTGACGCGAGAAGAGTTGAATGACTTTTTAATTTTGGCTGGCGCCACGCTGATTGTTTTGCCGCTCATGCCCAATATGCCGATGGGTCCATTTAATGCGATTAATCCCCATAATTTGTGGTTAGTCGTGATTTTAGTAATGGCGATAGGGGCTTTGGGTCATTTGGCTTTGCGGATGATAGGCGGCAGAATTGGCTTGCCTTTGGTGGGCATGGTGTCGGGTTTTATTTCGAGCATTGCCACGATTAGCGCAATGGGGCATCGTTCTCGCGAAACACCAGCTTTGTTGGGTTCTGCGGTAGCGGGTGCGGTGTTATCTAGTTTTTCAACGGTTCTGCAAATCACCTTGATTTTGGCTACGATTAGTCAGCCAACTTTACATGCCTTGATGATGCCGCTTGTTTTTGGAGGTATTGCAACTTTGCTTTGTGGTGGCGCATTAACTTTGAATGCGCTTCATCGCCCTGTGGCGGATGCAGGCAAGATTAGTCAATCATTTAGCGTGAAGACTGCATTTTATCTAGCAGGCATTATTGCCATAGTTTTGCTCATCTCGGCGGGACTCAATCAGTGGTTTGGCCAAACTGGCTTGGTAGTAGGCTCTGCTTTTGTAGGGTTGGTTGATGCCCATGCACCTACTGTTTCAGTGGCTTCTTTTGTGGCGAATCATCAACTCTTACCAATAGAGGCTGCTTTACCCATTTTGGCAGCATTCTCGCTCAATACTGTTTCTAAAGCGATTACTGCCGTTGTTAGTGGTGGTAAAGTATTTGCTTGGCAGGTGGTTCCCAGCTTAGTCATACAAGTAGCGGCAGTGTGGATGGGTTGGTTGTTGTTTTAATTGCCTCTTAAAAAGTGAATAAAAATGCAGAATAAATTAATGAAAAATTTTATTTGGGTCTTGATTGCATTACTCGGTGCGGGCGCCGTTGGCGGTATTGCGCTTAATCGTGGCGAAAGCATTAATGCGCTGTGGTTTATTACTGCAGCGCTTTGCGTGTATGCGATTGCTTATCGCTTTTATGCGGCTTGGTTGGCCACTAAAGTTTTATTGGTGGATGAAACCCGCGCAACGCCTGCTGAGCGTTTGGACAATGGCCGAGATTTTATTCCCACTAATAAATGGATAGTGTTTGGGCACCACTTTGCTGCCATTGCTGGCCCTGGCCCATTGGTTGGTCCAACGTTGGCGGCGCAGTTTGGCTACTTGCCGGGCACACTTTGGATTTTGTTTGGCGCGGTGCTCGGTGGTTGTGTGCAAGATATGGTCACGCTGTTTTTCTCAGTGCGCCGCAATGGTCGAAGCTTGGGGCAAATGGCGCGTGATGAAATCGGCCCGATAGGCGGTGCGGCTGCCTTGGTTGGCACGTTCGCTATTATGATTATTTTAATTGCCGTGCTTGGACTGGTGGTGGTGAATGCGATGAAACACAGCCCTTGGGCAACCTCTACTGTGGCAGCAACGATTCCAATCGCAATGATCGTTGGGCTTTATATGCGTCATATTCGGGTGGGGCAGGTGCTTGAGGCCTCTGCGCTTGGCGTGGCTTTGCTGCTCTTGGCAGTAATGAGTGGTGGCTGGATAGACCATCATCCAACACTTCGTGTGTTGTTTGACCATGAAGGCTTAACACTGGCTTGGTGGGTAATTGCTTACGGCTTTGCGGCTGCGATTATGCCTGTTTGGTTATTGCTTGCCCCGCGTGATTATCTTTCTACTTTCATGAAGCTCGGCACCATTGTTTTGCTCACGGTAGCGATATTAACGCTGCATCCTCAAATTAAGATGCCAGCTTTAACGCAGTTTATAGATGGCACGGGCCCAATTTTTGGCGGTACATTATTCCCGTTTGTGTTCATTACCATTGCTTGTGGCGCCATTTCTGGCTTTCATGCGCTGATTTCGTCAGGAACCACGCCAAAACTCCTCACAAATGAGCGAGATATTCGCATGATAGGTTACGGTGGTATGTTGCTTGAATCTTTTGTTGCCATCATGGCCTTGATAGCCGCTACTGTTCTCGACCCTGGTGTATTCTTCGCAATTAATAGTCCTGCAGGCATAGTGGGTAAAGAAGCCGCAGATGCGGTTGTGATGATTTCATCTTGGGGCTTCCCTGTAACGGTTGAACAAATGAAAACTTTAGCTAGTGAAATGGGCGAAGCTTCTTTATTTGCGCGCACTGGCGGCGCACCTAGCTTGGCAGTTGGCATGGCAAGTATTTTTGGTAGCTTGTTCGGCAAGAGTTTGTTGGCGATGTGGTATCACTTCGCGATTATGTTTGAGGCGATTTTTATTCTCACGACTTTAGATGCAGGCACCCGCGTTGGTCGCTTTATGCTGCAAGATATGCTGGGTAATGTTTGGCCAAAAATGGCGCAAACTTCTTGGTGGCCTTCAGTCTTAATTAGTAGTGCGTTGGTGGTGGCTGGGTGGGGTTACTTCTTGTATATCGGCGTGATTGATCCAAACGGTGGCGTGAATATTTTGTGGCCATTATTTGGCATTGCGAACCAAATGCTTGCCGCGATTGCCTTGTGTGTAGGCACAGGGATTTTAGTGAAATCTGGCAAGCTAAAATTTGCTTGGGTAACAGGTTTTCCTTTGGTTTGGCTAATAGTGATTACTAGCACCGCAGCATGGGAAAAGATTACAAGTAGCGATATTCGCGTAGGATTTTTTGCTGCAGCGAATGACATGACAGATAAATTAGCGGCAGGTGTTTTACCCTCTGAAAAAGCGGCTGTTGCACCGCAACTCATTTTTAATCAGCACTTGGATGCTTGGCTCACGATGTTCTTTGTGGTTGTGCTTTGGGTGGTTGTTTTGGATATGTTGCGTGTGGTGGTGCAATCTTATTTCGGAAAAGCGGTCTTACCCTCATCCGAAGTTGACTATCAAAAATCATGTATTGATTAAGTGTTAATTTTTTAAGTAGAGGATTGTTTATATGGCAACAGGTGTGATTATTCAAAATCCAAAAAACGGCTTAACGCGCATGGGTTATTTTGGTTTTAGTTGGACGTATTTATTGTTTGGTTGGTGGGTGCCGTTAATTCGTGGCGAGCTAGGGGTTGCCGCGCTTCATTTTCTCTTCACTTTGTGTACTTTTGGTTTGTGGCAGTTAATCGTCGCGTTTTTATACAACAAACAATACATGACCAGAATGCTTGAAAAAGGCTATGTGTTGAAAGATGAGCCTGCAGTGATGGCGCGCGCACGTGCAGAGCTTGGGATTGTGGAAGTTTAAGCTTGTTTAGCGCGCTCAAGAATTTATGGAGAAGTGTGCGCCAGTTATCTGGCGATGATGCTTATGAGCACTATTTGCAACATTATACTGAGCATCATCAAGGCTGTTTGGAAGGTGAGATTGAGCCGCCACTTAGCAAAGAGGCTTTCTTTAAAGAGTGGCAAGATAAAAAATGGACGGGTGTTAAAAGATGTTGTTAAGTGCTGCCGATGTTTCGCGTGTAATTGAGATGGCTTGGGAAGATAGAACGCCATTTGAGGCCATAGAATTGCAGTTTGGCTTAAACCAAGATGGGGTGATTAAGCTGATGCGCAGCCAGTTGAAGTTAAGTTCATTTAAGCTTTGGCGTGAGCGTACGCATGGTCAAACCACTAAACATGCTAAGTTGCGCTCACCACAAGTCTCGCGGCATAAAGCTAGCCACCGAGTAAAACAGTTTTAACTTAAAACGGTTTTAGTGCTTGCGCTTTGTGCTGGTGATAAAAATACATCACTAAACCAATCGCCACCATAGGCAAGCTGAGCCATTGGCCCATGCTCATGCCTAAATTCAAAATCCCCAAGTTTGCATCTGGTTGGCGCGTGAACTCGGCAATAAATCTGAAGCCACCGTAACCCATTAAAAACACCGCGGAAACCGTGCCTGTTTCGCGTGGCTTGCTTGAGTAAATCCATAAAATCAAAAATAGCAAAACGCCTTCTAGACCGAACTCGTAAAGTTGAGAAGGGTGGCGTGGTGTGTTATCAACACGCGGGAAAATCATGCCCCAATTAGTATTGGTTGCACGACCCCAAAGCTCACCATTGATAAAATTGCCCATGCGGCCAGCCCCCAAGCCAATCGGTACAAGTGGTGCTACAAAATCCATAATGCCTAACCATGATTTATGATACTTGCGAGCAAAAAATACCATCGCAACTAATACGCCTAAAAATCCGCCGTGAAAGCTCATTCCACCTTGCCATACGTAAAGAATCTCAAGTGGATGCTCGATAAAATAGTTCGCTTGGTAAAACACCACATAGCCTAAACGGCCGCCGAAAATCACCCCCAGCGCACCATAAAACAAAGCGTCATCGACCATTTCAACTGACCAGCCGCGCCAAGTTTGGTGAGCCGCACGCCATTTGCCTAAAGTTAAAAAAGCCATAAAGCCAGCTAAATACATCAGGCCATACCAATGAATGCCAACAGGGCCAAGGTGGATAGCGATAGGGTCTAGTTGCGGGTGTGTAAACATGAGGTGCAGACAATCTAAATAAAGGACTGTGCCTATTTTACATCTAAGGGGAAGTTGCGTGGCTGCGATTTGATTCCCATATCTTTTTTAAGGCCATATAACTGATGCCTATTGGGGCTGGGTAGTTTAAAATTACATTTTTGAATTTTGTTGGATGCTGTCATGCCTGTATATCGTTCACGTACTACCACTCACGGCCGCAATATGGCAGGCGCTCGCGCATTGTGGCGCGCTACTGGGATGAAAGAAGGTGATTTTGATAAGCCGATTATCGCGGTTGCTAACTCTTTTACGCAGTTTGTACCAGGTCATGTGCACTTAAAAGACATGGGTCAGTTGGTTGCACGCGAGATTGAAAAAGCGGGCGGTGTTGCAAAAGAGTTTAATACGATTGCAGTGGATGATGGCATCGCCATGGGGCATGGCGGTATGCTGTATAGCTTGCCTAGCCGTGATTTGATTGCCGATAGCGTGGAATATATGGTGAATGCACATTGTGCGGATGCGCTGGTGTGTATTTCTAACTGTGACAAGATTACCCCTGGCATGTTGATGGCTGCTTTGCGCTTGAATATCCCAGTGGTGTTTGTTTCTGGCGGCCCAATGGAAGCGGGTAAGGTTAACTGGCAAGGAAACACCCACAAGCTAGACTTGGTAGATGCCATGGTGGCGGCGGCGGACAGCAATGTTTCTGATGCTGAATCTGAAGCGATTGAGCGTTCAGCTTGCCCAACGTGTGGCTCTTGCTCAGGGATGTTTACGGCTAACTCCATGAACTGTTTAACTGAAGCGCTTGGTTTAAGTTTGCCTGGCAATGGCTCTACCCTTGCCACACATGCCGCACGAAAACAATTATTCCTAAACGCTGGCCGTTTAATTGTGGATATCACTAAGCGTTATTATGAACAAGATGATGCAAGCGTATTGCCTCGCTCTGTTGCCAACTTCAAAGCATTTGAAAATGCGATGAGTTTAGATGTGGCAATGGGCGGTTCAACCAATACGGTGTTGCATTTATTGGCGGCAGCCCATGAGGCTGGCGTTGATTTCACCATGAAAGATATCGACCGTATTTCTCGAGGTGTCCCTTGTGTTTGTAAAGTTGCGCCAGCAACACCTAAATATCACATGGAAGATGTCCATCGTGCAGGTGGCGTGATGGGTATTTTGGGTGAGCTTGACCGTGCAGGAGTTATTCACCGAGATACGCCAGTAGTGCATGCTCCAACGATGGGGGATGCTTTAGATCAATGGGATGTGATGAAGTCGGGTAATGAAGAAGCTAAGAAGTTGTTCTTAGCAGCGCCTGGTGGCGTTGCAACGACCATCGCGTTTAGCCAATCCATGCTTTGGCCTGCGCTAGATATCGATAGAACGGAAGGCTGTATCCGTGATAAAGCGCATGCTTATTCACAAGACGGTGGTTTGGCAGTGCTTTATGGCAATATTGCTTTAGATGGCTGTATTGTTAAAACCGCGGGCGTTGATGACAGCATTTTGAAATTCACAGGACGTGCTCGTATTTTTGAATCGCAAGATGACTCAGTTGCGGCGATTTTGAATGATGAAATCGTTGCTGGCGATGTCGTAGTGATTCGCTATGAAGGTCCGCGTGGTGGACCTGGTATGCAAGAGATGTTGTATCCAACTTCTTACCTCAAGTCTAAAGGCTTGGGTAAAGAATGTGCTTTACTTACCGATGGCCGTTTCTCTGGCGGTACATCTGGTTTGAGTATTGGACATGCTTCGCCTGAAGCCGCTGAAGGCGGTGCAATTGGCTTGGTAGAAGAGGGCGATATCATTGAAATTGATATTCCAAACCGCACGATTAACTTAAAAGTGGAAGACGCAACGTTAGCCAAACGTCGTTTGGCAATGGAAGCTAAAGGCGCTAAAGCTTGGAAGCCTGTGAGCCGTGAGCGTATTGTTTCACCTGCACTTCGTGCTTACGCAGCCATGAGTACATCTGCAGCCAAAGGTGCGGTGCGTGATGTATCGCAAATCGAGAAGAAATAAGGGTAGTCATGATTCATACAGCATCAGCTAAAAATAAAGTTGGGGTGGGTGTTGGCATTGTTCAGTACGATGATGAACATGGCTTGCAGTTTTTATCGATAGAAAATAATCATGCAACGGCTACGATTGCCATGCAGGGTGGTCACGTAATGCATTGGCAACCTAAAGCTGCTGCCGAGCCTGTGTTGTGGCTCTCAAGCAACGCGCGCTATACCGAAGGCCGTTCAATTCGTGGTGGTATTCCTATTTGTTGGCCTTGGTTTGGGGCGCATCCAACGGATAGCAGTTATTGCCCACATGGATTTGCGCGTGTTATTCCTTGGAAAGTTTTACAAACTTCCACGCTAGCAAATGGCGCAACGCGCTTATTGCTTGAAATGACGCATACGGACGTGACTAGAAAACAATTGTCTTACGACTATCGTTTTGTGTTGGCGATTAATATTGGTGAGACTTTGCGTTTGGAAATGATGACCACCAATTTGGCGAGTCATCCATTTATGATAGGTGAGGCATTCCACACATACTTTAATGTGAGTGATGTTGAGGGTATTCAGGTTACAGGTTTGGAAAATCTAGTGTTCTCCGACAAGGTGGCCGGTTACGAGCGCAACATTCAACATGGCCCAGTGAAATTTAATAGTGAGTTCGATCGTGTATTTATCAATAGCCGTCGTGACATTGTGATTCATGATGCTGCTTACTCACGCAAAATTCGCGTGACGAAATCCTGTAGTCATACCACGATTATTTGGACTCCTTGGGCTGAAAAAGCCGAGCAAATGCCTGATATGGGGGCTAAGGATGAATGGCGTAAGACGATTTGTGTGGAGTCTGCCAATGCAATGGAAAATAGCGTGACGATTTATCCAAATGAAACGCACACTATGGTGACGGAATATAGCTTGGAAGCCTTGAACGAAAGCAAATAGGTTTTGTCAGATTTTAGGATGTCAACGTAAGCTAAGGTTATGACGTTAGATAATTAACTGCCATCAAGCATGATGCCAAATTGTTAAGAAATGTATAAATTCTTTTCAAAATACTCTAAATATTGAGTATGATTATAAGTGGCAGTAGTTATAGGCTTTTAAAGTTAATTGAAATTAGGAGATAAGCATGAAAGCATTATTATTATCAGTTGCTGCTGCAGGTTCATTGATGCTAGCTGGTCAAGCTAGTGCAGATGACGCTGCAAAAGCATTGGCTCAAAAAAGTGGCTGTTTAGCTTGTCACTCTGTTGAAGCAAAAGTAGTTGGCCCAGCATACAAAGATGTTGCTGCTAAGTACAAAGGCAAAGACATGGAAGCTAAGTTAGTTGCTAAAGTTAAAGCTGGTGGTAGCGGTGTTTGGGGCCCAATCCCAATGCCAGCTCACCCACAAGTGAAAGAAGAAGATATCAAGACTATCGTTCACTGGGTATTGTCACTTTAATCTATCAACCATAGGTTAAGTAAGAATAAAAAAAGCCAGTTCAAAAGACTGGCTTTTTTGTTGTCTCAATTTCTGTTTCAAGACTTTCTGAGTTTGCTATGTTTCATTGAGTAAACAAAGTAGATCACAACGCCTAATCCTAACCACAGCAAGAAACGCGTCCATGTTTGTTGTGGTAGAAATGCCATCAATGCTCCGCAGAAAAGCATGCCTAACGCAGGGAATAGTGGCGTAAATGGATTCTTAAATGGACGTGGTAAATCTGGCTGGCTTTTTCTCAGTACAATCACCCCTAAGCAAACCAATACAAATGCAGCTAAAGTGCCGATATTCACTAACTCTGCCAATGCGCCAAGTGGCACAAGTCCAGCAGCAATCGACATAATCAAGCCGGTAATGATGATGACGCGAACAGGGGTTTGCGTCCTTGGACTTACATGGGATAGGTAAGGTGTGATTAAGCCATCTCGACTCATGGCTAAGATGATGCGTGTCAGTCCATAATAGAGGACAAGCATCACGGTAGTGAGCCCAGCAATTACCCCTGTTGAAACGAGAGCTGAAGCCCAGTTGTAGCCTATAGACTCCAATGCGAAAGCCACAGGATGGTCTACGCCTAGCGTGCTGTAAGGGACGATGCCTGTGAGTAAGCCTGCTACAATCACGTAAATAATGGTGCAGAAAGAAAGTGATGAAATGATACCAATCGGCACGTCACGTTGTGGGTTTTTTGCTTCTTCAACGGCGGTTGAAACAGCATCAAAACCAACATAAGCAAAGAATACTAAAGATGCACCTGCAAGCACGCCCACTGTTTTGCCATCAGGCAAGGTGTTAAACCAGCCATAAGGCATGAAAGGGTGCCAGTTTTCAGGGTGTACGTTAAAAATTGCTACGCCAACGAAGATGGTAATAGCGAGTACTTTGACAAAAACCATGGCGGTGTTGAGTTGTGCGCTTTGTTTTGCGCCTTTAATCAGCATGCCCATGAGAATAAGGATAATTAAACTGGCAGGCAGATTAATGATGCCACCTAGCTCTGGTGATTTTGTTAAAGCGTCAGGTAACCCTAAGCCAACCGCATGAAGCGCATTGTTGAAATAGCCTGACCAGCCATTCGCAACTGCAGCAACGGATACGCTGTACTCAAGCAATAAAATCCAGCCGATAATCCAAGCAACAATCTCACCGAATGCCACATAACTGTAGCCGTAAGCGCTACCACAGCCACCGACTGATGCCGCAAGCTCAGCATAGGCAAGAGCGGCAAATGCGCAGGCAGTGCCAGAGATAATAAAAGACAATATCACAGCAGGGCCAGCTTGATTGGCCGCCGCAATGCCAGTGAGCACAAAAATGCCAGTGCCGATAATCGCGCCAACGCCAAGCAGCGTGAGGTCGAAAGCGCTGAGGCATCGTTTTAGTTCGCCGTTGTCTTTTGATGACACGGCTTTGGTGCGGAACATTTGCTTAAATAACTTCGTTAACACGGGCATCCCCTTTTTGTTCAAGGCTCATTTTTAAGAGTAGTAAGTTGTTAACACTTTAATCATGTAAGCATGATCTAAAACGCCAGTGCTTTCACGGACACTGTGCATTGCCCACATGGGTGAACCAACATCGACAGAGGCAACGCCAAGGCGAGAAGCCACAATTGGGCCGATGGTGCTTCCGCAACCTAAATCGGTACGATGTGCGTATTCTTGATAAGGTACACCAGCATGCTCACATAGCCTAATAAACCTTGCGGCACTTTCAGCGTTGGTGGCATAGCGTTGGTTAGCATTGGTCTTAATCACAGGGCCTTTGTTGATATGCACATGGTGACATGGCTCATAACTCCCTGCATGGTTCGGATGAAAAGCATGTGCCATATCGGCGCTGATGAAAAAACTATTCGCTAAAGCGCGTAATTTTTCTTCTTTGTTTAAATGAAGACTAATGCGCTCAACGATGTCTGCTAAAAAACTACCACTCGCACCAGTTGCACTTTCGCTGCCGACTTCTTCATGGTCAAACAGTGCACAGATAGCTGTGTTGTTTGGTTTTTTATTCGCTAATAAAGCAGATAATGCTGCATGGCAAGATGCAAGATTGTCTAGTTGGCTATCCGCAATAAATTCCTGATTTGCGCCCCAGATAATGCCTTTTTGCGTATCAAAAACATTGAGCTCAAAGTTGATGATGTCCTTAACTTCGACTTTAATTGATTTTGCAATGTGACCTAAAAATTGTGCATCAGCTTCTATGCCATTTGCGCTCTCGCCAAATAACAACGGTAATTCAGTTTGCTTGTTGAACTTCAACCCTTTGTCGTTTACTTCGCGGTTCATATGAATCGCAAGGTTGGGAAGTCTTAACAAAGGTTTATCAAATTTGATTAAACGCGTTTCAAAACCGTTTGCTATTCGTACGTTCACTCGGCCAGCCATGCTCAAATCGCGGTCAGCGAAAGTCGCTAATATCGGCCCGCCATAAACTTCAACACCAATACGAATTAAACCATCGCTACTGAATGCTGCGTGAGGTTTTAGACGTAGACCAGGGGAGTCGGTATGCGCGCCGACCATGTTAAAGCCAGAGATCGGAAGAGAATTTTGGCCAATTGTGAAGGCGATAATTGAACTGCCACCGCGAGTGACAAAGTAGCGACCGCCAGTTTCAAGTTGCCATGCTTCGGATTCATTTAATGCTTTGAACCCAGCCTTGGTAAGCCTTTCGCTCGATGTTGTCACCACATGCCATGGGCTAGGGCTGGCATCAATAAAATCGAGCAAATCTTGAATGTTGCTGTTAGCAATGGTTGTCATAGACCTAACCAGTTTTTATCAATCAAAAAGTCAGTATAAAGCTTGGCCTCGGCGCTTCCTGCTTCGGGCTTCCAATCGTAGCGCCATTTCACGATAGGTGGCATGGAAAGCAGAATGGATTCTGTACGACCATTGGATTGCAGGCCAAATAAAGTCCCACGATCAAATACCAAATTGAATTCGACATAACGCCCACGACGATAAGCTTGGAAATCACGTTCGCGCTCACCAAAACCCAGTTCTTTACGGCGTTGTACGATAGGTAAGTACGCGCTAACAAAAGCATCGCCAACAGCTTTAAGCATGGCGAAACTTTGTTCAAAACCAAGTTTATTGAAGTCATCAAAAAAGATGCCACCAATGCCGCGAGGCTCGTTGCGGTGCTTTAGATGGAAATATTCATCGCAATGTTGTTTAAAGCTTGGATATAAATCCTGGCCGTATGGGGCTAAAGCGTCACGGCAAGTGCGGTGAAAATGCACCGAGTCTTCTTCAAAACCATAGTACGGTGTTAAATCCATACCGCCACCGAACCACCAAATATCTTGCTCATCTTTTCCTGGTTGAGCTTTTGCCACAAAAAAACGTACGTTCATGTGTACCGTTGGAATATATGGATTTCGTGGGTGAAAAACCAAAGAAACGCCCATGGCTTCCCAAGGTCTGCCTGCCGCCTCTGGGTGGGCTGCCGTTGCCGCTGGCGGCAATTTATTACCTTTAACGTGTGAAAAACCAATACCGGCGCGCTCAAACACATTACCTTCTTCAAGCATGCATGAAGTACCACCACCACCTTCTGGGCGTTGCCAGCTATCATTCAAAAAATTCTTACCGTCTATCAGTTCAACAGACTCAACGATACGGTTTTGTAAACCCTGAAGATATTCATAAACGGCGTTTGGGTTAATAGTTTGTTCTGACATTCCTTACTTTCTAAAGATTTTCCCAGTCATTAAATCTTCTATGGTCGACGGCTTTTTTGCCCCGGCGGTTTTGCCTGTTAATACTTGGACTTGGCACCCAAATTTTTGCTGACATTGCTTGTCTGTTTTAGCTGCTTGATGACCGCTTTGGTTTGCGCTGGTGGATACCAAAGCCATGCCTGTATCTTTACATAATTTTGCTGTGTAAGGGTGGCTACTGACACGGATGGCGATGCTTTTATGCCGACCCGTTAGCCATTTGGGGCAACGGTTGGCGGCAGGCACTATCCAAGTATGAGGTTTTTTCGGATTACCCCAAGACTGTTCCATAGTGTGCATTTGCGATGCACTAAGTGGTGCAACAAAAGCCTTTAATCGAGAAAAGCAGTCAGCGACCAAAATAAGCCCCTTGTGTTGCGGGCGACCTTTGATGTTTAAGATGCGCTTTACTGCTTGCCGATTTGTGGGGTCGCAACCTAAGCCAAAGACTGATTCAGTTGGATAGGCGATGACCCCGCCAGATTTTAGAAAATGCCTAAGGCCGCGGGCATTCAATGTTGGTTAGCCTTTAACAGCGCGATAGCCAATATCTTTGCGGTATTGCGCACCATCAAATTTAATTGGGTCGAGTGCTTGGTAAGCACAGTTTTGTGCATATTTCACTGTTTCACCAAGTGCAGTGACACATAAAACGCGACCGCCGCTAGTGACGACTTGGTCGCCTTTCATGGCAGTGCCAGCATGGAATACTTGCATGTCGTCAGTGCCACTTGGCAAGCCTGTTATCACATCCCCAGTACGTGGTGTGTCTGGGTAATTGGCCGATGCCATTACTACGCCTAATGCAGTTCGTCTATCCCAGTCGGCTTCAACTTTATCTAATGTTCCATCAACAGCATGCTCAGCCAATTTAACTAAGTCACTTTTGAGGCGCATGAGAATTGGTTGCGTTTCAGGATCGCCCATACGACAGTTGAACTCTAAAGTTTTAACATCGCCATTTGGACTGATCATGAGGCCTGCGTATAAAAAGCCTGTATATGGAATGCCGTCAGCGGCCATCCCTTCAACTGTTGGCTTGATGATGTCGCGCATGGCTTTCGCATGAATGGTTGGCGTAACTATAGGCGCTGGGGAATAAGCGCCCATCCCACCTGTATTTGGACCTTGGTCGCCATCGAGCAAACGTTTGTGATCTTGGCTGGTAGCAAGGGGTAAGATATTTTTACCATCTACCATCACAATAAAGCTAGCTTCTTCACCAGTTAAAAATTCTTCAATTACCACGCGTGCACCAGCACTGCCTAGTTTGTTGTCTGAAAGCATAGAGTCAATGGCAGCATGCGCTTCATCAAGCGACATCGCTACGACGACGCCTTTGCCTGCCGCCAAACCATCCGCCTTAATCACAATTGGTGCCCCTTGCGCATTCACATAATCATGCGCTGCTTTCGCATCGGTAAATGTTGCGTAAGCTGCTGTTGGGATTTTGTGGCGAATCATGAAAGCTTTTGCGAAGTCTTTCGAGCTTTCAAGCTGTGCCGCTGCTTTGGTTGGGCCAAAAATCTTCAGGCCTGCAGCACGGAAAGCATCTACTACCCCTTGAGAAAGTGTGGCTTCAGGGCCAACAATTGTGAGGGCAACTTGTTCTTCTTTTGCAAATGCAACTAGTTCAGGCACGCTGGTAATTGGCACGTTGACCATATCAGGATTAAGCGCTGTGCCTGCGTTGCCAGGCGCCACAAATACGCGGCTCACTTGTTTGTTTTGGGCAACTTTCCATGCCAAAGCATGTTCACGTCCACCACCACCAATAATCATGACTTTCATTATTTATTCCTAATGCTTAACTAAAAGCGTTTAATTAATGACGGAAGTGACGGAAGCCTGTGAGTACCATCGCTAAACCATGTTCGTCTGCTGCGGCAATGACTTCTTCATCGCGCATGCTGCCACCAGGTTGAATTACACATGAAGCGCCTGCTTCAGCAAGCACATCTAAACCATCACGGAATGGGAAGAATGCATCAGAAGCAACCGCCGCACCTTGCAATGAAAGGTGCGCGTTTTGTGCTTTGATGGCAGCAATTTTAGTGCTGTCTACTCGGCTCATTTGGCCAGCACCAACGCCTAATGTCATGCCATTGCCACAGAATACAATCGCGTTAGATTTAACAAATTTAGCGACACGCCAAGCGAAGAGCAAATCTTCTAATTGTTTTGGTGTTGGTTGTTTTTTGGTCACAATTTTGAATTGTGCCGGTGTGACGTTGAGTGCGTCTGGAGACTGCACTAACAAGCCGCCACCGACACGTTTGTATTCCAGATTATTAAGTTCATTTCCAAGCGCAACGGTTAATACACGTACGTTGGTTTTTGCGGCAAAAATTTCTTTTGCTGCTGCTGAAACTGCTGGCGCAATGACCACTTCAACGAATTGCTTTACCACAGCTTCTGCTGTTGCCGCATCAATTTCACGGTTGAAAGCGATGATGCCGCCAAATGCTGAAGTTGGATCTGTGCTAAACGCTTTTTGATAAGTCTCAAGCAAAGTTGCACCAATCGCCACGCCACAAGGATTTGCATGTTTCACAATCACACAAGCTGGCACATCGAATGTTTTAACGCATTCCCAAGCAGCATCAGCATCGCCAATGTTGTTATATGAAAGCTCTTTGCCTTGTAATTGTGTGAAGCTAGCAAGTGCACCATTCGGCACAGTTGCATCGCGGTAGAACGCAGCTTCTTGGTGAGGATTTTCGCCGTAGCGCAAGTCCATGACTTTAGTAAGTTGTGTTGAATATTTGTCTGGGAATGCTTGTTTCTCGCCAGTCGTAGTGAGGCTGGTGAGATAGTTGCTAATTGCACCATCGTATTCAGCAGTGTGTGAGAAGGCCTTTTTCGCCAACATAATGCGTGTTTCAGCACCGACTGCGCCTTTGGTAGAAGTCATTTCGCGTGCGATGACAGCATAATCTGCTGGGTCAGTCACAATCGCAACATGATGATAGTTCTTAGCCGCAGCACGTACCATGGTTGGGCCGCCGATGTCGATATTTTCAATCGCGTCTTCTAAGCTGCAATTTGGTTTAGCGATCGTTTCGCGGAATGGATAAAGATTCACTACCACCATGTCGATATTAGGAATATTCGCTTCTTGCATGGCGGCTACATGCTCAGGTAAGTCACGACGCCCTAAAATACCACCGTGCACTTTAGGGTGTAAGGTTTTGACGCGGCCATCCAACATTTCTGGAAAGCCTGTGTAATCACTAACCTCGACTACTGGAATATTACTTTCGCGGAATAGTTTTGCGGTGCCGCCAGTAGATAAAATTTCCACGCCAAAGTTTTGCAAGTTTTTTGCAAATTCAAGAATGCCTTGTTTGTCTGAAACGCTAATAAGTGCTCTTTTAATGACTGCCATGATGAAAGATTTCGATAAAAAGTTATTGGAATTAAAAATGGGCGAATAAGCGTTATGCGCTTATTCGATGTTGTATTGCTGTAATTTTTTTCTGAGGGTGTTGCGATTAAGACCCAAGATTTCAGCGGCTTTGCTTTGGTTTCCGCCAGCACGTTTCATAATGTGCTCGATCATTGGTTTCTCAATACAACCAAGTACCATGTCGTAAACCGCATGCGGTGGTTGACCGTCTAAGTCTTTAAAGTATTCATTGAGCGCACGCTCCACGCTGATCGCTAGTTCACATTTTGAACTCATGCTGCAAGTACCTCACCGTTAGCACCTGCTTCATCGGTGGCATATTGAATGCGCGTATCTTGTGTTTGCAGATGATTGAAGAAATCGTTAATTGCATTCAATTGCTCATCGATGGTTTGTAATTGATTCATCGCATGACGGAAATTGGCTGAATCTTTCAAGCCTTTGGTGTACCAAGAGATATGCTTGCGAGCTACGCGCATACCAGTTAAGTCACCATAAAATTCATATAAATCGTGCAGATGACCGAGCATCACGCTACGAATTTCTTCGACCTCTGGTGCAGGCATATGTTCGCCAGTGGTTAAATAATGTTCAATTTCGCGGAAAATCCAAGGGCGGCCTTGAGCTGCACGACCAATCATGACTCCGTCAGCACCGGTATACTCAAGCACGAACTTGGCTTTTTCAGGTGTTGTGATGTCGCCGTTCGCAATGAGCGGTATTTTGATGGCTTGCTTTACTTCGGCGATGGTGTCGTACTCTGCATCTCCCATGTATGCGCAAGCGCGCGTGCGACCATGCATGGCTAAAGCTTGTACGCCAATGTCTTCCGCCATTCTTGCTACTGCAACAGCGTTGCGGTTTTGTTTGTCCCAGCCAGTTCGGATTTTAAGCGTGACAGGCACATCAACCGCAGCAACCACGGCTTTGAGAATTTGGGAGACCAGCGGTTCATCTTTCAAAAGCGCTGAACCTGCCATGACGTTACAGATTTTTTTGGCAGGGCAACCCATGTTGATGTCGATGACTTGCGCGCCATGATCAACATTGTATCTCGCGGCATCTGCGAGCATTTTTGGGTCAGCACCAGCGATTTGTACAGAAATAGGCTCTACTTCGCCTTCATGGTTAGCGCGTCGCAAAGTCTTTGCACTGCCGTAGAGGAGTGAGTTTGAAGTCACCATTTCAGAAACGGCATAACCCGCGCCTAGCTTTTTACAAAGCATGCGAAAAGGCCTGTCGGTTACACCCGCCATAGGGGCGACGACAAGGTTGTTACGCAGTTTGTATGGGCCGATTTGCACGAGTGATTTAAACCTTGATTTCAAAACTTACAGGAAAGCTGCCTATTTTATACGCAAATCGTGCTTCTTAAAACCAAAATTTGCTTATTTTTTGAACAGCTTAGCCGATTTTTTCTTGATTGCTTATTTTGGGAGTTCTGACCAAGCGTAAGCTAATTCAGCTATCTTGGTTTTTATCTCTGTGATTGCTTGGGTGACCAAGTCTGCATCGCCCTTCATGCCTAGTTCTATGGTGCGGCGCTCGTCCAAATGTGGCAGGCTAAATAGCTTGAGGCTTGGATATTTTTCTGTGAACTCATTCATTAAATCTAATAAATTACTTTCGCCTGCATCCATCACCAAAATAGATGATTCACTGATGATGATTTGGTTAAACAGGTGTTGGTAGTTTGTATCAAGCACCCATTCCATCATCGGGTGTGACATTTGCGGAAAGCCAGGCATAAAGTAATGTTGTTTGACGCTAAACCCAGCAACGCGATTGACTGGGTTGGGAATTAAGTTCGCTCCTTGAGGGAAATCAGCCATCAAAACCCTTTTAGGATAAGCGGCTTCGCCAAATTGGGCTTCAATTTCAGAGACCGCGTCAGTATGGCGTTCTATGGGCACATTCAGTGCTTCTGCCGCCGCTTGGCGGGTGAAATCATCAGGCGTTGCGCCGATACCACCAAATGAAAATACGATATCGTTGGCGGCTAAACTGCGTTTGAATGAAGCCACTAAGCGTGCTGCGTCATCGCCCAAATACTCAGCCCAGCTTAATTGTAAGCCGCGTGCTTTTAGGATTTCAATTGCTTTGCTTAAATGGGCATCTTGGCGTTTTCCCGACAGAATTTCATCACCAATCACGTAAATGCCGATATTTGGAATATCTTTAGTCATCATTAATGCGCCGCTTCCCAATTGTTACCCACGCCAACTTCAGCCAATAATGGCACATCAAGTTTGGCAACATTTTGCATGAGCTGTGGCAACATTGTTTTGACTAAATCTAATTCCGCTTCAGGCACTTCAAGTACCAGCTCATCGTGTACTTGCATGATGAGTTTGGTTTGTAGTTGTTGAGCGGCGATCCAATTCTGAACGGCAATCATGGCAAGTTTAATCAGGTCGGCTGCGGTGCCTTGCATAGGGGCGTTAATGGCAGCTCGTTCTGCGCCAGCGCGACGCATCCCGTTGCTGCTATTAATTTCTGGTACCCATAGGCGTCTGCCAAAGTAGGT
>CAIULB010000022.1 GCA_903899965.1 uncultured Methylophilaceae bacterium | reverse complement strand
TGCGTGATTGGAAACCTGCGCTTAATAGGTTTACTATTCAGTTTGAGGAGAGGATGCCTCAGCAGTAATTAACCGACGTTTACACAAAATACGGGACACCCTCTGCATAGGCCGTACAATCTTGCCATCCTTTAAAACCGCTACACGAAACTACTCCTAAATTATGCTGATATTTCTGCGGCATGGTTGTACATGATGTCAATAAAGCTAAAAGCGTCAAGCCAATTAATTTGCTATGCATTGTTAATATCCATTATTTCTTACATTGAAATGTAAGTTCTCTCTTGCCACCAACAGGACTTTCTAATCGTTCAAGTACATTGTAACCATTGGCACAGCTTTTATTTGCTCGACCAAAACAATTGCTCCAATCCTCAACAGCTCCATTACATGTAGTTTTATAAGTTTGGCTTTTAGTGTCTATTATACGCACTGATTGTGCGGCACCCTGAGGATTAGATAAACTTGAACAAGCGGTTAATGCTAATGCGACCAATACAAAAAATAATTTCATATTAAACCTTTGAGAATTGAACAATAAAAAACGGCACCCGAGGGTGCCGTTTAACTTATATCAGACTAAGAAATAAATCCTAGAAGAATAAGATTGCACCAGCTGATACAGTTTTTGACTCAAGATTGTTGGCACTTTTGTCTGCAACATTGTCAATTTTTTGATCAGTGTATTCAAGAACTAGGTTTAAGCTCTTTGTAAGTGGGTGGTAAGCGCCAACAATCCAAGATTCGTTCTTGTATTCTGGTGCTGAACCCGGAGTTTGAGAGAAGCTCTCACCCCATGAAGCGCCCAACTTAGTACCTACGCCAGGAATAACGTATGTAGCTTGAACATAACCACCGCTGTCTTTAGTTTTTGTTGATGATCCTAAGTACAACGCACCGTCAATACCACCACTCAACAAGCTATGTGAACCTGAAAGGCCATCACCATTGTAGTAGTAACCAACCAATTGAGCACCTTGGTAAGCAACTTTAGCACCAACATCGAAACCGCTTGATGTGTAAGAAGCAACTGGAGTTGTAGCAGCTTGTGAAACAACACCTGTTGTTGTATTTAGAGAATATGCACCTGTACCATCTGTACCAGCGTCATGTTTTTGACTAATACCACCCAACCAAACGCGACCAGTCACGTCATTAGCAGCGAAGTCATAAGTAACTTTACCTTGGTAACCAATGTTGCTGTTTGATGTGTCAACACCATTTGCCCATGGTTCTGTAATAGCAGCAGCGAAGCTGAAACCATTCCAGTTTGGTGAAGCGTAAGCGATTTGACCAATCCAGTCAGCGTACATGTAACCAGAACCGATACGACCTAATGTTGAAGAACCACCATTAGTTACACCAGCACCGTTACCAACGCCCAACAATGTCATGTCTGACAAGATAGCGTCTGAACCGTAGATACCTAAATCACGACCAGCTTTGATAGTACCCCATGAAGCATCACCAAATGTCAAGAAAGCTTGACGAATGTTCAATGTGTTGTTACCAGCTGATGTGCCAGAACCTGATGATGTACCAGTGAAGAATGAGAATTGGAACGCAATGTCCAAATCATTTTGACGTGTTTTAGCGCCAATACCAAAAGCAGCTGGCAATAGACCAGTTGAGATTTGGTTTGTTGACTCACGGCTTGCAGCAGCAGTGCCAGAGTAGTTAGTGTGTGAGTAGTAAGCGTTAACGTTACCACCGATGTCTACAGTCCAATCACCAGCTGGGATTGTGATACCAGCGTTAGCTGCAGATGAGAATGCTACTAAAGCACCAGCAACTGCTAAACCTAATTTCTTGTTCATATATTTCTCCTAAAATTTTTGTTTCCTCATGAAGGCATATTTACCCCATGAAGGTGTTGAGAGTATGCCAAAGCAAAAGCAAGGTTAGCAAGTAAAGTTGTATGTTTTTTGACAACAAACGAAATTTTGTTGTTTTTTTGCAACAAAATGGGTGGGAATTCAGATAGATCAGCTTTTAGCGCTTGATATCTCGCGCTATAACTCACGGTCAGATACGGTAAATAGGCGCTGATACTCTCTAATTGCGTAGCGGTCTGTCATGCCTGCAATATAGTCCGCGACTGCTCGCGCTTGCTCGCTTGGGCTATCTAGTTTGGCTCTTTGCTGAAACTCATCTGGCATCAATTTCACATCTTGCATAAACACTCTAAACAACTCACGCACGATGCGCTGTGCCTTTGAGGTCATGCGATTCACGCGGTAATGTTGATAAAGATTGGCGCGTAAAAAGCGCTTGAGTTCAGTTTGCTGTTCGCGCATGGCAGGACTAAAGCTAATCAGCATGTTATTGCCACGCACATCATCAATCGTCTTTGGCGCGGCATTCGAAATATTGCTGCTACTTTGCTCACACAAGTCCGCCACCAGCACATTAATCATACGTCGTACGGTTTCATGGATTAGTCTGCGACCTGTGAGTTCCGGGTATTGGGTGCGCACCTTATTAAGGTTATCTGCAAACAAGGTCACTTGCTCTAACTGCTCTAGCGTAATCAACCCAGAACGCAAGCCATCATCCACATCATGGTTGTTATAAGCAATCTCATCAGCCAAATTAGTGAGCTGTGCTTCTAATGAAGGTTGTTCTTTATTAATAAAACGCTCACCCACATCGCCTAGCAACTTTGCGTTATTGAGTGAACAATGTTTGAGAATGCCTTCACGCAACTCAAAAGTAAGGTTTAAACCGTCAAACTCGGCATAGCGTTGCTCTAGCAAATCTACCACGCGCAAGGATTGTAGATTGTGCTCAAAGCCACCAAAGTCACGCATACATTCATTAAGTGCATCTTGGCCTGCATGGCCGAATGGCGTGTGGCCCAAATCGTGAGCAAGGGCAATGCCTTCTACTAGATCTTCATGTAAGTTTAAATTGCGTGCAATGGCACGGCCGATTTGGGCGACTTCAATGCTGTGCGTTAAACGAGTTCGGAATAAATCACCTTCGTGATTCACAAACACCTGAGTTTTATATTCCAAGCGACGAAATGCGCTGGAATGAATAATACGGTCTCGGTCACGCTGAAATTGGTTGCGGCCCTGCGGGTCTGACTCTTTAAATTTTCTGCCACGAGACTCGTCAGGATTGGCAGCGTAGATAGCGAGTGTTGTCATACTTAATCCAATGCCAATGTTTGACGAAGCGCTTCGGCCGGATAATCACTCGTGACCAGGGACTTACCAATGCCCTGCTGCAAGACGAGACGAATTTTTCCGTCGATCACCTTTTTATCTAATCCCATTAAATCGATATATTTATCCACACCTAATTTTGGGGCATCAATAGGCAAGCTGGCCGCTTTGAAAATTTTTGAGATACGCGCTACTTCGGCATCACTTAGCCAGCCGAGACGTTTTGATAAGTCTGCCGCCATCATGGTTCCTGCTGCAACCGCTTCACCGTGCAACCAGACACCATAGCCCATTGCATTTTCAACCGCATGGCCAAATGTGTGGCCAAGGTTGAGCGTTGCGCGCTCGCCTGTTTCATGTTCATCCGCCGCAACCACATCTGCCTTATTTTCGCATGACCGATAAATGGCCTCTGAAGTAACTGCTGTATCCAGGGCCATCAGCTTGGTCATATTTGTTTCTAGCCAATCAAAAAACTTAACATCGCGAATGAGGCCATACTTAATCACCTCCGCCACGCCCGCTGAAAGTTCTCTTGCTGGCAAAGTTTTAAGTGTTTCGGTATCTGCCAACACTAACTGCGGTTGATAGAAGGCGCCTATCATATTTTTGCCAAGTGGGTGGTTGATGCCTGTTTTACCGCCTACGGAGGAATCCACTTGCGATAAAAGTGTAGTCGGAATTTGGATAAATGGCACACCCCGCAAATAAGTCGCGGCAGCGTAACCTGTCATATCTCCAATTACACCTCCACCCAAAGCAATCAGAGTTGTGCTGCGCTCACAACGATTTTGCAAAAGCGCATCATAGATAAGGTTAAGCGTCTCACCATTTTTATAGGCTTCACCATCAGGCAAAATAACCTCAATGACTTTAACGCCAGCCGCACGAAGTGGTTCAGCCAATTTCTCCATATATAAAGGTGCAACAGTGGTGTTGCTCACAATCGCAACCTGTTTACGTTTTAGATGCGGCAAAATTAAATCGGCCTGACTAAGTAAATTTTGGCCAATATGAATCGGGTAACTGCGGTCACCCAGTGATACTTGTAGCGTTTGCATAGTTGATGACATTAGATTTCAGGTTCCGATTTTTTATAGCCCAATAGCTCTTCAATTTGTTGCACGATATTAATCACTGGCTGATTGCCTGTGTCGACAATATGGTGCGCAACTTCACGATAAAAAGGATCGCGCGCTGCGAATAATTGTTCTAACTTTGCCTGCGGGTTGGTGTTTTGCAAAAGTGGGCGATTGCGGTCAAAGCGGGTGCGTAAATATAAATCATGCACGCTGGCTCGCAGATAAATCACAGTGCCACGGGTAGACAAATGCTCGCAGTTTTCCGCTGACAACACAGCACCACCGCCAGTCGCCAACACAATATTATCTACCTGGGTAAGCTCATCAATCATGCCAACTTCGCGCTTACGAAACCCCGCCTCGCCCTCCATCTCAAAAATGGTGGGCACACGCACCCCTGTGCGCTTTTCAATTTCTTGGTCAGTGTCGTAAAAATCCAATCCGAGATTTTTAGCCAAAAAGCGCCCCACGGTGGTTTTACCAGCGCCCATCAGGCCGACAAAAAATATTTTAGGCATTTGCAAAAAATCCATTCAGGCAATAAAAAATGCCCAACACTTACATAGTAGGTATTTTAAGGCAATCTGGGTGGATTGTCAGATATTGCTGATGTTAAGCACTCAACACACACCCATTAAAAATTTAATTTTAGTTTGTAACTCAAGCCACATATAATAAGTTTTTCGACAAATAATCTGTGCATTCAATCTTATGTTCCTACAATCTTGGTGGAAATTTTTAGCCCTATCCTTTATCACGCTGACATTAGTTGGTGCACTTCTCTTAGGCTTAGCTAGCGCACTTATCTATCCAGACCTGCCATCACTGGAAGCATTAACAAACTACAAGCCCAAACTGCCATTGCGCGTCTATTCGGAAGATGGTTATTTGTTAGCAGAGTATGGGGAAGAAAGACGATCTTTTGTAGACATCTCCAAAGTGCCAAAAAACTTGCAGGAAGCGGTGATTGCAATTGAAGATATTCGCTTTTACAAGCATGGTGGCGTTGATACAAAGGGCATCTTGCGTGCAGCATTAAACAACGTCACTGGAGGCTCAAAAGAAGGCGCAAGTACCATTACCATGCAGGTTGCACGCAATTTCTTTTTATCGAGCGAACGGAGTTTTAAAAGAAAGATTAATGAGGCCATGCTGGCCATTAAAATTGAGCACAGCCTTAGCAAGGATAAAATTCTAGAGCTATATATCAATCAAATATACCTAGGTCAGCGTGCATATGGCTTTGCGGCCGCATCACAAGTCTATTATGGCAAGCCACTCGATAAATTAACCTTAGCTGAAACCGCCTTACTTGCTGGCTTGCCTAAGGCCCCATCGAATTACAACCCTTTTGTGAACCCAAAACGTGCAATCAATCGCCAGCACGAAGTACTTCACAATATGCTGCGCTATAAGTTTATAGATGAAGCGAGCTATCAGGCGGCACTAAAAGAACCCCTACACTTCAAATCATCGAAACAATCACGTGATTTAGCCGCTGACTATGTAGGTGAAATTGTACGCCAGTCTATGTACGAACGTTACAAAGAGCAAATCTACAGTAGCGGCTTAAAGGTTTACACAACGATCATCAAGGCAGACCAAGAGGCAGCTAATACAGCCATCGCTCAAGGCATCATGGAGTATGACTTACGTCATGGATATCGTGGCCCAGAAGGCTATGTAGCATCAAGTGAGCTCGTTGGCGAAAGTGCCAACCAAAAGATGGAAAAGGCCATAGATGCACTCGAAACCTTTGGCGGTTTATCACCAGCTGTTGTGACGAAAATCACGGATAAAGGCGTCCGCGTTCACACCACCAGCGGCGAAGATGTCCAAATTGAAGGCGAGGGCTTGGCACTTGTGAGCCGCGTTTTACATGACACCAAAGTTGGGGAAAAGCTTAAAATAAAAGTCGGCTCTATTGTTCGTGTGATGAAAGAAGGCGAAAGCTGGAAAATTACCCAGCTGCCACAAGTGGAATCCGCTTTTGTTTCACTAGATCCAAAGAATGGTGCTGTTCGCGCTTTAGTGGGTGGCTTTGACTTTAACCGCAACAAGTTCAACCATGTAACACAAGCATGGCGCCAACCAGGCTCCAGCTTCAAACCATTTATTTACTCAGCAGCTTTAGAAAAAGGCTTTACCCCAGCCAGCATTATTGATGACGCGCCGATTTCTTTTCCTGCTAGCTTTACAGGCAGTGGCAGTAGCTGGGAACCTCATAACTTCGATGGCAAATACGAAGGTCCAATGCGTTTAAGGACCGCGCTCACCAAATCCAAAAACATGGTGTCTATCCGCGTGCTTAATTCGATTGGTGTTGAATACGCCCAAGATTACATCACCCGTTTTGGCTTTGCCGCGAAAGACCATCCAGCCTACTTAACCATGGCCTTAGGTGCTGGCTCAGTGACACCTTGGCAAATGGCTGAAGCTTATGCGGTATTTGCTAATGGTGGGTACCGCGTTAATCCCTACTTGATTGCCCGCATTGAAGATAACAAAGGCAAAATTATTGAAGAAACGAAATTCGTTGAAGCGGGGAATGATGCCGACCGCGTGATTGATGCACGCAATGCCTTCTTGATGACTTCCATGATGCAAGATGTGACCCGTATTGGTACTGCCGCAAAAGCCCGTCAATTAGGTCGTAGTGATTTGGCTGGTAAAACGGGCACAACGAACAATCATATCGACACATGGTTTGCGGGCTTTAATCCTAAAAAGGTAGCGGTCGTATGGATGGGCTACGATAAACCGCAATCATTAGGGGGCAGCGAAACAGGCGGATCAGCAGCCTTGCCTGTTTGGATTAAATACATGAGCTCAGCGCTAAAAGGCATCCCTGACGTAGACCTTGCTGCGCCAGAAGGTGTTTCATCGATTCGTATCAACCTTAAATCAGGCAATCGAGCGCGCGAGGATGAAAGCGGCTTCTATGAGTACTTCTATCAAGAGTATCCACCGCCAGAAAAAGGTGGGGCATCTGGCGCGGCAACTGCAGCCAGCGATGCGACTGATACAGATTCGCTTTATTAGCAGCTCATCATGGCAAAAGATAGCGGTGGCCGACAATCGCAACTGCGCCAACTAGTGGCGCAGCAAGCCGCGCGCATGATGGCCGAAGACGGCGTTTCTGATTACGGTTATGCCAAGAAAAAAGCGGGGCGTCAGCTTGGTGTTGTAGATGCCAACTGCTTGCCCTCAAATGCTCAAATCGAGGAAGAGATTCGGCTTTTCCACGATATTTACAATAATGACGACCAGCCAGAAGCCTTGCGCCTACTCCGCCAAGATGCGCTCGCCACTATGCAAATCTTTGCCCGTTTCAATCCACATTTAACTGGTAGCGTGCTTGATGGTACGGCTGGGCAATATGCCGAAACGCATATTCATTTATTTGCGGACAGCGCAAAAGAGGTCGAGATTTTCTTGCTCAACCAGCAGATCCCTTACGACAGCAACGACAAGTCTTATCGGGTTAGGGATAGAAAAGCGGGTGGTAAAAATAGCGAGCGCATGAAAGTGCCGATGTTTACCCTAGAGGGACCGAATGGCTTTATCAAACTCAGTGTGTTTGAATTTGATGATATTCGCTTTTCAACAAAAAGTGTGGTGAATGGTGGAAACGCGGAAAGGCTAGATACGGAAGGGCTGAAAGCCCTCCTGGCTACTTAAGCCAGCGAGCAATATCCATCGCATAATAAGTCAAAACACCATCAGCGCCAGCGCGTTTAAATCCTAGCATGGCCTCTAAGACACAGGCTTTTTCATCAAGCCAACCATTTTGCGCAGCCGCTTTAAGCATGGCATATTCACCGCTCACATGATAAGCATAAGTTGGCACACCAAACTCATCTTTCACACGGCGAACGATATCCAAATACGGCATACCAGGCTTGACCATCACCATGTCAGCACCTTCTTCAATATCCAAAGCAACTTCTTTAATTGCTTCGTCAGCGTTTGCTGGGTCCATTTGGTAATTGTATTTATTGCCTTTGCCTAAATTGGCTGATGATCCAACCGCATCGCGGAAAGGGCCGTAAAAAGCTGACGCGTATTTAGCTGAGTAAGCCAAAATTCGTGTATAGATAAAACCGTGTTCTTCAAGCGCGTCACGAATGGCGCCAATACGACCATCCATCATATCAGATGGCGCGACCACATCAGTGCCAGCGGCAGCATGGCAAAGTGCTTGTTTGACCAGCACTTCAACCGTTTCATCGTTAAGCACATAGCCTGTGTCATCGATCAAGCCATCTTGGCCGTGCGTGGTGTAAGGGTCTAACGCAACATCGGTAATCACGCCCAAATCAGGAAACGCTGTTTTTAATGCTTTAACAGTGCGCGGCACCAAACCATTAGGGTTAAACGCTTCTTTAGCATCTAAGCTTTTGAATTCTTGTGGCACGACGGGAAATAACGCAATCGCTGGAATACCAAGTGCAACGCACTCGGCAGCTGTTTTAAGAAGTACATCGATGCTCTGACGTTTCACACCCGGCATAGACGCGACTTCTTCTGTGCGATTTTCCCCTTCAAGGACAAATGCTGGATAAATCAGATCATTTGTCGTCAGCGTATTTTCACGCATCAATCGACGTGAAAATACATCTTTACGCATACGGCGCGGACGAATTGCTAAGAACTGCTGGTTATCTTTTGCCATAATTTATCCTTAGGCTTAAATTAAGCTGCACAGCCTGAAACTGTCGATGCAAAAACACGCGCAAGCTCTGCACCTGGATCTGGCTGACGCATAAACGCTTCACCCACCAAGAATGCATTCACATGATTCGTTCTCATCAAAGTCACATCTTCAGGCGTGAAAATGCCAGACTCTGTGACCACAAAACGGTCATCAGGGAGCTGCTTGAGTAATTCCAATGTGGTATCTAATGTCACATCGAAAGTACGTAAATTACGGTTATTAATGCCAATGAGTGGGGTTTCTAATTGCAAAGCTAATTGCAATTCTTCTGCATCATGAACCTCCACTAAAACAGCCATGCCGAGGTCATGTGAAAGCTCTTCTAACTCTTGCATTTGCGCTAGCTCAAGCGCAGCAACAATCAGCAAAATACAATCCGCACCCATTGCACGCGCTTCATACACTTGGTATGGATCAATCATGAAGTCTTTACGCAAGACTGGCAATTTACAAGCTGCGCGCGCTTGTTTTAAGTATTCAGGTGAACCTTGAAAATACTGTTTATCCGTTAATACAGACAAACATGCTGCGCCGCCTTTTTCATAAGATTTAGCGATTTCTGCTGGATTGAAATTTTCACGAATCACGCCTTTTGAAGGGCTCGCTTTTTTAATTTCAGCAATCACTGCTGGCAAGTCTGCATCGACTTTATTGAAAATATTACCCACAAAATCTCTTGGGTCAGCTTCGTTGTATGCCTCTACACGTAAGTCGTCTAAGGATTTAATCGCTTTCGCTGCCGCGACCTCTTCACGTTTAGTCGCTAAAATTTTATTTAAAATATCTGACATAACAACCTTCTTAGGCTCGATTTGGTTTAAGTTCGATTAGAACATGCGATTAACTGATTTAATTTTTCTAAAGCGGCGCCGTTATCGATGACTTCAGCAGCTTTTTCTATGCCTGCTTGTAAGCTAGACGCTATGCCAGCAACATAAATTGCTGCACCTGCATTCATGAGTACGATATCTCTAGCAGAACCTTTTTTGCCTTTAAGCACATCTAAAATTATGGCTTTAGATTCTTCTGCATTTTGGATTTGAATGTCTTTCAAGCGATGTATTCCTAAGCCCAATTGGGTTGGGTTCAGCACATATTCGCTCACTTGGCCGTTTTTTAGCTCTGCGACAAAGGTATCGCCCGTGAATGAAATCTCATCCATGCCATCAGCGCCATGGACAACTAATACATGCTCACTACCTAATTGCTGAAGGACTTTTGCCAGCTTCACAGTCAGCGCTTTATCAAACACACCCATCACTTGGCGGCGCGCAGAGGCTGGGTTGGTCATTGGGCCAAGCAGGTTAAATAATGTCCGAACACCAAGCTCTCGGCGAACAGGTGCAGCATATTTCATGGCACTGTGATGGTTAGGGGCAAACATAAAACCAATGCCAATTTCATTTACACACTCAGCCACCTGCGCTGGCGTTTGGTTCACATTGACCCCTAGCGCTTCCAATACATCCGCACTACCACAGGTCGATGAAACGGAACGGCCGCCATGTTTGGCGACTTTTGCACCAGCCGCAGCTGCCACAAACGCACACACCGTTGAAACATTAAACGTTTGAATACCGTCACCACCCGTACCGCAGGTGTCAATCAAATGACTAGTCTCTTGAATATCCACTTTAGTCGAAAGCTCGCGCATGACCATCGCGGCGGCGGCAATTTCATCGACCGTTTCACCTTTGGCACGAAGTGCAATGAGGAGTGCAGAGATTTGTGCAGGCGTGAGTTCGCCGCCCATCACCTGGCGCATCACGTCCAACATGGCGCTTTGCGTCAAATCTTGACGCTCAAGCAACTGGCTGAGAACGTCTTTAAACGCCATTAGTAGGCTTTCAAAAAGTTGTTGAGTAGCTCGTGTCCATGCTCAGTCAAGATCGACTCAGGATGGAATTGCACGCCCTCAGCCGCTAAGGTTTTATGACGCACACCCATGATTTCGCCATCATCTGTCCAAGCGGTAATTTCAAGACAATCAGGAATGCTCTCACGCTCAATCACCAAGGAGTGGTAACGCGTTGCAGTATATGGGTTCGGCAAATCTTTAAACACGCCAATATTTTTATGATGAATCAGCGATGTTTTACCATGCATCAATTGTTTGGCATGCACAATCTTTCCACCAAATGCTTGGCCGATACTTTGGTGACCCAAGCAAACGCCTAGCAAAGGAATCTTGCCTGCAAATTCATGAATCAATGGCACAGAAATACCCGCTTCATTTGGTGTACATGGGCCAGGAGAAATCACAATATGATCAGGATTGAGCGACTTAACTTTAGCCAAATCAATTTCATCGTTGCGGTAAACCTGCACGTCTTGACCTAGCTCAGCCAAGTATTGCACAAGGTTATAGGTAAAGGAGTCGTAATTATCGATCATTAATAACATGGCTTACTCCTGACCTTCCAGGCCTGTATCTAGGCCCAAATTAACTAACTCGGCCGCACGCAACACTGCGCGCGCTTTGTTTTGCGTTTCCATCCATTCACTTTCAGGCACAGAGTCGGCAACGATACCAGCACCTGCTTGCACATAAAGTTTCTTATTTTTGATGACGCCTGTACGAATCGCTATGGCTACGTCCATGTCGCCATTAAAGCCCAAATAACCCACAGCACCCGCATAAATACCGCGCTTAATTGGCTCCAATTCGTCAATGATTTCCATCGCACGCACTTTAGGTGCACCGCTCACGGTACCTGCTGGAAAGGTCGCTTTTAATACATCAATCGCATCCATGCCAGGCTTAAGTTTGCCTTCTACATTAGAGACAATATGCATCACGTGTGAATAACGCTCAATCATCATATTGTCAGTCACTTTGACTGTGCCTGTTTGCGCAACACGGCCCACATCATTACGGCCTAAATCCATCAATTGCACGTGCTCTGCACGCTCTTTTGGGTCGGCCAATAATTCTTCTGCTAAGGCCAAATCTTGCTCACGGGTTTTACCGCGAGGACGTGTGCCAGCGATTGGGCGGGCAGTGACGGTGCCACCTTCAAGACGCACTAAAATCTCTGGCGATGCGCCAACGACGTGATGGTCACCCATGTCGTAGTAAAACATATATGGTGATGGGTTTAAGCTACGAAGCGCACGATATAGCGAAAGCGGTGGCGCATAAAATGGTTGCGACATACGCTGAGATAGCACCACTTGCATGATGTCGCCATCAAAAATATAGCGCTTTGCTTTTTCAACAGCCGCCTTGAAATTCGCCTCACCAAAATCTGATTGGGCTTGTTCTTGTTTGAGCGCTTGCGCTTCTGGAATTGAAACTGATTTGCGTAAACGCTGAATCAGTTCAGCCAAACGTTTTTTAGCGTTTAGATAAGCATTTTGTTTAGTAGGGTCCGCGTAAACAATGAAGTAAAGTTTACCGGACAGGTTATCCACCACGGCCAACTCTTCAGACACCATCAACAACACATCAGGCACATTCACATCATCGGGCTTAACCTTGTCAGCTAAGCGACGCTCAATGTAACGCACGGTGTCATAGCCAAAATAGCCAGCCAAGCCACCCGTAAAACGCGGCAATCCTTGATAAGGCGGCACTTTGAAACGTGCTTGATAGCTTTGGACGAAGTCTAAGGGATTAACGTCGCTAGCGGTTTCAACCACCTTGTTATCTTGCAGCACTTGCACATCACGACGATCTGCCACAATGCGAGTGCGTGCTGGCAAACCAATAATTGAGTAACGACCAAAACGCTCGCCCCCTTGCACAGATTCGAGCAAGTATGAGAACGGTTGGTTAGCTAGCTTTAGGTAAAGCGAGAGCGGCGTATCAAGATCTGCAAAAGTCTCGATAACTAAGGGAATGCGATTAAAGCCTTGAACAGCTAGCGCATTAAATTCTGATTGATTGATAGTTTGTAACATAAAGACCTCAAATTTTTAACCAGCTATTTCTAGCTAACAAATTTCCTAAAATTAAGTGCGACAAAAGTCGCAAGCGATGACAGGATTAGACCCACCATCGCCAACTTGTTTGCTTTCTAGAAATTTGAGGTGCCTTCATTGCAATACGTCTAAATTAAACAGTCGCCAATTGCGCGCGCAATTCAGAAACAATCGTGTTGTAACGGTTAGGGTCCGTATCTTTACCAGCACCAAACACCGCCGAGCCAGCCACGAACGTATCAGCACCAGCACGTGCAATTTCTGCGATGTTAGCAACGTTAACGCCGCCGTCCACTTCCAACCAAATCTCGCGGCCTGTTTGTGCAGTGTAAGCGTCGATTTTTGCACGCGCTAAACGGAGTTTGTTCAATGTTTCAGGAATGAATTTCTGACCGCCGAAACCAGGGTTCACAGACATCAACAACACCATATCCACTTTATCCATCACGTGGTCTAAGTAATGAAGCGGCGTTGCTGGGTTAAATACCAAACCAGACTTACAGCCCAAGTCACGCACTAAAGCCAAGCTGCGGTCGATATGCTCAGAAGCTTCTGGGTGGAAAGTAATGATGTTAGCGCCTGCTTTAGCAAAGTCAGGGATAATGCGATCAACTGGCTTCACCATCAAATGCACGTCAATCAACGCGCCAGCATTTTTAGAAATTTCGCGGATAGATTCACAAACCAATGGGCCAATCGTTAAGTTTGGCACGTAATGGTTATCCATCACGTCAAAGTGAACAAGGTCAGTACCAGAGGTAATCACGTCAGTGATTTCTTGACCTAGTTTAGCGAAGTTCGCTGAAAGGATACTTGGGGCAATTCTGAATTGTTTAGCCATAATGTAAAGAATCTATATGCAGTAAAAACGTTTATTTTAACCGCATTTAGCCATGAATTAACAGACTAATACGCTATTTTATTGCTTATGTTTCTTGCTTAAGAAGTCCGGATGCTGGAAAATTGCGAAATGCAATTATTCACGGTTGGTGTAAACCACACCACAGCTCCAATTTCTATACGCGAAAACGTGGCGTTTCAAAACGAAACACTCGCCCACGCACTTCGCGATTTGACTGCGCACGGCGTGCGTGAGGCAGCGATTCTATCGACATGCAATCGTACTGAGCTTTACTGTAATACCTCGCATCCAGAACAAGCGTTAACTTGGCTTGCGCAATATCACAAGCTAGATCGCGACAATATTCAGCCATACATCTACACATTACCTAGCGACGAAGCAGTTAAACATGCTTTCCGTGTGGCTTCTGGTTTAGATTCTATGGTGCTGGGCGAGCCACAGATCTTGGGGCAAATGAAACAAGCGGTCAAAATCGCTGAAACAGCAGGCACCGTTGGCACTTTGCTACACAAACTTTTTCAGCGCACTTTTGCTGTGGCCAAAGAGGTGCGTACCACTACAGACATTGGCGCAAGTTCGCTTTCAATGGCGGCCGCATCCGTGCGTTTAGCACAGCGATTATTTGGTAATCTTCAAGACAAACACGTGTTATTTATTGGTGCTGGCGAAATGATTACGCTTTGCGCTGAACACATAGCCGCACAAAAACCTGCCAGCATGACGGTTGCGAACCGTACACTCGATCGCGGTGAAGAGCTTGCTGAGCTATTTAACGGTCAAGCGATTTTGTTATCCGAATTACCGGAGCGTTTACACGAATTTGATATCGTCATCACCAGTACAGCAAGCCAGTTGCCGATTGTTGGCCTTGGCATGGTGGAACGCGCTATTAAAGCCCGTAAACGCCGCCCGATTTTTATGGTGGATTTGGCAGTACCGCGCGACATTGAGCCAGAGGCTGCGCAACTAGATGACGTGTATTTATACACAGTGGATGACTTAGCCCAAGTGGTTCAAGAAGGCTTAGGCAATCGCCAAGAGGCCGCATTAGAGGCTGAAGCAATCATCACCGAGCGCGTTGGTCACTTCATGCATTGGCTCAGAACACGTGATGCAGTACCGACCATACGCGCACTTCGCGACCAAGCGGAACAGTTACGGTTGAGCGAACTAGAAAAAGCACAAAAGCTATTGGCAAAAGGTGAAGATCCCGCCGCAGTCATTGAAGCCTTGAGCAATGCGCTGACTAATAAATTTTTACATGCGCCAAGCCATGCGCTTAACCACAGCAAAGGTCATGAGCACGAACAGCTAGAAATGCTTTTGCGTCAGCTTTACCAAATTAAAACTTAATATTTAGACAAAGAAACAGTAATGAAACCATCCATGATTAAAAAGCTCGCCACTTTGAGCGAGCGTTTAGATGAACTAAACCGCCTACTCAGTAGCGAAGGCGCGACATCCAACATGGATAACTATCGTAAGCTCACACAAGAGCATGCTGAAATCACACCGATTGTTGAGCAATTCCGCACCTACGAACAAGGCGAAGCCGACATCGCTGAAGCGCAAAAAATGCTCATCGACCCAGAGATGAAAGAGTTTGCACAAGAAGAGATTGAAAATGGGAAAGCGACATTAGAAGCCGTTGAAAACGAGCTGCAAAAACTCTTGCTACCAAAAGACCCTAACGATGAGCGCAACATCTTCTTAGAAATACGTGCAGGGACGGGTGGTGATGAGTCAGCCTTATTTGCAGGTGATTTATTCCGCATGTATTCACGCTATGCGGAACGCCAACGCTGGAAGGTGGAAATCGTTTCAGCAAGCGACTCAGAAGTCGGCGGCTACAAAGAAATTATTGCAAAAATTGAGGGGCATGGCGCTTACTCAAAACTCAAATTTGAGTCAGGTGGTCACCGTGTACAACGTGTCCCTGACACTGAAACGCAAGGCCGTATCCACACTTCAGCATGTACTGTTGCTGTCTTGCCAGAAGCTGATGAAGTCAGCGACGTAGTGATTAATCCTGCTGAGATTCGCATTGATACTTACCGCGCCAGTGGCGCGGGTGGTCAACACATTAACAAAACTGATTCCGCTGTGCGTATCACCCATTTGCCAACTGGTATCGTAGTTGAATGCCAAGATGACCGAAGCCAACACAAAAACAAAGCGCAAGCGATGAGCGTGCTGGTCGCACGAATTAAAGACGCTGAAGTGCGTGCACAACAATCGAAAATTGCTAGTGAACGCAAAAGCTTGATTGGTTCTGGCGACCGTTCAGAGCGCATCCGCACTTACAACTACCCGCAAGGCCGTATTACCGACCACCGCATTAACCTCACGCTTTACAAGATTGATGCAATTACCGAGGGTGATATGGATGAGTTAATTGGCGCGTTAGCAGCAGAACACCAAGCCGACATGTTGGCGACCTTGGGTGAAGATAACTAGCACCTTTCTGTGCGCTAGAGCCGCCAACTTTTCATGCGGCTAAAATATTCAGGCTGGCGCGAACACAGATAAATAATCACCAGCGCGTTCATCAGCGCAGTGATTAAGAATAGTTCTGGGATATTTAGGCCCAACTTAAATATCAGCATCGCAAACACCGCTGATATCACCATGAACAAAGCGTTCAAAATATTATTTGCGGCAATCACTCTAGATTGATGGGTTTTCTGGGCGCGAGACTGAATCAGCGCATAAAGCGGCACAATATAAACCCCACCAAACAAACCAATCAATGCAATATCAGCCAACAAGCGCCAATCTGCAATCCCACTAGTACTCGCAGTATATAAGTCGATCCCAAACGCCATCATGCCCATAGCACCAAGTGGCACCAAGCCTAATTCCACAACGCCCTTGGATAGCTTCTCGCACAAAAGCGAACCAATCCCAACACCAACTGAGAAAGCCGCAATCAATAGAATAAAAACGCTTTCGTCACCATGCAAAACCTCTTTAGCAAATACAGGAAACTGCGCAAGTAAAGTTGCGCCATAAAACCAAAACCAAGAGATGCCAATAATCGCCAACCATATTTGCTGGCTGTTCCAAACAAAGGCGACATTACGACCCGTTTCTGTCATTGGGTTCCAATTAATTTTGAGACTAGGTTCAGCTGCAGGAGAGTTTGGAATTTGCTTGCTAGCGAAATAGCCCATTAGCGCCAGGCTCAAAATACTCAAGCCTGTGAACAGTTCACCGCCTTGATGCATGCCAAGCCCAGCGCCAATAATTTGCCCGAGTAAAATCGCAACAAAGGTGCCCATTTCCACTATGCCGTTGCCGCCGACCAATTCAGACTCAGCAAGATGTTGCGGCAGATAAGCGTATTTCACTGGGCCAAATAAAGTGGAGTGCATACCCATCATAAAAAGCGCCAACACCAGCAGCCAAAACACATGTAGCACAAAACCAAGGGCAGCAAATAGCATCAGCACCACTTCAAATATTTTTACAAAGCGAATGAGCTGTGATTTTTCAAACTTATCGGCAATTTGACCTGCCGTGGCCGAGAATAGAAAGAAAGGCAAAATAAAAATGCCTGGCAACAAGGTGGCAAGCGCCGCGCCATTAAGCGTGGTTAAATCAGCCGTGTGGAATACAGCCATAGTAATTAAGGCGGTTTTAAAGACATTGTCATTCAGTGCACCCAAAAATTGGGTACAGAAAAATGGCAAAAATCGCTTTTTACGCATCAACTTGAATTGCTGGCTCATTCACACACTCTCCATTTTTTACTTTTGTATTTAGCCCATTATATTTTGATCATTCACAAATAATGCTGAAATTATTTTTATATATCCCAGTCTATTCGCTATCATGTTGGACTTGCTTTAATTATTACGCCTAAACAGCACAACAGTCTTTCTCGGAAAAACATCACTTTGGCATCTACACATCAATTGCTCAAACTGCGTGAAGATTTGCTCACGACGGTTGAAAAAACAGGCTTTAGCTTTTGTCCAAGCGCAGCAATGCAAGCTTGGCTGTTAGCAGAGTCTGCTGAGGCATTGAGCGATTGGCATCAGTTTGCAGATAGCTGGAATGATATGCCGCTCGACGAATACATGGCCGATGGTGGTCGCTATCGCCGCCGCCGTTATGCGGTTTTAAATGCAAAATCGGGCGCCAGCGAAATCGTTTTAGAAGCGCATCAACCACATTATCAAAGCCTAAATTACAACACGCTTAATGGCGGCATTGCGCGCGATTTTGAGGCGATAAAAGCTAGCACTGTTCAAAGCCATAGCATGCAAGCTGTGCTTAAATTTTGCCAAAAAGTTTTTAGCGAGCTAATGCCCGATACACCTTGGCATATTGAATGCCATCAGTTCCGCATTGAGGCAAACGAGAAAGCACTAGGCAAACCAACACCTGAAGGCGTGCATCGAGATGGCGTAGATTTTGTATTAGTGATGATGGTTAAGCGCCAAAATATTTCAAGTGGCACCACCACCATGCACGATTTAGAACACAAAAATTTAGATAGCTTTACACTCACCGAGCCTTTAGATGTTGCGATAGTAAATGACCATCGCTGCATGCATGGAGTAACACCTATCGTACCATTAGACCCTGTACAGCCTGCTTATCGAGACGTGTTAGTGGTCACTTTCAAAAAATCTCAGCAGTAAAATGATAGTCAAAAATAGCAAACAAACAGCACATCAAAGTGCTAATCCGCTTCGCAATTTGAGTTTCTTTAAGTTACTCAGTTATCGCGTATTAATGGTGCTTTCCTACCAAATCATGGCGGTCGTCGTGGGTTGGCATTTATACCAAATCACGCACGATCCTCTCTCGCTCGGCCTGATTGGTTTAGCTGAAATCATCCCTTACTTTTGCACGGCCTTATTTGCTGGCTACGCGGTAGACCATTATGCAAGGCGTAATTTTGGCGTGAGCTCTTCATTCACGCTCATGCTTTCTGCCTTGTTAATTTATGCAGTCACGGCTGGTAAGTTATCGGGCGACCCTACCCTGTGGATTTACGGCGCAATCGCTTTAATTGGCCTAGCACGCGCTTTCATCGCCCCCACTTACAGCGCAATTTTCGCGTCCATCATGCCGCGCCAAGAGTACGCCAGAGGCGCAAGCATTGGTAGCGCTGCATTTCAATTCGGCTTAATCACCGGCCCAGCATTGGGCGGTCTTTTGGTTGGCTGGACTAGCTTAGAAGTGGCCTATTTAGTCTCGGCTGGTTTGGCTTGTGCTTCGGGCATTGCCCTACTCACACTCAAAGTACACACCCCAAAAGTGGTGGCAGAAAAAGCGATTTTTTCTGGCATCGCCGAAGGTGTGCGTTTTGTATTTAATCACCAAGTGATTTTAAGCGGCCAAGCGCTAGATATGTTTGCCGTGCTATTCGGCGGTGCAGTAGCGATGTTGCCCGCCTTTATTCACGAAGTTTATCACTACGGCCCAGAAGGGCTAGGCATTTTGCGAGCTTCGCCAGCCATTGGCGCAATTATCACTGGCGCCTATTTAGCCAAACACCCAATCTACGAACATGCAGGTAAAAAGCTACTTATTTCGGTCGCAAGCTTTGGCGTGTGCATCATTGTTTTTGCTCTCACGCCGCACTTTTGGTTTGCCGCATTACTCTTAATGCTCTCAGGGGTGTTTGATGGTGTTTCAGTGGTGCTGCGCACCACGATTATGCAGCTCGCCACACCAGACCACATGCGCGGTAGAGTCGCATCCATCAATGGCTTATTTATTGGCTCTTCAAACGAATTGGGCGCTTTTGAATCTGGGGTGATGGCAAGAGTGATGGGCTTAATTCCATCGGTGATATTTGGTGGCTTAATGACGCTAGGCGTGGTGGCAACCACCGCCACACTTGCGCCTAAGTTACGAAACCTTAACTTAAAACATCTCGAATCGGAAAGTCACGAAAAATAGCACGGATTAGTATTCGCTACTTCGCCCCGTCGCATAGCTTTTTTCAATGTCTTGTTGCCACTCACCACAGTCTGAACATTTATGGTCATGCATCGTCGGGCACAACACCAAGCTAACGCTTTCGCAAAACTTACAAGCCCGCGATTGCACGGCCGACTTATGCACCGCCTCATGATGTTCTGTAGCGACTTTTGTACTGCCAAGTGCGTATTTATTATCCATACCTGACCTCCAATAAAAGCCTGACTATCTCTCTATATCTGCAAAGTTTAATCCTAATTTTGCTTGTATGACAATATTTAAAATAGCCAAAAACTTGTCGCGCCGCTTATCAGTTAAAATAGCGCCTTTCGTCATTACACAACCCCATTCATAAAGGCCTATATGCAAAATATCGTCGTAGAGAAAACCCCCGCACAAAGCACGCTAGATAGCCTCAACGTGGCTAAATGGCCGACTTGGGGAAAAGAAGTGTCTGTATTCCCTTGGGTGTTTCCAGAACAGGAAATTGCCTATATTTTAGAAGGCGAATGTGTGATTACCCCAGAAGGTGGCAAGCCAGTAAAATTTGGCAAAGGGGATTTGGTGACATTTCCTGCAGGACTTAAAGCAAACTGGGAAGTAAAAAAGCCACTACACAAGCATTACAAGCTAGATGGCAACGCACTCACGCAGATCTTGCGCCGCATTAAAATTAAATTAGGCTTCTAATTTTTAAAAAAATAAGGATTTGCGATTCATGGGGCTTTTTAATGAAAATCACTAGGCAAGCTTCATGACTCGTACCACGACAAGCATCTGTTGACTGCCTACAATGGGAACCGTTCTAAGTCATTCATCAAACACTTATTAAGGAGCTTCACCATGTGGACAAAACCAGCAGCTACAGAAATGCGTTTCGGCTTTGAAGTAACAATGTACGTAATGAACAAATAATTCAGATATTGCTCATCGAAGTTATTTATCTTCATCAGCACGAATAAAAAAGGAACCTACATGGTTCCTTTTTTATCGCATATGCTTAATATGTTCAAAAGTATAAGAGGTGTTAGTGCGCTTAATCTATATCGGCAGGGTCACACTAAGTCAATGACGGCTCATCCATCTGGTTGCCCAAACTTACTACCTTATTCACTGCACTAACGTTTTCATTTTAGTCGTTTTTCAACAAAAAACCCGCCGAAGCGGGTTTTTTATTTTGCAATAGATCAAGCCTAACTTAGCCGCATTTGCTCTCGCCACAATTCAAGCAAGTGAGGCAACCATCCATAATGATAGCGGCTTTAGTGTTACACTTTTTACAAAGCTGCGCACCCGCTGGGAAGCCTTCTGCATTGTTCTCAGTACCTGTTTGCGCTTGCTTCTCTAAAAACTCTTTTTTCTTTTCAGCCACTAGCTTTTGTTGGTGCTCATCTAGGCCAGCTTTTTTAAGCATGCCGATTTCTTGCAAGTGCTGTTCAACCACTTCACCGATTTCAGCCACTAGACTAGGGATGTATTTGCCGCCTTTTTTGAAGTAGCCACCGCTTGGGTCAAACACGCTGTGTAGCTCTTCTACCAAGAATGTAACATCGCCACCTTTACGGAATACAGCTGACATCACGCGAGTAAGGGCAACGATCCATTGGAAGTGGTCCATATTTTTTGAGTTAATAAAAATCTCAAATGGACGGCGGTGCTCTTGTGGTGTGCCCTCGTTCATCACAACGTCGTTAATGGTGATGTATAGCGCATGCTCAGTCACTGGCGTCTTGATTTTGTAGGTATTGCCTACCAATTTATCTGGACGGCTAAGTGGCTCGCCCATTTGAACGATAGTCGCTGATTGTGCTGGCACCGCAGCGGCTTCCGCTGCCTTTGCTTTGTCTTCTTCAGTCACTAAGCCAAAGCCAGTGATTTTCTTTTCAATTTTAATTGCCATGTTGTTCTCTCTTTAATTTTTCAGTTATACGGTTTTTTTATATATTAGAACTTGCCGTAGTAACCTTCTTTTAGGGCGTCGTATAGATTGGCGGCTGAGTGCATTTCACCGTCGTATTCAATCTCTTCGTTACCCTTCACCTCAATCACTGTGCCATCATCTAGCGTGAATTTGTAGGTGGTGTTTTCTAAGTCTTTTTCAGTCACCAATACGCCTTGGAAGGCTTCTGGGTTAAAGCGGAAAGTCGTGCAACCTTTCAAACCTTTGTCGTAAGCGTAGAGATAGATGTTTTTGAAATCTTCAAAATCATAATCTGTTGGTACGTTGATGGTTTTAGAGATTGAGCTATCAATCCATTTTTGCGCAGCCGCTTGAATGTCCACGTGGGCTTTAGCTTGAATAGTCGATGAGTCCAAGAAGTAGTCTGGCAACTTCTCATCTTCTGCTTCGCTAAATGGCATCGCTTTGTTATTAATTAACTCGCGATAAGCCAATAGCTCGTATGAGAATACGTCCACTTTTTCTTTTGATTTTTTACCTTCACGAATCACGTTACGTGCGTAATGGTGAGCAAATGATGGCTCAATACCGTTACTTGCGTTGTTCGCTAATGATAGTGAGATTGTGCCTGTTGGCGCGATTGAACTATGGTGACTAAAACGAACGCCCGTTTTGGCGATTTGTTTACGCAAAGCTTCTGGGAACTGCTGCATATAGCGGCTATACATGCCTAGTAACACTTTACCCTTTACTTTATCGCCAAGCTTAAAGCCGTCTTTCACCATTTCTGGGCGTTTCGAAAGCATGTCACCTGTCACCACGAACTCTTCGTCCATGATAGGCGCGGCGCCTTTTTCTTTAGCCAAATCAATGCCGATTTCCCAGCCTGTTTCAGCCATCACTTTAGTCACTTCTTCAGTGAAAGCCACTGAAGCCTCTTCGCCGTATTTCATTTTCAACATGGTGAGTGTTGAACCTAAGCCTAAATAACCCATACCGTGACGACGTTTGCGGGCAATTTCAGCGCGTTGCTGTTCTAGCGGCAAACCGTTAATTTCGACGACGTTATCTAGCATGCGCGTGAAGATCGCAACAACTTGACGATATTCATCCCAATCAAATGTTGCTTGATCAGTGAATGGATTGCGTACGAATTTAGTTAAATTCACAGAGCCCAACAAGCAAGCGCCATAAGGTGGCAATGGTTGCTCACCGCATGGGTTAGTTGCGCGGATGTTTTCACAGAACCAGTTGTTGTTCATCTCGTTTACGCGGTCAATCAAGATAAAGCCTGGCTCAGCGAAATCGTATGTTGAGGACATAATCACATCCCACAAACGGCGCGCTCTGATTGTTTTGTAAACGCGGCAAGCTGTTTTGCCATCTGACTCACGCGTGAGGTATTTGTCTTTAATTGGCCACTCGCGCCATACCACTTGGGTTTCATCTTTAGTATCTAGTGCATCAACGGTTGCTTCTTTTGATGTCACAGGGAAAGCAAGCTTCCACTCTGCATCAGCTTTAACGGCTTCCATAAACTCTTTAGTGATTAAGCATGAAAGGTTGAATTGACGTAAACGACCCGCTTCGCGTTTCGCTTTAATGAAGTCAGTGACATCAGGATGTGAGATATCAAATGTCGCCATTTGCGCGCCACGACGGCCGCCAGCAGATGACACTGTGAAGCACATCTTATCGAAGATATCCATGAATGAAAGTGGACCGCTTGTATAAGCGCCAGCACCTGCCACGAAAGCACCTTTTGGACGGAGTGTTGAGAACTCGTAACCAATACCGCAACCTGCTTTTAATGTAAGGCCCGCTTCATGCACCTTATTTAAGATACCATCCATGCTGTCTTCAACAATGCCCGATACCGTGCAGTTGATCGTACTGGTTGCTGGCTTGTGCTCAAGCGCACCAGCGTTTGAAGTAATACGGCCTGCAGGAATTGCACCACGGCGCAAAGCCCATAAGAATTTTTCGTGCCACTCAGCGCGTTTGTTTTCTTCTTCAACATCAGCCAAGGCACGCGCCACTCGTGAGTAGCTATCGTCCATGTTTTGATCAACATGGTCACCTTGTTTAGTTTTGAGGCGGTATTTTTTATCCCAGATGTCCAATGACACAGATTGCATTGGCACTTCTTTTTGACTATTTTCTGACATAGCGGCTTCTTCTGGCGTTTTAACGGCTTGTAACATTGGTTAGCTTCCCTGTTTTATTCTCTCAATTAGCCTGACTTTTACACATTTTTCAAAAGCTGCTCTCTTGTGCTCATTTTTTGGTCAGACCACAATATATTGTGCTCAGGTGCAAAATTATTCCATTTTGTAGTGGCGGTCAAGCGATTTATTTAACATTTCTTTACATTTAATCTGCGTCTTTTTGGTGCATTTCCAACGCCTCAAACAGGAGGACAAGCCTGGCATTTAGTGAGTATTCACTAACCAAGATAAAAATAGTTTTCTGGACAAATCAAGATGCATTGTGCATGTCAATTTGTGAGAAAATCACCGCATGCCACGTTTACTATATTCAGCGCTTTTATATATTTTGTTGCCCTTCACTGCCATCAAGCTTTTATGGCGTGGGCTGCGACAACCCGCTTATTTAAATCATTGGCCTGAGCGTTATGGTTTTTATGGCACAAACGTCTCGCAACCAATTATTTGGTTACACTGTGTGTCTGTCGGCGAAACACGTGCGGCAAAGCCCTTAGTTGAAGCATTGCTAGAAAAGTACCTGTCACACCAAATTTTGCTGACCCACGCGACCCCCACAGGCCGCGAAGCCGGCGAACAAATTTTTCCCCATGATAAATATCCACGCATCACTCGCTGCTATTTGCCTTATGACACCCCTGATGCAGTTAAAAGATTCTTAAACCACTTCCAGCCAGCGCTAGGCTTGCTGATGGAAACTGAGCTTTGGTTTAACTTGATTGCAAGCTGCAAAGCACAAGCCATTCCATTGTTATTGGTAAATGCGCGACTTTCAGAGCGCTCAGCAAGGGGCTATGCCAAAGTTGGCAAGCTAACAGCGCAAGGCTTAGAAAATTTAAGCGCAATCGCCGCACAAACAGAACAAGACGCAAGCCGCCTGAACACCTTGCTCGGTAAAGCAAGTAAGGTTGCGGTGATGGGCAATCTTAAATTCGACGTCAATCCACCAGCAGGTGAGGCGGAACGTGGTCGTTACTTGCGCGGCTTATTAGGCTTTAAGCGCCCAGTGTTTTTAGCGGCAAGTACGCGAGATGGTGAAGAAGCCTTAATTTTAGAAGCCATTGCCTCAATCGAAATTGATAATTTACTGACGGTGATTGTGCCGAGACATCCGCAACGCTTTGATGAAGTTGCAGCATTGCTTAGCAAACTCAACATTCAATTTTGCCGCCGTTCAGAATTCTCGATGGGCACAGTGGCTGGGGATATTCCAAATTGTAGCGTGATTCTTGGCGACAGCATGGGTGAGATGTTTACTTATTATGCAGCATGCGATATAGCATTTATTGGCGGAAGCTTATTGCCTCTAGGCGGACAAAACCTCATTGAAGCCAGCGCAATGGGCAAGCCTGTTTTAATCGGCCCCCATACATTCAATTTTAGCGCCGCAACAGATGATGCGGTACAAGCTGGCGCGGCAATTCGTGTAAACAATCCACAAGAGCTCTCAGAAAGATTGAGCGCTTTGATGAATGATGTAGAGGCAAGAAAAGCAATGAGCGATGAAGCCTTAGCCTTTAGCAAAAGCGCGAGTGGCGCAACGCAAAGACTAATGAACTTAATCGAAAAGTATCTACCAGCTAAAAAATAAGGCTATCGAACAAGCTGGCTGATTTTTTTAAAGGTATCGCCTTCTGCAACGCCTAACCATTCAAAAACCAAAGACTCGGTATTACTAATAATCACCCCAGCTTCCCGCATTCTATTGAGAGCATTGCGCTTATTTTCAAGATTGCGAGAAATCACGGCATCTTCAAGCACAAAAACGGTTTTACCTTGAGCTAGCAAATCAAGTGCGGTTTGCAGAACGCAGATGTGTGCTTCCATGCCAGCCAAAATGACTTGTTTATGGTCCCCCAATAGTTGACGTGTAAAAGCGGCTTCGCCGCAGCAAGAGAAAGCGGTTTTCTCAACCGCTTTCTTACCAGTCATATATGGAGATAACTCAGGCACAGTAGGCCCAAGGGCTTTAGGATATTGCTCGGTAAAGATAGTGGGGATTTCAAGCAAAGCGGCGCTTTGCAAAAGAATAGCGCAGTTTCTGACAACGCCAGCAATATGGTCGGACATCACGCTACTGAGTTTGGTTTGCATATCCACAATCACCAACTGACTTTGATTGCGATCTGTCACACACGCCACTTTCGTCATCATGCCTCCGCGCCGACTAACGGCTGACTAACTGTTGATTCACACCTTCTAAATCTGCTTCGCTGAGCAGGCCAACTGCCGACTTGAGCAATAAAATATTCACCAAATAAGTATAACGAGACTGCAATAAATCACGCTTTGCGCTGAAATATTGCTGTTGTGCATTCAGCACGTCCACACTGGTTCGTACTCCTACTTCGTAGCCAAGATTGGTTGAATCCAACTGGCTTTGACTGGAATTTAGCGCCTGCTCATAAGCCTTAATTTGCGCCACGCTGCTAGCTAAATTTAAATAGGCTGAGCGCGTATCCAAATCGGCTTGGCGTTTAGAGCCTTCCAAATCATCCTGGGCTTTTTGTTTGTTCGCGACAGCCTCACGCACTTTTGAAGTGACATAGCCACCTTGATAGAGAGGGATTTGTAATTGCAAACCAATAGTCGTATTTTGCAAATCGGTACCATAGCCATTGATACCCCCAGTGGAGTAGCCCCCTTTGTAATCACCCACAGCATCCAATATAGGGAAGTGGCCAGAGTTTTGGGCTTCAATTTCTTGTGTGGCAATTTCCAAGTTTTTCTGTTGGACAGCAATACTTAAGCTGTTTTGTTCAGCAACTTCCACCCATTTTTCAATATCAAATGGCTCAGGCAGCTTAATTTGCAAGTCATCTCTGACCGCGCTTAGCGGACTTGGTAGCTTACCAATGATTGCATTAATTGCCTGTTTTTTTACTTCAACATCACTTTGAGCGGCAATTTCCAGCGCCTGTATCAAATCAAATCTAGCTTGCGCCTCATTAAAATCAGTAATGGTTGAAGTGCCCACATCGAAGTTGGCTTTAGCCTACTCCAACTGATGAACTGTCGCCTTTTTTTGCGCATCAATTAACTCAACCTTATCTTGAGCTAGCAAAACATCAAAATATGTCTTAGCGACCCTCAGAATCAAGCCTTGATGGGCAAATGCAAGCTGCTGATTAGCCTGCATCACTTTACTTTTCGCCTGATTTAATTGTGCCCAATACTGCTTGTGGTACAAAGGCTGCGTAACATTCAAATCGTAGGTGTAACCGGAAAATGTCGATTTATTATTACTAAAAACTGTTGCACCTACTGGGCTAAACTCAGTTTTTGAAGCGCTTGCGCCAGCATTAAAAGTGACAGCAGGTAAAAACTGTGATTGGCCTTGGGGTAACTTTTCTTGTAGAGCTCGATTGCTACTTTGTGCAGACATCCAAACTGGATCATGGCTAAGGGCTTGCTGATAAATCTGCATCAAATTTTGGCTGTCAGCCGCCGCCGCTGGATGAGCAGCAGATAGCGCGACCGTTAGGATTAAAAATTTAAGACGCATGCTTAAGAATAACTTTCTAAAACGCAAACTTTTCTGCTTGAGGCGCATTCACAATTGCTGGAAGACAAGTCTCAAACAACACGTCCGTCTTAAAATTGTCTGAAGAAATGCGCGTGATTAATGTCGCTTCCATTGCAGGCGCATCACCCACCACCACGAACATACGACCACCAACTGCTAACTGACGTTCAACTTGCGTATTTAATAAAGGGGTTGAGCCTGTAAAGACAATCACATCATAAGGCGCATTGGCTGCCAAACCATAGACGCCATCTGCCACGACTAAATTCACATTTTCAATGCCTTGCGCGGCGATATTTTTAGCAGCCTGTTTACTAATTTTTGCATTCAGCTCAACGCTATCCACATGCTTAGCTTGCATTGCTAATAAAGCAGTCAAATAACCACTGCCTGTGCCAATCTCCAAGACTTTATCTGTCTTTTTAATTTCTAATGACTGAAGAATGCGGCCTTCCATTTTTGGCGACAACATCAATTGGCCATCCCCCAGCGGAATTTCCAAATCTGCGAATGCCAAGCCTACATATTGTTTAGGCACAAAATCTTCGCGCGGTAGTTTTGCGAGCAACCCAAGCACAGCGCCATCCAAGACATCCCAAGGACGAATTTGCTGTTCTATCATGTTGAAGCGAGATTGTTGAACTGACATTGACTCTTGTTTCAAACTCATTGCTAACCCTTTTTAAATCAATCTTTAGCTCTCATTATAACTGAAGCCAATTCATTTTATCGCTTGCTTTTATGGGGTTTTTCGCGTAATTTTGAGGGCATTGCTAGGGGTCTCCAAAACAGTGTTTTGGAGTGAGATACACCCTTTGAACCTGATGCGGGTAATGCCGCCGTAGGGAAGCTAGTCCATCGCTTCCCTACTCCGTTGTAATTTTTTTGGAGTAGACATTGAACGCCACCGATAAAAACCTCGCTCACTTTGTAGGCGAAACCGCTGAGATCGATCCAGCAACCAAACAACCATTTACCAACTCACGCAAAGTTTATGTGCAAGGCTCACGCCCTGACATTCAAGTGCCTTTCCGTGAAATCAGCCTAAGCGACACACCGTCTGCTTTTGGTGCTGAAAAAAATCCACCCGTGATGGTGTACGACACTTCAGGCCCTTACACAGACCCAAGCGTTAAAATCGATATCCGTAACGGCTTACCAGCTTTGCGCGCTAAATGGATTGAAGAGCGCAACGATACTGAGCAGCTAGATGGCCCAAGTTCAGCATTTGGTGTAGAACGCAAAAACGACCCTGCACTTGCTGAAATGCGCTTTAACCTATCGCGCCAACCACGCCGTGCTAAAACAGGCATGAACGTGAGCCAAATGCACTATGCGCGCAAAGGTATCATCACACCAGAAATGGAATACATCGCGATTCGCGAAAATCAACGCCGTGAAAACATGAGTGAATTGCTACAAACGCAGCATAAAGGCCATGACTTCGGCGCGAGCATTCCAAAAGTGATTACCCCAGAATTTGTACGCGATGAAGTTGCACGCGGCCGTGCAATTATTCCAATGAACATTAACCACCCTGAAATTGAGCCAATGATTATTGGCCGTAATTTCTTGGTAAAAATTAACGCCAACATCGGCAACTCAGCGCTAGGCTCTTCAATTTCAGAAGAAGTTGAAAAAATGGTATGGGGTACACGTTGGGGTGGCGATACCGTGATGGATTTATCAACAGGTAAAAACATCCACGAAACGCGCGAATGGATTATCCGCAACAGCCCAGTACCTATTGGCACTGTGCCCATCTACCAAGCACTTGAAAAAGTGAATGGCAAAGCAGAAGACCTTACATGGGAAATCTTTCGCGACACATTAATTGAGCAAGCAGAGCAAGGGGTGGATTACTTCACCATTCATGCTGGCGTTCGTTTAGCTTACATCCCAATGACAGCAAAACGTATGACGGGCATTGTGTCACGTGGTGGTTCTATCATGGCGAAGTGGTGTTTAGCCCATCATAAAGAGTCATTCCTTTATGAACACTTCGAAGACATCTGCGAAATCATGAAAGCCTATGACGTCAGTTTCTCATTGGGTGATGGTTTGCGTCCTGGTTCAATATACGATGCAAACGACGAAGCACAATTCGCTGAACTCAAAACACTCGGTGAGTTGACACAAATCGCTTGGAAACATGATGTACAGTGCATGATCGAAGGCCCTGGCCACGTACCTATGCACCTCATCAAAGAAAACATGGACTTGCAACTTGAGCACTGCGGTGAAGCTCCTTTCTACACATTAGGACCTTTAACGACGGACATCGCACCTGGTTATGATCACATCACATCAGGCATTGGTGCTGCGATGATTGGATGGTATGGCTGTGCAATGCTTTGTTACGTTACACCTAAAGAGCATCTTGGATTGCCAGACAAAGAAGATGTTCGTGTTGGGATTATTACCTACAAGATTGCAGCACATGCTGCTGACTTGGCAAAAGGCCACCCTGGCGCTCAAATTCGTGACAATGCGCTATCAAAAGCACGTTTTGAATTCCGCTGGGATGACCAATTTAATCTTGGCCTTGATCCTGAAAAAGCCAAGGAATTCCACGATGAGACCTTGCCACAAGAAGGCGCAAAACAAGCCCACTTCTGTTCCATGTGTGGTCCACACTTCTGCTCAATGAAAATAACACAAGATGTGCGTGATTATGCAGATAAGCTAGGCGTGGATGAGCAAGAAGCACTCAATAAAGGCATGCAAGAAAAAGCCATTGAGTTTGTGAAAAAAGGGAGTGAGGTTTACCACAAGGTTTAAACGGCCTTGCACGCTTAAAAACCCCACAGTAATAACTGTGGGGTTTTTTATTGGCTAATTTATGCGTCGCTTAGCCAAGCAAGTTTTGTTAGAGCGTATAATACGCAACATCATATAAATCAAACTTTTGGCATCCATTTTGACTACCATAAAACTCACAAAAAAACCGGCAGACAGCACTAGCCCAAGAGCAAGCAAAGCCCCTGTTCGCCGCACCGACCCAAGCAAACGTGACCGTACCGTTGCACCCAAACCTATTGCGCGAGCGCAAGTTGGGCACACGGAAGAACCAATTGAAACGCAATCGCACATTGAAAACACCCAATCAAAAGCTTCACAACGCAATCACCGTTACGATGGAAGATTGCGCGATGAAGCACCGCGCCCTCAGCAGGCACGGCCAACTTTGGATGACACAGGCCGTGACACTCCGCGCCGTGGTGGCAAAATGCGTGATGGTTTTGAGGTGGGTGATTTCAATAATGACCGCGCCAGCAATCCAATGTTTGCTCCTAAGCCTTTGCCGAGCAATCCTGACTTCCCGCGCCTTTCAAAACGCATGGCAGAACTTGGTTTTTGCTCACGCCGCGAAGCCGATGAATGGATTACGAATGGCTGGGTAAAAGTCGATGGCCGAATTGTTGATGAGCTAGGCAGTCGCGTGGCGATGAATGCGAAGATTGAAGTCAGCAAGGATGCTGAAAAGCATCAGTCCGAAATTGTGACGATTATCCTTAATAAGCCAATTGGCTATGTTTCTGGTCAAGCAGAAGATGGTTACGACCCAGCGATTCTGCTGATTCATCCAGACAATCAGTGGAAAGATGATCCGCTACTTCACCACGCACAACCAAGAGAATTTCAACGCGGATTTTTAAAAGGATTAGCTCCTGCAGGCCGCCTGGATATTGACTCTACAGGACTGTTAGTACTCACCCAGGACGGCCGTGTGGCGCGCCATTTAATCGGTGAAGATTCAACAGTAGAGAAAGAGTACCTAGTGCGGGTTGAAGGTGATTTGTCATATAACAATCTTGATCTACTTAACGAAGGCTTATCTCTGGATGGCGTTAAATTAAAACCAGCAAAAGTATCTTGGCAAAATGAAGACCAACTTCGCTTTGTGTTGCGCGAAGGTCGCAAACGCCAAATTCGTCGCATGTGCGAATTGGTGGGCTTAAAAGTGCTTGGCCTAAAGCGTATCCGAATTGGTAGCGTAACCTTAGGTAAATTGCCTATGGGTGAGTGGCGCTATCTAAGACCTGAAGAAAAGTTTTGATTCTAAATTCTAATTAAAGGGCAATGATGGATTTAATCTTATTATTAAAAGCCTTACTTTTAGGCTTGGTTGAAGGCGCAACAGAGTTTTTACCTATTAGCAGCACAGGGCATCTGATTATCGTTGGCGACCTGATTAACTTTTTAGACAAAGAAAAACGCGATGTGTTTGAAATCGTGATTCAGCTTGGTTCCATTTTGTCTGTATGCTGGCTTTACCACGCAAGACTTTTTAAAGTGGTTCGCACCTTAAAAAGTGATGTACAAGCACAGCGCTTTGTCCTGCAACTCTTGGTTGGGTTTTTACCACTCGCTATTTTGGGCCTCAAGTTTCACCACCAGATCAAAGAAGTACTATTTAAGCCCGTCCCAGTCGCGATTGCCCTGATTGTTGGCGGCTTAGTCATTTTGTTTATCGAAAAACTGTCCCTTAAATCCAAAATTTCTAATATCGAATCGATGACAGTGCTGGATGCATTTAAAATTGGTTGTGCCCAAGCACTTGCCTTGATTCCTGGGGTTTCACGATCTGGCGCAACGATTTTGGGTGGGATGTCTTTCGGCTTGTCACGCCAAGTCGCCACTGAATTCTCGTTCTTTTTGGCAATTCCTGTGATGTTCGCAGCAACGGGTTATGACTTACTTAAAAACCGAGACCTGCTAAGTGTAGATGATGTAGGATTGTTTTTAGTCGGTTTTATTGCTGCGTTTGTATCAGCATTAGTCGCGATCAAAACCTTAATTCGCTATGTTGCAGGGCATGATTTCAAAATCTTTGCTTGGTATCGGATCGCGCTCGGCGTAGCCGTCATCTCTTACTTTTGGTAAAGCTTCGATTTTTTGCGCTTGATTTAGAGATGAAAGATAAGCAAATCAATTCACAATCTGCTGAATTTTCATCGCGATTAATTGCCTGGCAGAAGATTCATGGCCGACATGATTTGCCCTGGCAAAATACCCAAGATCCTTACGCGATTTGGGTGTCAGAAATCATGTTGCAGCAAACACAAGTGACCGCCGTGATTGGCTACTACGCCAAATTCATGGCCCGCTTTCCAAACATTGCGCGCCTCGCCAATGCTACTCAAGAAGAAGTTTTACAGCATTGGAGTGGTCTAGGCTACTACTCTCGCGCACGCAATTTACACAATGCCGCGCAAACCATCATAGATGAATATGATGGTAAATTTCCGCAGGACTTTGAGAAAATCCAAACGCTTTCTGGTATCGGCCGATCGACCGCCGCAGCAATTGCATCTTTTGCTTTTGAGCAAAACCAAACCATTTTAGATGGGAATGTGAAACGAGTATTAGCGAGGCACTTTTTAATTGAAGGCTGGACAAGTGCCCCTAAAATCGAGAAGCAATTATGGTTGCTCGCTGAGTCCCTAGTACCAGAGCAAGACATGGTTGCCTATACGCAAGGCTTAATGGATTTGGGCGCGACTGTCTGCACGCGAACCAAGCCCAAATGTGATCGATGCCCGCTCAAAGCAAGTTGTCTTGCACTTGCTAAAAATAAAACAAAAGAATTACCAACTCCTAAGCCTAAAAAAGCCATCCCACAAAAACAAACTACCATGCTATTGATTTTAGATGGCAATGAAGTGATGTTAGAAAAACGTCCGTCCAGTGGCATTTGGGGTGGCTTGTGGTGCCTGCCTGAAATCAGCATGCAAGATATCGCTAGCGAAGTGGCCTTGCGAAGATTTGGCCTGGAAGTAGAAGCCGAAGAGCCATTAGAGAGCATTCAGCATGTATTTACGCACTTTAAGTTAGAAATCGTGCCTCAACCATTACAAGTCGCCAATCAGCCACGGCAGGCTAATATGCCTAATATGATTTGGCTACCCATTGAAGATGCGATTGGTGCCGCACTCCCAACACCAGTGCGAAATATTTTGCTAAACTTAAAACGTTAACTTTTATATTTCCGAATTAATTATGCCATCACTTTACCGGTTTAAAGATGAACGCATACAAGATGTAATGCTTGCCTACACCAATGTCGAAAACTCGGTGAGATATTCACTCACGCATGGTGGCCGGTACATGCCTTACGATGAGCAAGAGCTAGAAATGATGCGTGAAGACAAGGCATGGGCAATAGCAAGATTGGTCATTGATAAAATCATGCGACTACCACCGAATGAGAATTTCAAACCTAAGAATTAAGACAATAAAAAAGCAGCCAATGGGGGTGTCCCGTATTTTGTGTAAACGTCGGTTAATTACTGCTGAGGCATCCTCTCCTCAAACTGAATAGTAAACCTATTGAGCGCAGGTTTCCAATCACGCAGTGGCATTGTCCATTTCTGGCTAATATTTTGTAGTGCCAAGTAGAACAATTTCATGACAGCATCATCGTTGGGAAATGAACCACGGCTCTTCGTTACTTTACGCAAACTCATGTTCACAGACTCAATCGCATTGGTGGTGTAAATCACCTTGCGAATTTCTGGTGGATAATCAAAGAACGGGGTGATGCGTGCCCAGTGATTTCGCCAAGAGACTGCAATGGGTGGATAAGCATCCTCCCACTTCTCTTCAAACTCCGTGAGATATTGCTCAGCTTCATCAATGGTCGCCGCTGAATAGACCCGCTTTAAATCAGCTGCAACGAGTTTGCGCTTATTCCATCCCACATAGTTCAGGCTATTGCGCACCATATGCACAATACAAAGCTGGACAGTGGCTTTAGGATAAACAGCCTCAATGGCTTCAGGGAAGCCTTTTAAACCATCCACGCAAGCGATGAAGATGTCTTGCACACCTCTGTTCTTGAGTTCAGTCACGACGCCAAGCCAGAATTTAGCCCCTTCGGTTTGCGCAATCCATAAGCCAAGCACTTCCTTTTCGCCTTCCATGTTAATGCCAATCGCGAGGTAAATGGCTTTGGCTCGCACAGCGCCAGCATCTCTGACTTTGACATGGATGCAATCTAAGTAAACTACAGGATAAACGCTATCTAGCGGGCGAGATTGCCATTGCTTGACCTCATCACTCACCGCATCGGTGACGTTAGAAATGAGCGTGGGTGATACTTCTGTG
>CAIULB010000021.1 GCA_903899965.1 uncultured Methylophilaceae bacterium | reverse complement strand
CTAATCAATCTGAGCCAACTGTTGCTGCCCAGCCTTGATCTTCTGACGGGCTTTCTCGGCCTTAATCGCCTTCTGTGTTGTCTTAACTTGATTCTTCATGCCTTGGATCCGCGCCTTTTCAACCGTAAAAACTTTTGACGTTCAATTTGAGAAACGTCGGGATTCCCGACACGTCTAGCGTTAATAGTTTTGACACTTACCCAACAAAAACCACACATCAGGTCTGCATTGAAATTTGGGACGAAAAAAAGGGCTACGTTTTCACGTAACCCTTTTGTAATACTTGGTGGGCTGTGCGGGGATCGAACCCACGACAAACGGATTAAAAGTCCGCTGCTCTACCAGCTGAGCTAACAACCCAATTAATTAACTCGAAAGCTAACTAACGAAAGGGCGCAATTATCCATAAAATATTGCCGCGCGTCAATCAAAGTCTAGCGTAAACCTGGAAATTTTCCTTGCATGGCGCGCATCATCTTGCCCATTCCACCTTTTGCGAACATTTTCATCATCTTTTGGGTCTCTTCAAACTGATTGAGCAAGCGGTTTACATCTTGCACTTGCAGACCCGCACCCATAGCAATACGGCGCTTACGAGTAGCTTTAATCAGCTCTGGCTTTTTGCGTTCTAAAGGCGTCATAGAATTAATAATGCCTTCAATGCGGCGAATGGCTTTGTCAGCATCATCACTATTCATTTTGCCAGCCATGCTGGACATTTGTGCAGGGAGCTTATCCATCAAGGCACCCATGCCACCCATGTTTCGCATTTGTACCATTTGCATTTTAAAATCTTCCAAATCGAAGTTCTTGCCTGATTTAACTTTGTCAGCCAGCTTTTTGGCTTCATCTAGATCAACATTTTTTTGCGCTTGCTCAATAAGTGAAAGCACATCGCCCATACCAAGCACACGCGAAGCCATACGCTCAGGATGGAACGGCTCAAGACCATCGACCTTTTCACTGACACCAATGAATTTAATTGGCTTGCCTGTTACATGGCGCACAGATAGCGCCGCACCACCGCGTGAATCACCATCTAACTTGGTAAGCACTACCCCTGTAAGCGGCAATGTTTCACCAAAGGCTTTTGCGGTATTCACCGCGTCTTGGCCTTGCATGGCATCGACCACAAACAAGGTTTCAACAGGGTTGAGTAGCGCATGCAGGTCTTTAATTTCGGCCATCATGGCTTCGTCGACACCTAAGCGGCCTGCAGTATCGAATATCAACACATCGTAATAAAACTTTTTAGCATGCGCCAAGGCATCGCGCGCAATGTCTTGTGGCTTTTGACTTGCGTTTGAATCAAAGCAATCAACTTCGAGGCTGTTTGCGAGTGTTTTTAATTGTTCAATAGCGGCAGGGCGATAAATATCCGCACTGGCGAGCAAGACTTTTTTCTTTTGCTCTTTTAATAATTTAGCTAATTTTGCAGAGGTGGTTGTTTTACCTGAACCTTGCAAACCAGCCATGAGAATAATTGCTGGCGGCACCGCGGCCAAATTTAAGCCTGCATTTTGAGCCCCCATGAGCTTGGTCAACTCATCATGCACCACCTGAATGACAGCTTGGCCTGGCGTAAGACTATCAAGCACCTCACGGCCTTGAGCGCGGACTTTAACGTCAGCAATGAAGTCCTTAACTACGGGCAATGCAACGTCAGCTTCTAAAAGTGCCATGCGAACTTCGCGCATTGCATCGGCAATGTTGTCTTCCGTAAGACGCGCTTGCCCCCGCAGGGTTTTAATCACGCTTTGTAAGCGACCGCTTAAATTTTCTAACATATTGGGTGTGCCTTATTTTTCTTTCAAACTCAGCATGAGACTAGCGTTAACGGCTTTGAAAGCTCATGTTATAGTGTGCATTGATTAACGACTATTTTAACTCATATCATTACTTTGATATTAATACTATGCAAGCATCAACCTACTTACCTTATTTGGCAGTGATTGTTTTATATAGCGTGGTCGCCATTCGCTTTTGGCGCACGTCATCAAGCCAATTAACATCAAGCAAACCTGCCACCTTAATTGCGCTTGGTCTATTGATTCACGCGAGCTTGCTATATCAAGATATTTTCATCGGCGACCTCAACCTTAATATCGCCAATACGCTTTCACTGATTTTTTGGCTGACAGTTTTGATCTATTGGATTGCTGACTTCAAACACGGTCTGCAAAGCCTACAAGCCCTAGTATTGCCGCCTGCCGCAGCGATGGTCGCATTACAAGCTAGCTTTCATGATAATGTCGTCGTGGCCTTTGCAAACGACCCGCTCTTTGTGACACATATTGCCATCGCCCTACTCGCTTATAGCTTATTCACTTTTGCCGCATTACATGCGCTTTTAATGGCAGCTGCAGAACGGAGTTTGCATCAAAAAGCATCGCTCATTAAGTTGCCAGACTTTCCACCGATTATGACCATGGAAACGCTACTATTCAGAATCATTGGCTTGGGCTTTGTATTACTCACCTTCACCCTGATTAGCGGAATGTTATTTTCGGAGCAGATTTTTCATCAGGCGCTAAAACTTAACCACAAAAATATCTTTACGATTATTTCATGGCTCATCTTTGGTAGCTTGTTACTTGGCAGAGAAAAATATGGCTGGCGCGGTCGCACAGCCATACGCTGGACACTTACAGGCTTTGCAGTATTGCTGCTAGCTTATGTGGGTAGCAAGTTTGTGCTTGAGATTTTGCTGGGTCGCTAGTTAGCTGCGCAGACTGATAATTGGCCAGTCTTGATCTTTAGCATAAGCTTCTAGAACTGCGTCTGGGTTAACAGCCACAGGCTTATCCACAAGCTTCATCAATGGTAAATCATTGTGTGAATCGCTATAAAACCAAGTCGTACCAAAGTCATTTAGCGTTTCACCACGCTCAGCAAGCCATTCATTCAAACGTGTAATCTTGCCTTGCTGAAAACTGGGCGTACCAACCACTTTCCCAGTAAACTCCCCATCCACCTCTTCAGGCACGGTGCCAATTAAATTGGGAATACCAAAAGCCTTAGCAATCGGTCCAGTCACAAAGCTATTTGTGGCGGTAATAATCAGCAACAAATCGCCATTGGCACGATGTTTTTCAATCAATGCACGTGATTTTTCAGTCATCATCGGCTGGATTTTGGTTTGCATGAATTGCAGATGCCAAGCATCTAGCTGTGCTCTTGGATTTTTACTTAAAGGCTTAAGTTGAAACTCTAAGAACGCATTAATATCAAGCTTACCCACTTTGTAATCAGCATAAAATTGGTCATTAATGCTAGCGTGCGCCGCACGATCTAACACCCCGATATCAATTAAAAATTCACCCCATTGATAATCGCTATCACCAGCTAACAAGGTGTTATCCAAATCAAAAATTGCTAAATCCAATGCCAACTCCCTTGATGAAAAAAGCCCCCGATTAGTTGGGGGCTTTATCCTTAAATAATCACTTCATTAAATCTGCGGATGTGCCCGTTCTGATTTGGCATGCAACTTGTTCAAGCCGTTCAAATAAGCTTTTGCTGAAGCAATCACAATATCGGTATCAGCGCCCTGACCATTCACAATACGGTCACCTTTAGCAAGGCGCACTGTCACTTCACCTTGTGCGTCCGTACCGCTGGTAATGTTGTTGACTGAATACAAAAGCAATTCAGCGCCGCTATTTACAATCTTCTCAATCGCTTTAAACGCAGCATCTACAGGGCCGCCGCCATCGGCTTCGGCACGTTTCTCAGCGCCACTATCAAGTACAGCAACCACTGCATGAGGTGTTTCGCCAGTTTGCGAGCACACTTGCAAGTAAGCTAATTTAAAATATTCTGTATCATCACGGACGAAATCATCGCTCACCAAGGCTTGAATGTCTTCATCAAAAATTTCAGATTTCTTATCCGCCAAAGTTTTAAAACGAGCAAAAGCTGCATTCAATGCTTCTTCGCCATCCAAAGCGATGCCTAATTCATCCAAGCGCGATCTAAAGGCGTTACGGCCAGACAATTTACCTAGAGTTAATTTATTGGCATTCCAACCCACATCTTCTGCACGCATAATTTCGTAAGTTTCACGAAATTTCAATACGCCATCTTGGTGAATACCGCTCTCATGGGCAAAAGCATTGGCGCCAACCACAGCCTTATTTGGCTGCACTGGATAGCCAGTAATCGTAGAAACCAATTTTGATGTTGGTACAATTTGCGTCGCATCAATTGATGTTTCTAAATTAAATACATCACGGCGGGTGCGCACTGCCATCACTACCTCTTCCAAGCTGGCATTGCCTGCGCGCTCGCCTAAGCCATTAATCGTACACTCCACCTGACGCGCTCCGCCCATCACCGCAGCCAATGAGTTAGCTACCGCCATCCCCAAGTCGTTATGGCAATGTGTTGACCAGACAACTTTGTCAGCATTCTTCACGCGAGCAATTAATTGCTGCATGCGCTCACCCCAAAGTGCTGGAATTGAATAGCCTACGGTATCTGGCACGTTAATCGTTTTAGCTCCCGCCTCAATCACAGCATCGAACACTTGCACCAAAAAGTCCATGTCCGAGCGAACTGCATCCTCTGCAGAGAACTCAACGTCATCGGTGTATTCCAACGCCCATTTAACAGCCTGCACCGCACGCGCCAAAACTTGGTCTGGCGTCATACGTAATTTATTTTCCATGTGGATAGGCGAAGTTGCGATAAAGGTATGAATACGACCTTTTTTCGCAGGCTTAATCGCTTCCCCCGCACGGCGAATGTCGTTTTCATTAGCACGCGCCAATGAACAAACAGTCGATTCTTTAATGATTTCAGCAACTGCATGAATGGCGTCAAAGTCACCAGGACTCGCAGCGGCAAAACCTGCTTCAATAACGTTCACACCCAACTTTTCAAGCTGGCGCGCAATGCGGATTTTTTCTTCTTTAGTCATCGCAGCGCCAGGGCTTTGTTCACCATCGCGCAATGTCGTATCAAATATGATTAATTGATTATTGGTTGTCATTTTATTTTTCCGTCTAAATTTTTATAGCAATACCCGGTATGCACTCGTCATAACGGCGTGGCAAATCTAAATATGAGGTGTGCGTAAGTATACTGCCTAGGGCAGTAGCGCTAGACGTAAGAAAGCGCCAGCCAAGAAATGGCTGGAATTTGAACAAGCTGGTGTGTAACTGTTTAATAACATAACGAAATAATATCATGCTTTTTTATCTAGCTTACGACAATTAAATTTATTGGGCTGATAAGTTTTAGGGTAAATTTTCCAATTGTTCGGCCGTTGCTTTTTCACGCTTTGAATATTGCATCAACCACAAAGCATATCCAGATAAGCCATATACCAAGGCTACAAAGAACAAGACCTCTGGCGGGCTATACGAAATTAATACAAATGCTAATACAATCAAAAGAATGACGACAAACGGCACGCTATTTTTAAGGTTGATGTCTTTGCCACTATAGAAGCGCAAATCTGAAACCATCGACAAACCAGAGAACAAAGTCACGGACCATGCAATCCATTTCATCTTGAACCATGGATAAAAAATGAAATCGCCAGGAATCTCATTATCAAAAGCAACCCAGACCAAGCCCGCCAACAATGCCGCAGCGGCAGGACTAGGCAGACCTTGGAAGTAGCGTTTATCAGCGCTACCAAGCTTGGTGTTAAAGCGAGCCAAACGTAAAGCTGCGCTCACGCAATAAATAAAGGCTGCAATCCAACCCAATTTGCCCATAGGCTTTAACGCCCAAACATAAACGACCAAAGCCGGCGCAACACCAAATGACACCATATCCGACAAGCTATCGTATTCGGCACCAAAAGCACTTTGTGTATTGGTCATACGCGCAACACGGCCATCTAAACCGTCCATCACCATTGCAATAAAAATTGCCACTGCCGAATGCTCATATTTGCCATTCATCGCTTGCACGATCGCATAAAAGCCAGCAAATAAGGCCGCTGTCGTAAACAAGTTAGGTAAGAGATAAATGCCACGCTCACGCAAGCTTGGCTCTAATGAACTTCTTTTACGACGAGGACGTGGAGTAACTTCAGCCATCTTGGTAGTTTCCAATAGTAAATTTTGTCTAGTATATCAAAGCCGTGCTAAATAGAGCATGGCTGACTATGATAGTATCCCGTTTTAATTGATTAACCCGAACAAACATCACCTCATTACTTTCATGCAATTCTCTCTGATTACACAAGACGGCCAAGCGCGCCGAGGCACAGTAAGCCTTGCCCATGGTGACGTACAAACCCCAGCGTTCATGCCTGTTGGCACTTATGGCACAGTTAAATCTTTATCGCCGAATGAAATTCGCGATATTGGTGCCCATATTGTGCTCGGCAACACCTTTCACTTATGGCTAAGGCCTGGTCTAGATGTCATTGAAGCGCATGGTGGCTTACACCAATTCATGAGCTGGGACGGCCCAATATTAACTGACTCTGGCGGCTTTCAAGTTTGGAGCTTAGGTGACTTACGCAAGATCTCAGAAGAGGGCGTCAAATTCCGCTCACCTATTAATGGCGACAGTTGCTTCTTAACGCCTGAAGAGTCCATGCGAATTCAAAAAGTCCTCAATTCTGACATCGTCATGATTTTTGACGAATGCACGCCTTATCCTGCGACTACTCAAGAAGCACGCGATTCAATGCAATTGAGCTTGCGCTGGGCTCGCCGTAGTAAAGATGCCCACCAAGGGAATCCAAACGCACTATTCGGGATTATCCAAGGCGGCATGTATGAGGACTTACGCGATATCTCACTAAATGGACTCACTGAGATTGGTTTTGATGGCTACGCAATTGGTGGCCTCTCTGTAGGTGAGCCCAAAGAGGACATGTTGCGCATCCTTGCGCACACTGCACCACAAATGCCGCAAGACAAGCCGCGCTATTTAATGGGTGTAGGCACACCCGAGGATTTAGTAGCGGCCGTGAGCAATGGCGTGGATATGTTTGACTGTGTCATGCCAACCCGCAATGCCCGCAACGGCTGGCTATTTACACGGAATGGCGACATCAAGTTAAAAAATGCGCGCTACAAAATGGACACGGGTCCGCTAGACCCCGAATGCACTTGCTACACCTGCCAAAACTTTAGCCGCGCTTATTTACATCACTTGCACCGATTAGGTGAGATTTTAGGTGGGCGCTTGAACACCATTCATAACCTGCATTACTACCAAGAGCTAATGGCTGGTATGCGTGCGGCAATTGAATCGCATACTTTCGAAGCTTTCAAACAAGACTTCGCCGCCAAACGAAGTGGATTGAACCAAGAGGTATAATAGGTAGCAACGGCTACTCTATGCTAAAATTTCCCTGTTAAATTATTGTTAAAAGCTTACCCTTCAAGCTTAACTTAAAGAAAGGCTGTATTCATGTTTATTAGTTCCGCATACGCTGCTACTGGCGCCGCTTCATCTGACTGGACAAGCTTTGTGCCAATGGTTGTCATTTTTGTGTTGTTCTACTTCATGTTGGTGCGTCCACAAATGAAACAAGCTAAAGAACAACGCGAAATGATTGCAGCATTAAAAGTAGGCGATGAGGTGGTTACATCTAGTGGCATTCTTGGCAAAGTCACCAAAGTGGCTGACAGCGTCATCAGTCTTGAAATTGCAACGAACATTGTGATTAGTGTTCAAAAGCCTGCCATTCAAGCTAAGTTAGAAAAAGGCACTATTAAAGCGCTTTAAAATAGCATCTTCTTAATTACTCAATATATAGGCTTGCGAGCCAAGCCTATATCACAGACCTAAACGCGAGCCGCATTATGAATCGTTATCCATTGTGGAAATACATCTTAGTTTTAACAATCCTTCTATTAGGACTTGTTTACTCTATGCCCAATATTTTTGGTGAGTCTCCAGCGGTACAAATCACCACAGCTAAAGCAACCACAAAACTTGATCCAGCAGTTTTGGGTAAGGTTGAGGACACGCTCAAACAAGAGAACATCAAGATTGATGCAATCTTTATGGATTCGACTGGTGTAAAAGTTCGTTTCGCAGACGCTGATACGCAAATCAAAGCAAAAGACGTATTAAAAAACAATTTGGGTAAAGATTACGTGATTGCACTGAATTTGATTTCACGCTCACCAACTTGGCTCAGCAACATCCATGCGCGCCCAATGTATTTGGGTTTGGACTTGCGTGGTGGTGTACATTTCTTGCTTCAAGTCGATATGAAGGCTGCTTTAGATAAAGCCGCTGACCGTTATGTTGGTGATTTCCGCGCATCACTTAGGAAAGAACGCATTTCATACTCAGGCGTTGCACGTGATGACCAAAGCATTCAAATCAAATTCACTGATGCAAAAGAACTCGCAAAAGCACAAAAAATCATCAGCAATGAATTCCCTGACTTAACGCTCAAGGAAAGCAACAACACGCTGATTGCAACCTTGAACCTACAAGCGCAAAAACGTATTCAAGAATTTGCACTTAAACAAAATATTCAAACCTTACACAACCGCATTAACGAACTTGGCGTGGCTGAGCCTATCATTCAACAACAAGGTCTAGACCGTGTTGTAGTTCAACTCCCTGGCGTACAAGACACAGCGAAAGCGAAAGAAATTTTGGGTCGTACTGCGACACTTGAAATTCGCTTGGTTGATGAAGAGAAAAGTGACCCAACAACACTTGAGCAAGCAAGTAAAGGCCAAACCCCTTTTGGTGATGAGTTCTTTATGGACCGCAACGGCCAACCTATCTTAGTGAAAAAGAAAGTTGAACTCACTGGGGAATACATTACCGATGCTGGCCCTGGTGCGGACCAACAAAGTGGCCGCTCAACCGTTAACGTAACCCTTGATGGTCGCGGCGCACGTATCTTTAGGCAAGTGACTAAAGATAACGTCGGCAAACGCATGGCGATTTTATTGATTGAAAAAGGCCAAGCTGAAGTCATTACTGCACCGGTCATTAACGAAGAAATTGGCGGCGGACGCGTACAAATCTCCGGCATGAACAATGCGCAAGAAGCGACTGACATTTCATTACTCCTGCGCGCCGGGGCACTTGCTGCGCCAATGGATATCATCGAAGAACGCACTGTTGGCCCAAGCATGGGTGAAGAAAATATCAAACGCGGTATGCACTCAACCCTTTGGGGATTTGCTGCAATCGCAGTATTTATGGTTATTTACTACGTGATGTTTGGTGGTATTTCAGTGGTCGCACTAGGCATCAATTTACTATTACTCCTAGCTATACTCTCTATGCTACAAGCAACCCTAACACTACCTGGTCTAGCGGCGATTGCGCTGACATTGGGTATGGCGATTGATGCGAACGTATTGATTAACGAACGTATCCGTGAGGAGCTACGAAGTGGCAACTCTGCGCAAGCATCTATCCATGCAGGTTACGACCGTGCATTCGATACCATTTTAGACTCGAACGTGACGACCATGATTGCGGGCTTAGCATTGTTTATGTTCGGCTCAGGCCCAGTTAAGGGCTTTGCCGTGGTTCACGTATTGGGCATTCTGACTTCAATGTTCAGCGCCGTGGTCGTCTCACGTGCGATTGTGAACTTGGTATATGGCTACCGTCGCAAAATTAATAAATTGGCAATTGGCTAGTACCTTATAGCCAAAACACACACTCCTTAAATAAACGCTGATTAAGAGTAAAGAATATGGAAATTTTTAAGATTAAAAAAGACATCCCATTTATGAGCTATGGTCGCCTGACCACTGCCATTTCATTGATTACCTTTCTTTTTGCGGTTTTCTTTCTCGCAACTAAAGGTTTAAATCTAGGAGTCGACTTCACAGGCGGTACTGTAGTTGAGGTGAGTTATCCGCAATCGGCTGACCTTGTTAAGGTTCGCCGGGCAGTCGATAGCATCGGGCTTAATGAAGCCACTGTTCAAAACTTTGGCTCTAGCCATGACGTGATGATTCGTTTGCCACTTAAAAAGGGCGTCACATCAGCACAGCTTTCAGAACAGGTACTCTCTGCTTTGAAAACAGAAGACAGTACAGTTGAAATGCGCCGCGTTGAAACAGTTGGCGCACAAGTCGGTCAAGAGCTTTACGAGAATGGTGCTTTGGCTTTACTACTAGTATCTATCGGCATCATGGCTTACCTAGCTTTACGCTTCGAATGGCGCTTTGCGGTGGCTGCGATTATCGCGAACATGCATGACGTGATTATTATTCTTGGTTTCTTTGCATTCTTCCAATGGGAATTTAACCTCACCGTACTTGCTGCAATTTTGGCGGTATTAGGTTACTCAGTGAATGAATCTGTGGTGGTGTTTGACCGAGTGCGTGAGAATTTCAGAAAAATGCGTAAATCAACAGTGGTGTCAGTGATTGATAATGCTATTACACGCACCATGTCACGCACTGTAATCACCCACTTCTGTACGCAGCTCATGGTGCTTTCTATGTTGTTGTTCGGCGGTGAAACACTTCATAACTTCTCATTGGCGCTGACCATCGGTATTTTGTTCGGTATCTATTCTTCAGTGTTGGTTGCTTGCCCGATTGCCTTGTATTTAGGCGTTTCTCGTGAAAACTTAATTACTGGCGCTGAAAAGAAAGAAACCGTCGACGAGATGCCTTGACAAGCTGAGGTCAAAGCGAGGAAACTTAAGCATTACATTAGTTAAATACCTCACTTGGACGACATCTCGATACACATGCAATTCCTAATACTGGGATTGCTTATCTTACTAGCGGCGTTTTTCTCTAGCGCCGAAACCAGCTTAATGGCCCTTAATCGTTATCGCCTGCGCCATCTCGCGAAAGATGGCCATCGCGGTGCGAGATTAGCCCAAGCGCTACTTGCAAAAACAGATCACCTGTTAGGCGCTATTCTTCTAGGCAATACCTTCGCAGCAGTCTCTATTGCCACCATCAGTGATGACATCAGCCTAAAACTTCTAGGCGAAAGCAATACTGGTTTATTTGCTGGCACATTAATCGTGACTTTTGTCATTTTAGTTTTCGGTGAAATCACCCCTAAAGTGATTGCTGCCGCCCATGCAGAAAAAATCGCATTCGCATACAGCTACGTGCTCTACCCAGTTACCAAAGCGATTTATCCTGCCATCTGGTTTATCAATTTATTTGTGACGGGCTTGCTAAAACTGTTCAGAATTAAAGTTAACTTCAGTGAAGTTTCGCATTCAGTTTCCACTGAAGAGCTCCGAAGTATTGTCAGCGAAGCCGGCAGCTACATACCGCAAAAAAATAAGGCGATTTTGCTTAACTTGTTTGATTTAGAAAACGCTACGGTCGATGACGTGATGACTGCGCACACCCAAATTGAAGACATCGATCTCGACACCCCGTTTGAAGAGCTGATTCAACAGATTTCATCCAGCAATCACACGCGTCTATTAGTGAAAGAAGGGCCTGAAGAAGAAATTGTAGGCATTATTCATATTCGCAAAGTAATTAACCAACTGCGAAATGGAGAGCTGACAATTGAAGGCTTACGCGAAGTCATTAGCGAACCTTACTTCATTCCATCGGGTACGCCACTTTACACGCAAATTCAGCAGTTCCAAGAACATCACCAACGCATGGCTTTAGTCGTTGATGAATATGGTGAACTCAAAGGCTTAGTGACACTAGAAGATATCTTGGAAGAAATTATTGGTGACTTTACAACTCAATCACCTTTACGTGCGAATACTTTCCACCAAGAGGAGGATGGCACCTGGGTGGTAGATGGAAGTTGCTCATTGCGTGACCTCAACAAAAAACTCGGCCTTAACTTGCCAATAGAGGGGCCAAGAACATTAAACGGCCTTGTGCTAGAGCACTTTGAGGACATCCCAGAACCTGGCACCAGTATTCGGATTGGGGATTGCGCCTTAGAGATTATGCAGACGCAAGACAAAATCGTAAAAAGTGTGCGCCTCATGCCGCTCAATCAAGAAACAGATCTAAGCTAAAACCACACTCATTTCAGGCTTGAATTTTTTTGTATTAAGCTCAATATAGGACATACATGGCTGGCATTAAGCATCAAGAGAACACCCTAGAGGCGACTAGAACACAAAAACCCAAACCACCTTCAATGTATAGCGTGTTGTTATTTAACGATGATTACACCCCAATGGAGTTCGTGGTTGAGGTACTAGAGCGTTTTTTTAATAAAAACCGTGAACAAGCGACGCAAATTATGCTCCAAGTACATACCAAGGGTTCTGGCGTGTGCGGAATTTATCCATTAGACATTGCAGAAACCAAAGTAAGCCAAGTGTTAGATCTGGCGAAAGAGCAAGGCCATCCATTGCAATGCAATATGCAGGAAGTTTAATTAAGTAGGAAGTTAAAAAGGTAGTAAAAATGATTGCTCAAGAATTAGAAGTCTCACTACATATGGCCTTTATGGACGCTCGTCAAAAGCGCCATGAGCTGATTACAGTTGAGCATTTGCTACTTGCGATGATAGACAACCCAACTGCGGCTGACGTGCTTCGCGCATGCGGCGCCAATTTAGACAACCTTCGCTCAGAACTTAATCATTACATCGAAGAACATACTCCCATGGTGGGCGGCGATGAAGAAGTCGACACACAACCAACACTAGGCTTCCAACGTGTTATTCAACGCGCCATCTTGCACGTGCAATCATCAGGGAAGAAAGAAGTTACTGGCGCAAACGTGCTCGTTGCCATCTACGGTGAGAAGGATTCACACGCTGTGTTTTTCTTGCAGCAACAAGGTGTCACACGATTGGATGTGGTGAACTACATTTCTCACGGCGTTGCCAAAGTGGCTGAAGAAGCCAAACGTGCTGAGAATGAACAAACAGCCGAGGCTGACGCGCCGCCAGCCAGTGCTTTAGACAGCTACACACTCAACCTAAATGAACAAGTCATCGCTGGCAAGATAGACCCTGTGATTGGTCGCGACAAAGAGCTAGAACGCGTTATTCAAACGCTATGCCGTCGCCGCAAAAACAACCCGCTATTAGTTGGTGAAGCAGGGGTTGGTAAAACAGCCATTGCCGAGGGTTTAGCTCGCCGTATCGTTGAAAAAACTGTGCCAGAAGTGCTCTCCAATGCAGTGATTTATTCGCTCGACATGGGTGCTTTATTAGCTGGCACCAAATATCGTGGTGATTTTGAGCAACGCCTCAAAGCGGTAATGAAGAAACTAGAAGAACAGCCTGATGCTGTTTTATTTATCGACGAAATTCATACCCTGATTGGCGCTGGCGCAGCCAGTGGTGGCACTTTAGATGCTTCAAACTTGCTCAAGCCTGCCCTTTCTAATGGCTCGCTTAAATGTATAGGCGCAACCACTTATCAAGAGTATCGCGGTATTTTTGAAAAAGACCATGCACTCTCTCGCCGCTTCCAAAAAGTAGATGTGGAGGAACCGAGCATTGCTGAAACGGTGCAAATTCTTAAAGGTTTGAAATCGCGTTTCGAAAAACATCACAGCGTAAAATATACGCTAGGTGCACTCAATACAGCCGCTGAGCTTTCAGCTAAATATATCAATGACCGCCACTTACCAGACAAGGCAATTGACGTGATTGATGAAGCAGGTGCTGCACAGCGCATTTTGCCCAAATCCAAGCAAAAGAAAGTCATTGGCGACAAAGAGATTGAAGACATCATCGCTAAAATTGCGCGTATTCCGCCTAAAAACATTTCCAGCGATGACCGCAACGCGCTCAAAACACTAGACCGCGACTTAAAAGCGGTGGTATTTGGTCAAGACAAAGCCATTGAGTCCCTCGCTTCAGCCATCAAAATGGCGCGTAGCGGCTTAGGCAGTCAAAACAAACCAATTGGGTCATTCCTATTCTCTGGCCCAACAGGCGTTGGTAAAACTGAAGTGGCTAAACAATTAGCGTACACCTTAGGTATTGAATTAGTTCGCTTTGATATGTCTGAGTATATGGAGCGTCATGCTGTGTCACGATTAATTGGCGCACCTCCCGGCTATGTAGGTTTTGAGCAAGGCGGTCTTATGACGGAAGCCATTACCAAACATCCTTATTGCGTTTTGCTATTAGATGAAATCGAAAAAGCGCATCCTGATATTTACAATATCTTGCTACAAGTGATGGACCACGGCACGCTCACAGACAACAACGGCCGCAAAGCTGATTTCCGCAACGTCACTATTATTATGACGACTAACGCAGGTGCGGAGTCGCTTTCAAAAACTACGATGGGCTTCACCCAAGGCAAGCAAGTGGGCGATGAAATGGCTGAGATTAAACGTCTATTCAGCCCAGAATTCCGAAATCGCTTGGATGCGACAGTTTCATTTTCGCCACTCTCACAAGAAATTATCATGCGTGTAGTAGATAAATTCCTAATGCAATTAGAAGATCAATTGCACGAGAAGAAAGTGGAAGCGAGCTTCAGTGACAAGCTCAAAGCCTATTTAGGCAAAAAAGGTTTTGATCCATTGATGGGGGCACGCCCGATGTCTCGCTTAATTCAAGACACAATTAGACGCGGCTTGGCTGATGAATTGCTCTTTGGAAAATTAGCGAATGGCGGTCATGTATTTGTGGATATTGATGATAAAGACCAAATTACTTTGGATTTTGATGACATCACATCAGACAAACTCACAGGAAAATCAGATCAACTTACTGCTGATTTAATGGAATAAAGAGAAGTGAAGTAATAAAAAAGGAGCACAACATTGTGCTCCTTTTTTACTTTTACACATCCTTCCAAACAGGATGTTTCTGCATCACATCTATAAAAAACTGACTATGCAACAATACGTTTAGCCAAGCTTTCAAGGCTGGATAATTCGCGGTTTCAAACCAAGTCTCATCAACCATAGAGAATTGCCGTACAAAAGGAAAAATAGCGGCATCTGCTTTTGAAACTGCGTTGCGACACAAGTAGGCATTTTGTTGAAGTAGCGACTCTAAGCGCTGTAAAAACGCTTCACCTTGCGCGCGATAAACATCAGGTGGATTTTCAGGAAAGCGAATCGCGTATTTGTATTTATCTAACGCTTGTTTGAAAGCACCATCGTTTGTCGCAATCAAATCAGCAGTCAGTTTTTGTACTTCTTGGTTTTGAACAATCCACTCATCCACATCTGATTGCGCTAAAGCCCAATCCATAATATCTAGGCTTTGCTCAAGAACTTTACCGCTATAAAGCACTAACACAGGCACTGTACCCTTAGGTGAAACGGCCAGCATATGTAAAGGCTTTTCCCTCAAAGCAATCTCGCGGATTTCAACATCAATTTTGGCATAACGAAGTGCCATTCGCGCTCTCATGGCATAAGGACAACGACGGTAAGAATATAAGATGGGGGGCTGCAAAATCTACTCGGCAATTAAATGCAGGATAACATTGCGGCTATGGGGCGCTAAACGATGCTCATATAAAAAGATGCCTTGCCAAGTGCCAAGCGCCACTTTTCCCTCCACAAAAGGAATGGAAATCGATGTTTGGGTTAAAGCACTCCTAACATGGGCTGGCATGTCGTCCGGGCCTTCTGAGGTATGAATAAATAATCTATCACCATCTGGCACTAAGCGCGCGAAAAAACTCTCCATATCCACCAGCACATCAGAATCGTAATTCTCGTTAATCAAAATACTGGCAGAGGTATGCTGAACATAAAGGGTCAACAAACCCATTTTAAGGCCGCTATTCTTCGCCCAAGTAACTACTTGAGGGGTGATGTCGTACAAGCGACGACCATTCGTTTTAACGCTGATTTTGTGGCTAAGCTGCTGCATCGAAATTAAAACCCGAATTGATAACGGAAACGTGGTCCATAGTATGGATAAGGATAGCCCCAATAAGGCTCATAGTATGGCTGTCTGAGTTGATACTCACGCTTTAGCTTTTGCTGTTCTTGGAGTTTAGTTTGCTCGCGTTTATTCAACTCCTCGGCAAAACCATCGCGTATCGCTTGTTCATGGTTAGCTTGAATAAAATCCAGCACTTTGGCATCTACACCTTTTTTACCCATCTCCAACACTTGAGATGGCGTTAAGGCGTATTGCGATTGGCTCTCTTTGATTTTTTGAATAATCTGCTCGGCAGGCACTTTAGCTTGTGAAAGCTGAACAATTTCATCCAAACTCAAATTAGGCACTTGCTTGGGCATAATGCGCTCAAGTTCCTCAGGTGAAATGCGCTGAATTTGTGGGACTTGTTCAGTGATGCTGGCACAGCCAGCGACCAATACTAGCGCCGCCAACCATGCCGCATGTTTAACTAAAAAACGCACACTACTCATCTATCAACCTTATTTAGTAAACAACATCTTCCCACCTTTAAAGTCTACCTTAATGGTATCTTTTGGTGCGAAGTTACCCGCCAAAATTTCACGAGAAAGTGGGTTCTCAAGCTCACTTTGAATCGCACGTTTAAGCGGTCTTGCCCCGTAAACAGGGTCAAAACCTGCATTAGAAATTTCAGACAATGCTGCCTCACTCACCTCTAATTGCATCTCCATTGCAGCCAGGCGTTTAGCTAAGTATTGCAACTGAATACCCGCAATCGCTTTGATGTTGCTTTCACCCAATGAATGGAACACAACCACTTCATCAATACGATTTATAAATTCAGGGCGGAAATGCGTTTTTACTTCGCCCATCACCGCAAGTTTCACCACTTGGTAATCATCACCTTGCATGCCTTGTATCATCTGGCTACCCAAGTTAGATGTCATGATAATCACCGTATTTTTGAAGTCCACAGTACGACCTTGGCCATCCGTCAAACGACCGTCATCCAATACCTGTAGCAGTACATTAAACACATCGGGATGAGCCTTTTCCACCTCATCCAGCAAAATCACCGAATAGGGTTTGCGGCGAACAGCCTCGGTCAGCGTACCGCCCTCTTCGTAGCCTACATAACCAGGAGGCGCACCAATTAAGCGTGATACAGAATGCTTCTCCATAAACTCGCTCATATCGATACGAATTAAATGATCTTCCGAATCAAACAAGAAACCAGCAAGCGCTTTGCATAGTTCAGTTTTGCCAACGCCCGTTGGGCCTAAGAACAAGAACGAGCCATAAGGACGATTCGGATCACTCAAGCCTGAACGCGAACGACGAATGGCATCGGATACCAAACGCACTGCCTCATCCTGACCAACCACACGCTCGTGCAACTTGGTTTCCATGGTGAGCAATTTTGCACGTTCGCCTGTCATCATCTTAGACACAGGTATCCCTGTCGCACGGCTAACCACTTCAGCAATCTCTTCAGCGCCAACTTGTGTGCGAAGCAGTTTATTAAGTTTTACTTCGCCCTTATCTTCTTCTGAGGCCGCATTTTTAAGCTGTGCTTCTAATGCTGGCAGCTTGCCGTATTGCAACTCAGAAACTTTTTGCCACTCGCCTTTGCGAGTCGCTTCTTCCATGTGCTGCTTAATCTTTTCAATTTCTTCTTTGATGTGGGTAGAGCCTTGCACTTGGGCTTTCTCAGCCTTCCAGATATCTTCCAAATCAGCGGACTCTTTTTCTAGGCGGCCGATTTCCTCTTCAATCAAGGCAAAGCGTTTTCTAGAGGCTTCATCTTTTTCTTTACGCACTGCCTCACGTTCAATTTTTAGTTGAATCAAGCGACGATCTAGCTTATCCAAAGCCTCTGGCTTACTATCGATCTCCATCTTGATACGAGATGCCGCTTCATCAATCAAGTCAATTGCCTTATCCGGCAAGAATCGATCAGTGATGTAACGATGGCTAAGCTCAGCCGCCGCGACAATTGCAGGGTCAGTAATTTCAACGCCGTGATGTAGCTCATACTTTTCTTGCAAGCCTCGTAGAATCGCAATTGTCGATTCAACAGATGGTTCATCCACTAAGACCTTTTGGAAACGGCGCTCTAACGCTGCATCTTTTTCGATGTACTTGCGATACTCATCTAAGGTCGTCGCACCAAGACAATGCAACTCACCACGTGCTAAAGCTGGTTTGAGCATATTACCCGCATCCATTGCGCCTTCGGCTTTACCTGCCCCCACCATGGTGTGTAGCTCATCAATAAAGACTATGGTTTGGCCTTCATCCATCGCCAATTCCTTAAGCACTGATTTCAAACGCTCTTCGAACTCGCCACGGTATTTTGCGCCAGCGAGCAAAGCCGCCATATCGAGCGACAAGACCTTTTTACCTTTGAGTGACTCAGGCACTTCACCATTCACAATACGTTGGGCCAAGCCTTCTACAATTGCGGTCTTACCCACGCCTGGCTCACCAATGAGCACAGGGTTGTTTTTAGTACGACGTTGCAATACTTGAATAGCACGACGAATCTCATCATCACGTCCAATCACGGGGTCTAGCTTGCCCATGCGAGCACGTTCAGTTAAATCTAGCGTGTATTTTTTTAGCGATTCGCGTTGACCTTCTGCTTCTTGATTATCCACAGACTCACCGCCGCGCACTGCGCTAATCGCTGCTTCCAAAGCGGTCTTATTCAAACCCACTTGTTTAAGTAAACGTGCGACATCGCCCTTGTCTTCAGCCAAAGCAAGCAAGAACATTTCGCTGGCAATATATGCATCACCTCGCTTTTGAGCGTGTTTATCTGTGAGATTAAGCAGGTTATTTAAATCGCGGGAAATCGCAACCTCGCCAGAGCTTTCAGCCACTTTAGGAAGTTGGTTGATCGCAACCTGCAAGCCTGCTTTGAGCGGCTCGAGATTTACGCCTGCACGCGCAAGCAATGATGCTGTTCCGCCATCATCTTGGCTCAACAAAGCCGATAGCAAATGTGCCGCTTCAATGCTGGTATGGTCGTGACCGACAGCCAAGCTCTGCGCGTCGCTCAAGGCTTGCTGAAACTTTGTGGTTAGCTTATCTACTCTCATGCCATTACTCCATTTAGGATCTTTGATAGAGCTTATATGGGGCAGATACCGGTTATTTCAATGGCCCACTATTGATGCAGATCAACTGCATCCCAATTACGCCCTTCATCGTTAGAAACCATCATTTGCGTTAGAGTGGCCGAATCCGAGAGTAGATGATAATTCAGCATTAACAAGCCATCTTTTTCCGAGAACGCAACAGCATCGGCCGTCTGTGATGCAAGCTTTTTAGGTGGCGATGAAACCCATGCCTCACCATCAATCCGTGCCACCATCAAGCTTTGTTTTGCAGAGGAACCCCAAGCCACATGCCAGCCCCAATCGCCACCTTTGATGGCTGCAATTGCAGGGAAATGACAGCCAGGGTCTCTACTCCCATCGAAGCTCAATCGAACAATCGGCAATAACTCAGCCTTGGTTTCAGGCGCCATCGCCAGATCAAACACGCCGTCAAAATTATGCTGCCAGACAATGACCTTACCCACTTGCGGATGTTCGAGTGTTTGAATTGAGCATAGCGAATTAATAGGCAAGCTATCAGCCAGGATGATTTTTGGCTGAAAAAGAAATGTAGCTAACAATACCAAGAATGCTGCCTTAGGAAGCTTAAACATAAGAATCACCATCTATTAGACGTCACAGAAAACCCCTATAATCAAACAATTATTTACAAAAGCCAAGTTGTGTTTTCATGAATCGTCTTATCATCACTTTTTTTGCATTAGCGCTCTCCATCCAATGCGCTGTCGCCGCTAATCTTACTACTGGCAAAGCAGCCCCAAGCATCTCTATTAAAACACTTGACGGCCAAACCATTACCAACTCAAGCGCAAAAGGTCGTATCTTAATTGTCCATTTGTGGGCTACTTGGTGTGACTCTTGCCGAAAAGAAATGCCAGCGCTCGAGAGTTTCTACCAAAAATACCAAAAACAAGGTTTAGATGTTGTCGCGATTAGCGTTGATGACCGAAGCGACACAAGCAAAGTTAAGTCTGTGCTTAAAGACTTTTCATTTAAGGGTGCGATGGAAGCCGATTCTGACATTCAAAAACTGGGGCGCATTTGGCGAGTCCCAGTCACTTTTGTAATTGACCAAAATGGCATACTTAGGAAAAACGGCTGGGAGGGCAACCCAATTGTTGATGAAGAATTGCTAGAGAAAATAGTGGCGCCACTACTGACGCCTCCAGTTGTTAATTAGAACGCGTAACTAAAACCCAAAGATGCGGTCCAGCGCGGCGCCAATTGCAAATCATTCACATCCTGATAAATTGGTAGTTGAACGTAGCCATAAACCTTCACTTGTTTATTCACTCTGTAAGTAGCGCCCGGGCTGAGATAAACTAAGGTTCCACCTGTACCGGTAGCATAGGCTCCATCGGCACTCTGTCCATGATCATGCTCAACAAATCTTGCATTCAATTGAAGCTGTGGAGTGATGTCATCAAAACCTTGGTATCGCAGGCCCAGGTTAAGGTTCAAACTATCCCCTGGCTTGTATCCATCACTAGTATCTAGCGGTTTCTGAACGATCGCTTGAGTAAAATAACCCCAATCATGATTAAAAGCATCAACGTAATAAGCACCAATAATGGCATCTGTTGTTCCGCTACCAGGTTGAAGACCCCTATCAATAAAAGCAGGGCCTGAACCATCAGAAAGGGGACCAGTTTTTGTATGGCTACCGGTAGGTAGTTTCAGTCCTAATAAAAGACCAAAATTATGTTGTTCAGTAAACCCTTGATATCGGCCGATCACTTTGATATCGCCAATACTAGAAGTGCTCGAATGATATGCCCCATCACCTAGACTAACCCCATCTGAGCTGGTTCCTAAGGTTGTATGGTTACGATTAATATAAGGCAATTGAACATTGACACCCCAGTCTGGATTGGTGCTGTAATCAACCCCAACAGTCAGATAATTGTTACGCGTATATTTTTCAATTTCCGAATCGCTATTAGCGGCAGCAGCTGGGGAAATTGAATGCGAACTAGTTCTTAATTGATTTTGATTTAAATAATCATAACGCACATCAATCTTAAATCCGGATGTGCTACTAAACCCAAGGTTTTCCCAATCAGAGCTGAGTGTACAACCGCAACTAGCACACGCATAAGCACTTAAAGGCGAAGCCAATGACATTAATATAGCAATTAAAGAGGAAAACTTTTTATTATTCATTTCTAGTCCTTAATATAAAAAATTAGATGAGCTAGACACAGCAGAAATTTGGCAATCTGGCGTATACCTCACCAACTCATTCAAATCACATTCGAAATAAGAACAAAGCTTATCGAGATGATCGGTAACGGTGTTATAGCCTTGATGGCGCATCATACGATTAAGTGTCATGCGACTGATGCCAGTGGCATCAGAAACTTCAAGCAAAGTAATGCGGCGGCCCCATTGTGCTGTTTTGGCCGCAATCAGCTCTTTAATTTGTAAGTGAATCATTGGAAACCTCAATCTAAAATCTAAAAACACAATGCGTTAATTCATAGGCGCAGTGAAGCGCTTACGCATCAATCAAAACTAATTAGATTTAAATTGCAGGTGGAGCTTGGGGAGGGTGTGAAGACTGGAAGTACGCTTGTAGAACAGGGGTTTCATATTCAGTAAAAAATTGTGAGTATGAAGGGATAGCAACAGAACCTATTTGAATATTGCCTGATGGCAGGTAAGCCTTATCTGAAGCCAGTGAACAATAAGAGCAGTGCTGCAAATGAATTGCAGAGTGCTGATCAACAGGAGAAGCAGGGCTTGAAGGGATTTCTTTTACACCCTGCGCAGTACAAATCTTTTCAGAGCCCTGAAGGTCATTTAATGCCTTGGCATGTGAAATCGTAGGCGCAAAAGATGCCATCAGGATGGCGCAAATGGAAATCCAACTGGCAAATCTATGTAGGCTACGTTTAAACATTTTTTGATTATATACTTGGCTTCTTAAAACTATCAAGTAAGAGCAAGGCAACACCACCTGTTATCGCAGAGTCGGCCACATTAAAGGCAGGCCAATAATAGTCGTAGCCGTGATAGTGAAAGAGTAAGAAGTCCACCACATAGCCCAAGGTGAGCCTGTCGTATAGATTCCCTAATGCCCCGCCCAATACCAAAGCGAGCGCAAAACAAAACAGCTTTTGCTCAGCATTTTTATGAAGCAGATAAACAATCACGGCTGAAGCCACAATCGCAATTCCCGTAAAAAAGAAGTGCTGCCAGCCACCTTGGCTAGCTAAAAAGCTAAACGCTGCGCCTTCGTTATGAAAGCGCACTAAGTCAAAAAACGAGGTAATTTGTAAGTGCTCGCCATACTGAAATGCTTGCTGAATAAGATGCTTGGTATAAACATCTATCGCAATCACTACCGCGCTTAGGCTTAACCATTTAAGCATGAGTTCGCTTTTCACCTTGGCCAAATAAGTTGCTCACGCAGCGACCACAAATTGTCGGATGTTCAGCGCTTGCCCCTACATCTTCACGGTAATGCCAGCAACGGTCGCACTTAGCGTGTTTGCTTGCAGCCACTTTGAATGTCAAACCTGAACCGGGCTGTTTTTCCAGTTTGGCTTGTGAAGTAATAAATACAAAGCGAAGCGCATCTTCCATGCGCGAAAGCGAATCATAAGCTGGGCTATCAACAACAATGGTGATTTCCGCCTGCAACGATGATCCCACTTCGCCAAGGCCACGTTTTTCCTCAATTGCTTTATTGGCTAGCGCACGCACTTCGATAATTTTTTCCCAATCAGTAATTTGAGCATCACTCAAACCATGCGCTGGCAAGTCATACCAAAGCTCCTCAAATACGGTTGCGTCTTTATCCAATCCCAACGTTTGCCAAATCTCATTAGCCGTAAAGCTCAAGATAGGTGCCATCAAGCGCATCATTGTTTGCGTGATGTGATACAAAGCGCTTTGTGCGGCACGGCGTGCGTGTGAGTTTTCACCCGTGGTATAGAGTCGATCTTTGAGAATGTCTAAATAGAAACTGCCCAAATCTTCGGAGCAGAAGCCCACAAACTTTTGCACCGCCAAATGGAATTCATAACGGTCAAAATCAGCCAAAACTTCTGTTTGTAATTTCTCTGTGAGCACTAACGCATAACGGTCAATTTCTAGCCATTGATTAACCGGCAACAAGTCTTTTCTTGCATCAAAGTCAGCCAAATTCGCCATTAAGAAACGTAAAGTATTACGAATGCGGCGATAGCTTTCTGCGACGCGCTTGAGAATTTCATCAGAAATTGTCAGCTCAGCAGAGTAGTCAGTCGATGCTACCCACAAACGCAAGATATCAGCGCCGTAAGTGTCCATCACCTTTTGCGGCGCAACCACGTTACCTTTGGACTTACTCATTTTGTGGCCAGCGCCATCCACCACGAAACCATGCGTGAGCAAGGCCTCGTAAGGAGCGCGACCATCAATCGCACAACCTGTTAATAATGAACTTTGGAACCAACCACGATGTTGGTCTGAACCTTCTAAATACAAATCAGCAGGATGTTGTAATTCTGGACGACGTTTAAGTACAGCCGCATGGGTTGAGCCCGAATCAAACCAAACGTCTAAGGTATCAGTGACTTTTTTATATTGGTCTGCGTTTTCTGGCGCGTGTTTAGCCAAGAAAGCCGCCGCATCCAAACTAAACCAAGCTTCAACGCCTGTTTGTTCCGTGAGTAAAGCAGCTTGCTCTAATAACTCAGCTGTTTTTGGATGCGGCTCACCTGTTTCTTTATGCACAAATAGTGGCATCGGTACGCCCCAGTTACGTTGGCGCGATACGCACCAATCAGGACGATTTTTAATCATGGCCTCTAAACGCGCACGACCCCAGCTTGGGAAGAATTCAGTTTCATCAACGGCTTTATTTGCATACTCGCGCAAGCCCTTTCCCGATGCGTCTGTTTCATTCATGCCTATAAACCATTGGTGCGTTGCCAATTGCATGAGTGGCGTTTTATGACGCCAACAATGTGGAAAACTATGGTTCAAGCGTGCGCTAGCAATTAAAGCACCGCTGTCTTGCATCAAACCTAAAATCACCTTATTCGCATCTTGGCGGCTCAAGCCACGAATTGCTTCAAGCTCAACCAAATTACTGGTGAAGAATTTACCGTCTGCACCAATAAGAACACGTGGTTTTTCTTGTGGGAAGTTAGCGCGCATGACCAACCAGTCATCGTTACCATGAGCAGCAGCCGTATGCACCAAGCCCGTGCCGGCATCGGTTGTGACATGCTCGCCACAAATAACAGGTACTTGGCGCTTATCAAACGGATGACTTAATTGAAGACCATTTAAAGCAGAGCCTTTGCATGATGCGAGTGTTTTAGCACCCTCTTCACCATAACGGCTTAATGTTGCTTGCGCCAAATCATGGCCAAGAATTAACAAGCCTTTACTGGTTTGAATGAGGTCGTAATCCAATTCTGGATGCACACTCACCGCCTGGTTGGCAGGCAAGGTCCAAGGTGTTGTTGTCCAAATTACGGCAAAAACATTATTGGAAACATCATTTCCAAAGGCTTTCGCTAACGCGGTTTTATCTACCACCTTAAAGCCCACATCAATCGCTGGCGAGTTCACATCTTCATATTCAACCTCTGCCTCTGCTAATGCAGAGCCACAGTCCACACACCAATGCACAGGCTTGCTGCCTTGGTATAAATAGCCATTTTTATAGATATCGCCCAAAGCGCGCATGATGTCGGCTTCAGTTTTAAAGTCCATCGTGAGGTAAGGATTATCCCAATCACCCAACACACCTAAACGCACAAAGTCTTTCTTTTGGCGCTCTACTTGTTCTTTTGCATATTCGCGGCAAAGCTCACGGAATTTAGCTGGCGCAATTTCTTTGCCATGATTCTTTTCGACCACCAACTCAATCGGCAAGCCGTGGCAATCCCACCCTGGCACATAAGGGGAATCAAAGCCGCTCATGGTTTTAGATTTAACGATGATGTCTTTTAGAATTTTATTAACCGCATGGCCGATATGAATATCACCGTTTGCGTATGGCGGCCCATCATGCAAAATGAATTTTTTAGCGCCAGCGCGAGCTTTACGAATGCGCTGATACAGCTTTTTGTCTTGCCATTCTTTAAGCCAAGCAGGCTCACGCTTCGCCAAGTCGCCGCGCATAGGAAAGCTAGTCTCAGGCAGATTGAGCTTATATTTCGAGTCTTCTTTTGAATCTTCAGTCATTCCAAACTTTCGGTCTTTTGCTTTTAATTATCTAAATTTTATTTGAAAAAACGACGCGCCACTTGCGCGTCTTTTGCGATTTGGGCTTTTAGCGCATCTATCCCGTCAAATTTCATTTCATCTCGAATTTTGTGGAAAAACTCGACATGCACATGCTTGTCGTACAAATCACCATCAAAATCAAACAAGTGGACTTCTAACAATAACTTAGGCACACCAGCAATGGTTGGCCTCACACCTAAATTGGCAACCCCATTGAAGCCGTCTAATTTTACTGCATACACGCCCGTTAAGGCAGGTCGTTCATGCCGCATATGCACATTTGCTGTCGGAAATCCTAGTTTTCGACCTAATTGCGCTCCGTGAATCACTTTACCGCTAATGCTATAAGGTCGCCCAAGCAGATTTTTTGCAACATCAAGCCGCCCTGCCGCAAGGGCGTTCCTCACACGGGTGCTAGAAACTCGTTCACTATCGCCAAGGGCTTTAACATCGATATCGCCTAAATTTACTTGCGGCAAGCTAATGAGATTTAATCCTGCATTGGCAATATCTACCACACCACCACGGCGACCTGCGCCAAATCTAAAATCTTCGCCCACTAAAACAGTTTTGGCATTGAGCGATTTAATCAAAATATCGTTGATAAAAGATTCACTACTCAAGCTGGCAAAGCGCTGATTAAATCGGCATAGATAAACAACATCAACGCCGGCATCTGCAAATCGCTCTAGCTTTTCTCTTAATGAGGCTAGCCTTGCTGGCGCTTTTTCTGGGGTAAAAAACTCGCGCGGATGCGGTTCAAACGTCATCACCGCAATTTGTAATGATTGCGTGCTTGCCACTGCTTTAAGCTCTTTGAGCAAGGCTTGGTGCCCCAAATGCACACCATCAAAATTGCCTATGGCTAATGCGGATGGCTGACTATTTTCACTTGGGAAGTGTCTGAGAATTTGCATAAAGCTAAATAACAGTGCGCTTCATAAAGTCTTTAACGCGAATGCCTAATGCCCACAGCACAAAGAAATAGGTGGTAGAACCAAGCACAAGTAAAACCAACAAATGTACTAGCTTAGGCACCAATTTATATGCCATCCAAATTGCGTCTGATCCCGCAGCAAAATGTAAAACAAGCGCCATAGCGCCTAATGCTAATACAAGCTTTGTCATAAAGGCATACCAGCCGGCTTGTGGCTTAAATATACCAGCTTTACGCAAGTAGAAATAAAGGAGGCCAGCATTCATACAAGCACCCAAGCCAATCGCCAAGGCTAAACCGGCGTGTTTAAAAGGCCCAATAAAAGCCAGATTCATGAGCTGTGTTGAGGCTAAGGTAAACAAGGCAATTTTGACTGGCGTTTTAATGTTTTGGCGTGAATAAAAAGCAGGCGCCAACACCTTTACCAAGATCAGCCCAAGCAGGCCAAGACTATATGCCATCAAAGCTTGACGGGTCATTTCCACGTCTAGCGCACTAAATGCACCATAGTGGAATAATCCGGTCACGAGTGGCACTGAGAGGACTGCCAAAGCGACCGCTGCTGGTAATGCAAGGATGAATGTAAGGCGTAAACCCCAATCCAAAAGCTGAGAGTATTCACCATCGGCTTTATCCGCATAACTTTTGGCTAAGCTAGGCAACAAAATAGTACCAAGTGCCACACCTAAAACACCCGTAGGAAACTCCATTAAACGATCAGCATAGTAAAGCCAAGAAACGCTACCGGTTGCTAAGAATGAAGCAAAAATTGTGTTAATCAGAAGTGAAATTTGCGCGATAGAAACCCCAAAAATCGCGGGGCCCATGAGCTTAAGGATGCGCCAAACACCTTCATCCTTAAGGTTAATCTCAAACCTTGGCAACAAGCCTAGCTTTCGAAGATAAGGGAGTTGATAAACCATCTGCGCAACACCGCCCACAAAAACTGCCCAGCCTAAGATCTTCACAGAATGGTCAAAATAAGGTGCAACGAATAAAACTGCGGCAATAAACGAAAGATTAAGCCAAACAGGCGTCATGGCTGGCACACTAAAGTTACCGTAAGTATTTAGCACTCCGCCAGCAAGCGAAACCAATGAAATAAAGAAAATATAAGGAAAAGTAATACGAAGCAAATCAACCGTTAAATCAAACTTGGCTTTATCTGCGGCAAAACCTGGCGCACTGACCTGCACCACCCAAGGCGCAGCCAACATGCCTAAAATGGTAATCACAACTAAAAACAGCCCAAGCAAAGTCGCAACATGGTTAATCAACGCTTTGGTTTCATCAATACTGCGCTGCTTTTTGTATTCCGCCAAAATTGGCACAAAAGCTTGCGAAAAAGCACCCTCAGCAGAAATACGGCGCAATAAATTTGGGATTTTGAACGCGACAAAGAAAGCATCGGTCTCAACACCCGCACCAAACACGCGCGCGATCAAGGTGTCGCGAACGAAACCCAAGATGCGGGAGAGGAATGTCATGCTCCCAACGGTGGCAAGTGCTTTAAGCAGATTCATGCGTGTGTATGTTGTTGTGTAAAATACTGTTGAAATTAATGGCGATTTTAACATGAGCAAGGCTAAAACCCCGAACCCAATTGCTCAGAAGCACATCACCCACAGTGATATTATTGCAAATAAGCATAATTTAGCACTGACAATATATTGCAAAAGCTTTAATAAAACGTTAAGATGCTCGGCTTCGTATTTTGTTAATTAGGAAAATTCATGGCTAATACCGCGCAGGCAAGAAAACGTGCTCGTCAGGCAGTTAAGCAACGCGCCCATAACGCCAGCTTGCGTTCTACTTTGCGCACCGCGATCAAAAAGATCATCAAAGCGGTAGAAGCTGGTGACAAAGGTGCTGCACAAGCTGCATACTCTGAAAATGTGAGCGTTATTGATCGCATTGCAGACAAGAACATTATTCACAAGAATAAAGCTGCTCGTCATAAGAGCCGTTTGAATGCTTCAATTAAGGCAATGGCTTAATCAGTCTTGTTTTAATTAGCATTAAATAAAAAAGCCGAACTAAATGTTCGGCTTTTTTATTGTCTATAACTTAAAATTACCCAATCCCTAGCTCTTCACGCGCTTTAATCGCGTTCACAATTACCGTTTCTTGATCTGCACCAATCACAGTATAGTGGCCCATCTTTCGACCTGGACGTGGCTCATGTTTGCCATACAAATGCAGTTTTAGCTCCGATCTGGCGAAAATCTTATCCCAAGCTGGTTCAGCCCCATTTTTCCAAATATCCCCAAGAATATTGACCATCACTGCCTGACTATGCAAACGACTGTCACCCAAAGGCAAACCAACTAAAGCACGCAATTGTTGCTCAAATTGATTGGTGACGTTCGCATCAATAGTGTAGTGCCCCGAGTTATGAGGGCGTGGTGCCACTTCATTAGCAAGTAACTCGCCATTGCTCACAAAAAACTCAACTGCCAGCACACCAACGTACTCCAACTTCTCCGCAATCTTAATCGCCAATTGACGTGCCTGGTCTTGAATGGTTTTTGGCGCACGCGCTGGAACAATGCTAACATCCAAAATACCATTTAAGTGGCTATTCTCTGCCAATGGATAAGCCGCAACATTGCCTTGCGCATCACGAGCTAAAACCACTGAAACCTCGTAATCCAAACTCAACATTTTTTCTAATACGCATTGCTCACCTTTAAACACTTCAAAAGCCGCTTGCGCTTGTGCTTGGTTGGCAACACGCGCTTGGCCTTTGCCGTCATAGCCGAAACGTGCCACTTTCAAAATTGCCGGGTAAATTGCATCTGCATCTGCTGGTAAATCTGATGCCGCGTTCACCACGACAAATGGAGCAACTGGAATGCCTGCGTCACGGATAAATTGTTTTTCTAATACGCGATGTTGCGCAATAGAAACAGCTTTAGCAGAAGGGCGAACAGTGCGCGTCTGCGCCAAGTTTTCCAAGGTACTTGCAGGAACGTTTTCAAATTCAGTGGTAATCGCTTGGCAAGTTTCCGCCATTGTTTTTAATGCGACAGCGTCATCATAAGCAGCACATAAATGCACATCGGCAATCTTGCCTGCAGGGCTATTTTTATCTGGATCTAGCACGGTAACTCGATAGCCCATTTCGTGGGCAGCAATCACAAAAAATCGACCAAGCTGGCCGCCGCCCAACATGCCCAGCATTCCTGGAGGAAGGATGATATGAGAACTCAAGGCTGCTCCGTTAATGTCATGTTCAATACTTTTGTGGTCTGTGCCGCACGAAAATTCTGTAGTTTTTTAGCCAAATCTGCATCGCCATTCGCCAAAATCGACACTGCGAACAAGCCAGCATTCGTAGCACCCGCTTCACCAATGGCAAAAGTAGCCACCGGAATGCCTTTTGGCATTTGCACGATAGAAAGTAAAGAGTCGTTACCTTGTAAGTGTTTACTCGCAACAGGAACGCCCAGTACAGGCAATGTAGTCTTAGCAGCAACCATTCCTGGCAAATGTGCAGCGCCGCCCGCACCGGCGATAATCACTTGAATGCCTTTTGCAGCTGCCGTTTCGGCAAATTCAAACATCAAATCTGGTGTGCGATGTGCAGAAACCACTTGTGCTTCATACGGCACGCCGAAATCTGCCAACATTTGCGCAGCCAATTTCATGGTTGGCCAATCGCTGTCTGACCCCATAATAATAGCTACTTTTGGTGATGTTTTAGTCATGGTTGTCCCAGTACTTAAATGTAAATCTTACAAAAGAATAAGGTTATCTCTGTGTATCAATTCAGCTTCATCCACATAACCTAAAATGGATGCAATCTCACTGCTCGGCTGACGCAAAATTCGTGCTGTTTCAGCTGATGAATAATTCACTAATCCACGGGCGATTTCTTTGCCTTCTCCATCTAAACAAGCCACAACATCGCCACGCTCAAAACTGCCTTCAACCGCTACGACACCAACTGGTAATAAACTTTTACCGTCAGTCCTCAACACTTTCACTGCGCCAGCATCGAGTTTTAATTGCCCAGAAACACGCAAATGGTCTGCCATCCACTGTTTCTTAGCAAGCATTTTGCCTTGTTCTGTATGCAGATGCGTGCCAATGACTTCGCCAGAAGCCAACTTAATGAGCACTTCTTTTTCACGACCCGAAGCAATAATTGTATGTGCACCACTTCGCGCTGCGCGCTTAGCCGCCAAAATCTTAGTCAACATGCCGCCAGTGCCTACGCTACTGCCAGCACCACCCGCCATTTGCTCCAAAGCCTCATCGCCGGCTGTTGCGTGCTGTATAAACTTGGCATCAGGATTTTTGCGTGGGTCAGCTGAATAAAGGCCTGCTTGGTCAGTCAAAATCACTAAAACATCAGCTTCGATTAGATTAGCGACCAAAGAAGCCAAGGTATCATTATCCCCAAAACGAATCTCATCTGTGACAACGGTATCATTCTCATTAATAATAGGAATCACGCCCAAATCGAGCAGGGTGCGCAATGTACTCCGCGCATTGAGGTAACGTTTACGATCAGCCAAATCATCATGTGTCAGTAAGACTTGCGCTGTATGTAATGAATGCTTGGCAAAACATGACTCATACATTTGCACCAAGCCCATTTGTCCAACTGCAGCAGCGGCTTGCAACTCATTCACCGCTGTTGGACGCTTCTTCCAACCTAAGCGCTGCATACCTTCAGCCACTGCACCACTAGAAACCAACACTACCTGTCTTGCTTGAATATCGCCATTGTCTGGACGCACTAAATGGGCGATTTGAGCTGCCCAAGCAGCAATCGCTAGCTGGTCTAAACCCTCACCATTATTTGTGACCAGGCTAGAACCCACCTTAATCACAATACATTTTGCGTCAGCTAATAATGATTTCATCTCACTCAAACTTTATTCTGCGCTTTCAGCTCTCTTTAATGCTGCCGCTTCTTTGCGCGCTAATTTTTCAGCTGCTAATTTTGCTTGTTCAGCTTCTTCCTCTTCACGTGCTTTAGCGCTCACTTCTTCCACATGATCCATAATCGCATACACAAGCTCTTTACAACCGACACCGCTAATTGCAGAAGTCGCGAAAGTACGGCCTTTCCAGCCATAACATTTTACAAACTCGGCTACTTTTTCAGCTGAGTTCTCAAGCATGTCGACTTTGTTTAACACCAACCAGCGCGGCTTGTTATAAAGGTCTTCATCATATTTGCGAAGCTCTTCAACAATCGCTTTGGCCTCAGCAACTGGATCAACAGCCTCATCATATGGTGCTATATCCACAATATGAAGTAATAAACGAGTACGTGCCAAATGACGTAAGAATTGGTGACCAAGACCAGCACCTTCTGCTGCGCCCTCAATCAAACCAGGAATATCGGCAATCACAAAACTTCGATTGGTATCCACGCGCACCACACCCAAATTAGGATGCAGTGTGGTAAATGGATAATCTGCAACTTTTGGTTTAGCGGCAGAGACAGAGCGAATAAAGGTTGATTTACCTGCGTTTGGCATACCGAGCAAGCCAACGTCAGCCAAGACCTTAAGCTCTAGATAAAGCTCAATTTCCTCACCTGGCTCACCTTTTGTGCATTGACGGGGTGAGCGATTCAGACTGGACTTAAAGTGAATATTACCCAAGCCACCTTTGCCACCTTTAGCAAGCATTGCACGCTGTCCATGTTCAGCTAAATCGACCAAAGTCTGCCCTGATGCTTTTTCACTGATAACAGTTCCTACTGGCACACGCAAAACCATGTCATCGCCACCAGCCCCATAGCAATCGGAACCACGGCCATTTTCACCGCGCTGTGCGCGGAAGCTACGTGTGTAGCGATAATCAACCAATGTATTAATATTGCGGTCAGCCTCAAAGTACACGGAACCACCATGGCCGCCATCGCCGCCATTTGGTCCGCCCATAGGCTCATATTTTTCACGACGGAAAGTCGCTACACCGTTACCGCCATCACCCGCAAAAAGCTTAATGGTGGCTTCATCTATAAATTTCATTGGTCACCGCACAATTGATATAACACTTCGGACTCAGCATTGGAACTCAAGCTTAAAATCCATTTTGAACTAACCATATCATACCGCCAAGTTAGCCCCATATAAAACAAAAAAGCCCTACCAAGCGATAGGGCTTTTTATAGTGCTCAATAGCATTAAAGCGGGATGATGCTTACCATCTTACGACGCAACGCACCTTTAATAGCGAAAGCAACTTTACCGTCTACTTTTGCATATAGTGTGTGGTCTTTACCCATGCCTACATTTTCACCAGCGTGCATACGTGTACCACGTTGACGAACAATGATGCTGCCAGCTGAAACTTCTTGCTCACCAAAGGCTTTAACACCTAATCGTTGGGCCTGTGAGTCACGACCGTTACGGGAACTCCCGCCAGCTTTCTTATGTGCCATTTTCTACTCCTTATTCAGCAGCTTTAGCTTTAGCAGCTTTAGCTTTTGCTGGTTTAGTTGAAGCGCCACCGAAATCTGCAATTTGGATTTCTGTATAGCTTTGACGATGACCTTGTGTCTTACGGTAGTGTTTACGACGACGGAATTTGAAAATCATTACCTTGTCGCCACGGCCGTGTGATAACACTTTAGCTGTCACGCTAGCGCCAGCGATTAATGGAGCACCAATAGTGACATTCTCACCATCAGCCAACACTAATACTTGATCGATAGTAACGTCGCTACCAACGTCACCGGTTAATTTTTCTACCTTAAGCCTTAGGCCAGGAGTTACGCGGTACTGTTTACCGCCAGTCTTGATGACTGCATACATGATTAAGCCTCGTTTGCTACGCATTCAAATGAACTGCGCATTATACGTAAAATTCGTACTTAAGCAAATACAAAATAGGCTTTATCTAAAAAACCTTAAGCGCCTAAATCAACTAATAGTTAATATTTTAACTTAAGCAAAGTTAGCACCTCGTTTTTAGGGCTTTATTCGTATAAAAAGTAAGCCGAAACAAGCCTTATAAATGCTAAAATTGCTACAAATTTTATTGGTAGATTCAATTGTCACTCAGCCTTATCCAATCAAGCATTGCAGACGACATGCGTGCCGTCGATGACGTCATACGTAAGTCGCTGCGTTCTGAAGTCATCCTCATTAATCAAGTGGCGGACTACATCATTAATAGCGGTGGCAAACGCTTGCGTCCTGCGCTAGTTCTTTTATCTGCGGGCGTTTTTGGCAAAATTGAGGCCCATCACCACACGCTTTCAGCAGTTGTAGAATTCATCCACACTGCGACTTTATTACATGATGATGTCGTCGATGAATCAGCTATGCGTCGTGGTCGCGCTACAGCAAACACACTATTTGGCAACGCTGCTAGCGTATTAGTTGGCGATTTTGTTTATTCACGCGCCTTCCAAATGATGGTAAGCGTTCAAAACATGCGCGTGATGGATATTTTGGCTGAAGCAACTAACATTATTGCTGAAGGCGAAGTACTACAACTACTCAACATAAATGATGCTGATATTAGCGATGAAGACTATCTTCGCGTCATTCATTACAAAACTGCCAAATTATTTGAAGCTGCCACTCGATTAGGCGCTGTGATTTGCCAAGCATCCGCCCAAGATGAGCAGGCAATGGCCGAATATGGTATGCGCCTGGGAACAGCCTTCCAACTAATTGACGATGTACTTGATTTAAGCGGCGAGAGTGAAGATATCGGTAAGAATCTTGGCGATGATATTGCCGAAGGAAAGCCAACACTACCCCTACTATATGCGATGAGAAAAGGTAATGAAACCCAGCGCAATCTTATTCGTAAAGCCATTGAACAAGGCGGCTTAGATGATTTAGCTGCTGTAATACAAGCAGTTAAAGACAATGGCGCTTTAGACTACGTAAGGGGTGTTGCGAAACAAGAAGCGACGCTTGCATGCAAGTCGATTGCACATTTACCAAAAACCACCCAACACCAAGCACTGATTGATTTGGCGGAGTTTGCCGTCGCCAGAACCTACTAATTAAAGGTAATCGGCTCGCCGTTTTCTGGGTTGAAATAAGTCAATTGCGCGCAAGCATTCTTGCCATTTGTTAGCGTGCCATTAAATAAGGACTCCCCGTCCACATCCACCACGGCATAACCGCTGTGATACAAAGTTACTTCAGCCTCTTGGAGGCCTAAGCGCATCGCATAGCTCATGTAGTCGTCAGTTTCTTCTTCATTGAAGACTTCCCAATTTTTATGACCCGTCAGTTCCGCCATCCAATTAGGCAAATCTACCTCTACGCGGCAGACAACAGGCTTCGTCCAAGCTTCAACTTGGACTTCATCCATTTCTAATATTGAGGCTTCTATATTTTGCTCGGGCCGCATACAATCTTTTCCTAACAGCAGTTTTATACATTATATATTGGTGACTGTTTTTTGCATTTCAATAGCGGATATTATTTATAGATTTGCCCCTAACCAGTGTTCAATGCGAATATGCTATTCATTAGCCCCAAAAATTAACCAAAGAATAATTTCATGCCTGAATTGATTGCGCTCATTCAACAAAATTCAACCATCTTCATCATTATCGCGAGCCTCTTGGGGCTTGTGATTGGTAGCTTCTTGAATGTGGTGATACACAGATTGCCCATCATGATGGAGATGGATTGGCGCGAACAATGTGCATCGCCAAGTAGCATTGATCATGCCGAAAAATCCAGAAAATATAATTTAATCACTCCGCGATCCACTTGCCCGCATTGTCAAAAAGCTATCGCAGCTTGGCACAATATTCCTGTCATTAGCTTTCTATTACTTGGCGGCAGATGCAAAGAATGCAGAGCCTCCATTAGCTGGCGTTATCCGGCTGTTGAAATCATCAGTTCATTATTAGTCGGCCTCGCTGCCTATAAGTTTGGATTTTCGACCAACACATTGGCCGCATCAGCATTTGCTCTAGCACTAATCACCCTCACTTTTATAGATTTGGATACTCAGCTTTTACCGGATGACATCACCCTGCCAGTGCTTTGGCTAGGCTTGCTTTTCAACATAAATGGCGGCTTCACTGATATTCAATCAGCCCTCATCGGTGCAGTAGCGGGCTATTTAATCTTATGGAGCGTTTACTGGCTATTCAAGCTCATTACAGGCAAAGAAGGCATGGGCTATGGTGACTTTAAAATGCTAGCAGCAATAGGCGCTTGGCTTGGCTGGACCAGCCTTCCAGCAGTGATCCTTTTGTCCTCAATTGCTGGCTCAATCATCGGGATTGGCTTGATTGTTTTGGCCAAAAAAGAAAGAAATACCGCCATTCCTTTTGGGCCTTATCTCGCACTCGGCGGAATTGCGACCTTGTTTTGGGGCGCTCAACTTTCACATTTATATTTGATTGGCTAGCCCATGTATATCATCGGCCTGACAGGTGGCATTGGAAGCGGCAAAAGCGAAGCGGCAAGACTGTTTGCTGAGCTAGGTGTGCCTATCGTGGATGTCGATATCATCAGCCACGAATTAACCGCCAGCGGCCAAACCACCTTAAATAAAATTGCTGATACCTTTGATGAGACTATTTTGAATAACGATGGCAGCCTCAATAGAACTTCCTTACGCCAAAAAGTGTTTGCAGACAGCGAAGCAAGAAAAAAATTAGAGGCAATTCTTCATCCAGCCATTTACAACAAAGCCACAGAACGGCTTCAGGAGAATGCTTCAGCACCTTACCAAATTCTAGCTATTCCGCTTTTATTTGAAAGTGATCGTTATTTAAAAATAATCAATCGTAGCTTAGTGATTGATAGCGATACAAAACTACAAATCGCCAGAGCAAGCAAGAGGGACGGCCTCTTAGAAGCTGATATTCAGAAAATCATTGATGTCCAAATGCCGCGTGAAAAAAGAAATGCACTAGCAGACGACATCATTTTAAATGATGGCTCAATTGAAGAATTAAAAGAGAAAGTTAAGCAAGTACATGAAAAATATATCCATACTTGCGTAATTGACAATTCAAACCCATAATCTGAACTATCTAAGTGTTTAGTAAAATATTTAAGCGAAAACAAAGTGGCGATTTACGAATTCCCTTTTAACGAAAGAATCAGAACTTTGCTTCGCCTAGAGGATTTATTCTCTAAGGTTTTGCTTAATATTGCTTCAGAACACCCAAGCCATCACCATAACGCAATTGTGTCTTTTTTCCAGATTCTGGATATTCTTGACCGCACAGACTTAAGAACTGACCTGCTACAAGAGTTAGATCGCCAAAAAGTCATCATGACAAGTTTAGTAGGCAATCCAAAAATCGCCTCTGAAGTTCTGCAGCCTATTTTAGACAAAATCATTGGCACATCAGCACGACTTAGAACCATTAGCACCAAAATAGGCCAACCGCTCAAAGAAAATGAGTGGCTGATGTCGATTAAACAACGTGCTGTTATTCCTGGTGGGTTATGCGAATTTGATTTGCCCTCTTACCACTACTGGTTAGACAGTCCTGCGGAGGAGCGAAAGCAAGATTTAGAGAAGTGGTTAGGGCACGTCACGCCGATATATGACGCGCTAGCAATTATTCTAAACATCGTCAGAGGTAGCGGTAAAGACGTTGCGAATATTGCTGTCCATGGGGCTTACCAGCAAATGCTTGGCAATGCGAAACCAGCCCAGATGTTGCAAGTAAAAGTCGATGAAGACCTAAATTGCTATCCTGAAATTAGCGCTAATAAATATGCAATCAATCTGCGATTCATCTCTATGAGTCGGACTGAGAAGCCTCATCCATGCGAAAGAGATATTCCATTCTCACTTACACTCGGCAACCTTTAATTCCTTCTAAATTTACTTACCAATGCAATCTGTCGATAAAAAACGTCTAGTCCCATGCCCAGAATGTGGCGAGCTTTCTGAATTTAGTCCTAGTAACGCATTCAGACCTTTTTGTTCTGAGCGATGCAAAATGATTGATTTAGGGATTTGGGCAAGTGAAGGCTATCGCATTGAAGCACCTATTACCGCAGATGATTTAGATACAGAAGGTCTGAATTAAAATGCTAAACAAAACGCTATATTCTGTATTAGCGATGGCGGCGGTAATGCTAATAGGCTGCAGCAAACAAGCACCCGAAATCAACATCACAGATAATTGGGTGCGCGCCACCGCTGAAGGCCAAGAAGTAGGTGCGGCCTATATGACTATCACCAGCGTAACAGACAATAGCTTGATCAAAGTAGAAAGCTCCGTGACTGATAGCGTAGAAATTCATAGCATGAGCATGGAAAATGGCGTCATGAAAATGCGCATGCTTGATCAATTAGCTTTAAAAGCAAACACACCAAACAAGCTTACACCGGGTGGATTTCATTTGATGTTATTTGATTTGAGGAAACCGCTAAAAGCGGGCGAAAGCGTTTCATTTACATTGCATTTCAAAAATCAAGCAGGCAAAGACAGCCTAGCAACAGTGAGCAGCCCCATCCTTGCTGAACAGCCATAAGCTAGTTAATTATCGCGATTAGCCTTGGCTGAAAATGGCAACTGAAAGCGCTGGACCTTTTCACCAGCTTCAATCTCAAGCAACATATTCCAATCACTACGCCCCTGCACACAAAGAGGCAAAGTCACCTCCGCTTGCCAATCGCCAGATTGATTCGACTGGATTAAGCGATAACGATTTAAGCCCATTTCCATATCTTGCATCGCAAAATCAACATGCACGTCTTTGATGCGATCAGCTCGATTAATATGTAAATTTAAATGGAGCGGCTTCATCACTTGCGGCTTTTCGGCAAACTGAACCGTCAACATCTCATTACCACATGACTTAGTAATATCAGCACAAGACAAAACCTTAATGAGTGGCAATTCTGGCTTAGTAAAATAAAAACTCGCCCCAAAAACTAGTGCAGTCAACAAAACTAGCGGTAAAAAATATTTCTTCATTTATTCCCAAAGCGCTCTTTGCATGGCGATGCCATGGCCACCTGCTTGCCAAGCATTTTTAAGCTCTGAATATTGCATGCCGCCAAGCGCATAAACAGGCAATGGATAATCTTGCTTCATCTTCGCAAAAGCCTCCCAGCCGATGCCTTGAGTTTCAGGATGGCTGCGTGTTGGCAATACTGGAGATAGCATGACAAAATCTAAATTCAATTGGACTGCTTTCGCCATTTCTTGAGCATTGTGACAAGAAGCTGCGACCAATAATTCATTAGGCTTATCACTCAACTCCATCAGCGCACTACTATTCAAATGAATACCATCCGCACCTGCTTTAATAACATCATCCAAGTCTGCGTTCATCAGTACTCTAGCGCCCAATGGACGTGCGGCCGCAATTATTTTATGGGCAAATGCAATTAATGCCTCTCGACTCAATTGTTTTTCACGCACTTGGATCAACTTCAATCCATTTTCTAATTGAAGTGATAAAGCCTTGAAAAAAGGTACTTCACCCATCTCTTGCAGATTAGTAATTGCGTAAACCGGCGGCAAACTTAAAGCACTTAGAATAGGTGTGTTTGCAGGCAACATAGGCTCAACCGTTAATCCTGCAGGGTTTTGCCAACTAAGTTGCTGACCTTCACGCCCAGCAGGCTCGCCTTGCCATGACTTCACGATAAAGAAGTTAAGTTTGACAGTTTTTTCTGGGTAATCAAAAGTACGAACAAGCCATGGATAGACTTCAGTAGCTCGAACCCCAAGCTCTTCATCTAACTCACGTTGCAGGGCTTCAAGGGGCGTTTCGCCGTCTTCAATCTTACCGCCTGGGAACTCCCACCAGCCAGCCCAAGACTTCCCTGCGGGACGATTACCCAATAAGACCATCCCATCTTCGCGCATCAAAACTGCTACTGCGGCGTGGACCACTTTGTGAGCGTTCAAGATGCTGACTTTTGATTAGCCAAAGCCTGACGGCCAGCATAGTCACGTGCGAATTGATAGGCAACACGGCCACTTCGGGCGCCGCGCGTTAAAGAAAAAGTTAATGCAGCACGTCTTACCTCGTCGTTCATTTTAGCAATGCCATATTGGGCTAACCAATAAGCTGCGACTGTTAAATATTCATCTTGGTCAAACGCGTAAAAAGAAAACCACAAACCAAAACGCTCCGACAACGAGATCTTTTCTTCCGAGGTTTCACCTGGATGAATTTCTTCACCCACATACTGGGTTTCTAAGTTTTCCGCCATGTATTCAGGCATGAGGTGGCGACGGTTTGATGTGGCATAGACGACGACATTATCTGAAGTGGTTGCAATCGAACCATCAAGTACCACTTTAAGAGCTTTGTACCCTGGGTCTGTCGCTTCAAAAGAAAGGTCATCACAAAATATAATAAATCGCTCAGGCCTAGCCCGAAGCAAACTAATAATCTCAGGCAAGGCAACTAAGTCTTGTTTATCAACCTCAACAATACGCAATCCATCTTTTGCAAACTCACTCAGCAACGCTTTCACCAAGGTGGATTTTCCCGTGCCCCGCGCGCCCGTTAGCAAAACATTGTTCGCAGGAAAGCCACCCACAAATTGCGCTGTGTTACGCACAACTTCAGCTTTTTGGGCATCCACATTGCAAATGGCTTCAAGCTTGATTTGGTGGGGATGTGGAACTGCTTGCAGATAACCTCGGCCATTCATGATTTGCCAGCGCCAAGCCAAAGCATGCCAATCAACTTCCTGCTGATTTGCTGACAGATAAGCTGAAAGCCTTTCTAAAAGAGACTCCGCACGATTAACTAGGCTTTCAATATTCGCCATAATTAAGAGCGATAATCCGCATTAATTTTTACGTAATCGTATGAGAAGTCGCAAGTCCAAACGGTTGCACTGGCTTCACCGCGATTAAGCACGACGCGCACTAAAATCTCTGGCTCTTTCATCACCGCCGCACCCTGCGCTTCTTGATAGGCTTGTGCACGACCTCCGTTTTCAGCAACCAACACATCGCCTAAATAAAGCTGCATAGTATTCACGTCTAAACTATCAACACCAGCGTAACCAATTGCCGCCAAGATACGGCCTAAATTAGGGTCTGATGCAAAGAAAGCCGTTTTAATCAGTGGAGAATGCGAAATGGCATAAGCCACCTTACGACACTCTTCGACATCACGACCAGCCTCCACTTGCACCGTCATAAACTTTGTAGCACCTTCACCATCACGGACAATGGCTTGCGCCAATAATGTTGCAACTTCAGTCATGGTATCGCGAAGAGCAAGATAATCCGCCGTGCCTGCTTGAATCTCAGCGATACCAGATTGACCTGTCGCCATCAAAATCAAGGAATCATTAGTGGATGTATCACCATCGACAGTAATGCAATTAAATGAGCGATTGACAGCATAATCAATCAACTGCTCTAACGCTTGCTGACTGATGGCCGCATCGGTTGCAATGTAACCCAACATGGTCGCCATATTGGGGTGAATCATGCCTGAGCCTTTAGAAATACCTGTAATGGTAATCGTCTTGCCGCCCAATGAGATTTGTTTTGAGTAGCCCTTAGCCACAATATCAGTGGTCATAATCGCTTCTGCAGCATTGAGCCAGTTATCTTCCTTTAGGTTCTCAATGCAAGCTGGCAGACCTGCAATCAAGCGCTCCACAGGCAAGGGCTCTAAAATAACACCTGTAGAAAACGGTAAAATTTGTGATGCAGACTTCGCTTCCAATAAGTCAGCTAACGCCACACAAGTTTGCTTGGCATGCTGCATGCCCGGCTCACCAGTGCCAGCATTGGCATTACCCGTATTAACTACTAAAGCCCGAATTTCGTTGCCGCTAGTAAGGTGCTCTTTACACAAAGTTACTGGCGCAGCGCAAAATTGATTTTTGGTAAATACACCAACAACACGTGTACCTTCACTGAGCTTAATCACCAATACATCTTTGCGGTTTTTCTTGCGAATATTAGCCTCAGCAAACCCTAGCTGGACGCCTTTCACAGGCAATAAAGAGTTGGCTTGTGGCGCTGATAAGTTAACTGGCATTTTTTGAGCTCTAAATCATAAATGTATTAATAAGATTTTAACCGATACATAAAACTTGCATGAAATAAAACATACATCATCGGCATAAAAAAAGCGGCTTTAAAGCCGCTTTTTATTTAGAAGGTCGTGTTATCCAGCAAACGCTGGTCTAAAGCGCCCATCACTTTCTCTCGTTCTTCGTCGGTCATATTCCACCATTCACGAATCTCTTCAACAGTGCGATAACAGCCTTGGCAAAAACCATTACTATCATTGATTGCACACACGCCAATACAAGGCGAAACGATATCTTCAATACCCATAATTTAGCTCAATTTTCCGTGACATTGTTTGTACTTTTGACCTGAGCCACAAGGACAAGGGTCATTACGGCCAATCTTCACGCCTTCACGTTCAAATGGCGCACCATCTTCTGATTCTGGCGAAGCTAAAGCCTCGTCGTAATCAGTATGTTGATATTGCACGTTCTCAAGCTCTGTTGGCTTTTCAACGGCTTCTAAATCAGCAGCATTCTTAACTTGAACTTGCATCGTTACTTGCGTCACTTCGTGTTTAACCGTATCTAACAACGCGCCAAATAGCTCAAAAGCTTCGCGTTTATATTCTTGCTTAGGATTCTTTTGTGCATAAGAACGTAAATGAATGCCTTGACGCAAATGATCCAAACCAGCCAAGTGCTCACGCCAATGATTGTCCAAACTTTGCAACATCACTGCACGTTCAAACTGACGCATAGTATCCGCACCAGCCATTTCTTCTTTCCCTGCGTAAGCTTCTTCCGCAGCATTTTGGATAGTTTCGCGTAATGTTTCTTCATGTAAATCTGGACTTTCTTCCAGCATTTTTTGCAATGGAAGTTGAAGATTAAACTCACCCTGCAAAACCTTCTCTAGCGAAGCAACATCCCACTGCTCTTCTACGCTGCCTGGCGGAACATAAGTTGAAACCATGTTATCAATCACGTCATGACGCATCGCTGAAATGGTTTCACCTACGTCCGTCACTTCTAACAACTCATTACGTTGCTCGTAAATCACTTTACGCTGATCGTTGGCTACATCATCGTATTCCAAAAGTTGCTTCCGAATATCGAAGTTGCGACCTTCTACTTTACGCTGCGCATTTTCAATTGCACGCGTCACCCAAGGATGCTCAATCGCTTCGCCTTCAGGCATTTTGAGACGCTCCATGATTGCTGAAACGCGATCTGATGCAAAAATACGCAATAATTGATCTTCAAGAGATAAGTAAAAACGACTAGAACCTGTGTCGCCTTGACGACCAGAACGGCCGCGCAATTGATTATCCACACGGCGAGACTCATGGCGCTCAGTGCCTATGATATGCAAACCACCTGCCGCCAATACTGCATCGTGGCGCAGCTGCCATTCAGCTTTAATCGTCGCAATTTTAGCTTGTTTTTCAGCGGCGGAAAGTGATTCATCAGCCCGCACAAGGTCAATCTCAGGCTCTGGATTACCCCCAAGCACAATGTCAGTACCACGACCCGCCATATTGGTTGCAATGGTAATCACACCAGGACGACCTGCTTGCACAATGATATGCGCTTCGCGTTCATGTTGTTTTGCGTTCAATACTTGATGTTCTAATTTAGCTTTAATCAGCAACTCAGCAATCAGTTCAGAGTTTTCAATTGAAGTAGTGCCTACTAATACTGGCTGACCACGACCTTGGCACTCTTTAATATCTTCAATCACCGCATTGTATTTTTCACGCGCAGTACGATAGACCTTATCCATTTGGTCTTTACGTTGCATGATGCGATGCGTTGGAATGACAACTGTTTCTAAACCGTAAATTTGGTTGAATTCGTAAGCTTCAGTATCCGCAGTACCTGTCATGCCAGACAATTTCCCGTACATACGGAAATAGTTTTGGAATGTAATAGAAGCAAGCGTTTGGTTTTCTTTTTGAATCGTCACGCCTTCTTTGGCTTCCACGGCTTGATGCAAGCCATCAGACCAACGGCGGCCAGTCATCATACGACCTGTAAATTCATCAACGATGACAATCTGTCCATCACGGACGACATAGTGCTGATCTTTATGGAATAGAGATTGTGCACGCAATGATGCGTACAAATGATGGACAAGGCTGATGCTTGCAGCATCGTATAAGCTTGCACCTTCAGCCAACAAACCTGATTTTTCAAGCAACTGTTCTGCATGTTCATGGCCGCTTTCAGACAAAATCACTTGTTGTGCTTTTTCATCAACCCAGTAATCGCCTTCGCCTTCCTCTTCTGTTTGACGAACTAATTGGGCAGCAATACCATACATCTGGTTGTACAAATCGATACTGTCATCGGCTTGGCCAGAAATAATGAGCGGCGTACGCGCTTCATCAATCAAAATAGAATCTACTTCGTCGATCAAAGCGTAGCTTAAGCTACGTTGCACACGCTCTTCAGCCGTATACACCATATTGTCACGAAGGTAGTCAAAGCCAAACTCATTGTTGGTGCCGTAGGTAATGTCTGCGGCGTAAGCTTGTTGCTTAGCATCATGCGGCATTTGTGAAAGATTGATGCCAACCGTCAAACCTAAGAAGTTATAAAGTCTAGACATCCACTCAGCGTCACGCTTAGCCAAGTAATCATTCACAGTAATTACATGAACGCCTTTGCCTGTGAGCGCATTCAGATAAGCAGGCAATGTCGCCACCAATGTTTTACCTTCACCTGTACGCATTTCGGCAATCTTGCCCGCATTAAGCACCATGCCGCCGATTAATTGCACATCAAAATGGCGCATTTGGAATACGCGGCGACCGCCTTCACGCACCACAGCGAATGCTTCAGGCAAAAGCTGATCTAGCGTTTCGCCCGCTTGGAAACGAGATTTAAACTCTTCCGTTTTAACGCGCAACTGCTCATCGCTTAATGCTTGCATTTGAGGCTCAAGGGCATTAATCACAGCCACCTGCTCAAAATATTGCTTCACTAGGCGATCGTTACGACTACCGAATAATTTTCTAAAAAGCTTGGATAACATACAGTGACACCAACTTCCGCTATCGCGGAACCTTCTTTAAGGTTGACTTGAAAACAAATTCTTGCGATTTTACCATAATCAAGCCGCCTCTCGGCAGCCATTAGAACGACACTTAAAACACGAAGATCCTAGCAGACGATATAATAGCAACAGCAACAATTCACCATTTTTAAATTTCACATGTGCGAGGGCTTAATTTTGCAATTAATCAATGCAATACTTAAAAACAGCGCACTTTCAAAAATGGCTGAAAAAGCCAAAGAACTGACTTCCATCCAAAAAATTTGGAACGAAATTGTCCCGGCTCAACTAAAGTCTTATACGCAAGCAGGCAATATTCAACACAAACGTCTGACTGTGCATGTTGAAAATGGTGCAATTGCCGCAAAAATTAAGCTTTTATTGCCTAGTCTGATTAGCAAGTTACAAAAGCAAGGTGTGGAAGTAACTTCCATCAGAGTGCAGGTTGATGTTCAATCCAAACAAGATAAAGTAACAAAGCCCTCTCGACATATCAGCGAAAATGCCTCAAGCGCGCTCCAGTCTTTAGCCAAACAATTAGAGGGTTCTGAACTGGGCGACGCATTAACCAGACTTTCAAAGCGCACCTAAAAAAAGGCCACTTAAAAGTGGCCTTTTTTCCTATCAAAAGCTGGATCTTTAATTATTTAGCGCGTGCTACGCTAGCAACAATTTCTGCTTTAGCAGCATCGACACCTTGCCATTGGCCGACCTTAACCCATTTACCTTTTTCCAAATCTTTGTAATGTTCAAAGAAATGTGCAATCGGGGCTAATTGGAAGTCAGGGATATCTTCATAGCTTTTTACGTTTTTGTATTGTGGGCAGATTTTATCTACTGGCACAGCTAATACTTTAGCGTCCATGCCCGACTCATCTTCCATCATCAACACACCAATGGCACGGCAACGAATCACAACACCAGGCTGCAATGGAATAGGCGTAATGACAAGCACGTCTGTTGGATCCCCATCTTCTGAAAGCGTTTGCGGAATATAGCCATAGTTACATGGGTAATGCATAGAAGTTCCCATGAAACGATCAACAAAAATTGCACCAGACTCTTTATCTACTTCAAACTTGATTGGTTCGCCACGCATTGGGATTTCAATAATGACGTTAAAATCATTTGGAACATCTTTGCCCGCAGGCACGTTACTTAATGACATCGTTTTTCCTTAAGCAGTTTTTAAAAATTATAACAATGGTGAAAATTTTAATGTTTTGGGATCATAAGCAGACATGACACCATTTTCAATATCGAAATACCAACCATGCAAGGTTAATGTTCCTGCATCGATACGTTCTTTAATAAACGGGAAGGTTGCTAAATTTTCTAGCGAGACAAGAATGCCTGCCAGCTCACAATGGCATCCCATTTCTGCAGCACTCGCATTTGGAAAATCAGCTTTTACGCGGCGATAAGCATGACTAGCCATGCTCACCCAAGGGCGAATAAATTCACCGTCAATCCCCTCCGGAACGCCTTCAGTTAAGGCTTTTATGCCTCCGCACTGCCTATGTCCCATCACCATAATATGGCGAACACCCAAACCACACACACCAAACTCAAGCGCAGCACTCACACCATGGTAACCACCGCCCTTTTCATAAGGCGGTACAAGGTTAGCAACATTACGAACAACAAATAAATCACCTGGCTTTGCATCCATTACAATCGCTGGATCTACGCGCGAGTCTGAACAAGCAATAATCATCGTGCTAGGGTTTTGACCTTGGCTTAATTCACCAAACAACGGCGTTTCACCAGCGAAATAATTTTCGTGGAAGCGCTCGTACCCAGCAACAAATTGATCAATATTACTCATCCGCATTTTTCTCCTTTTATCCGTTCACGACATTCATTCACTACAACATCAGGAATCATTTTCAAGGCTACAAAAACCAATAATGGCACAACGACTAAATCATCCAATTGACCTATCACTGGAATAAAATCAGGGATTAAATCAAAAGGCATTAATACATAGCCTATTGCGACTCCCAAGAAAATTTTTGCTAAAGCTGGCGTATCTGGGTGTTTTAAAACAAGGCGATAAACTTCAAACTCTTGCTTTAATTGCGCCCCAATTTTCTTAAGCTTGTTTAGCATCCAATACTAAACAGCCAAGTCTAAGCCCGTAAGCTTGGTATAAGCTTCGCGATATTTCTCACTAGTTTTTTCAGCAACATCGGCAGGCAAAACTGGCGCCGGCGGGGTTTTATTCCAACCAGAAGCTTCTAACCAATCACGCACATATTGCTTATCAAAGCTCGGAGGATTCTTACCTACGGCATATTGATCGGCAGGCCAAAAACGTGATGAATCGGGAGTTAACACTTCATCAATCAAATAAAGCTCCCCAGCAGGATCCAGACCAAATTCGAATTTAGTGTCAGCGATAATAATGCCGCGTGTTAAAGCATATTCAGCAGCTTCTTTATAAAGGCGTATGCTTACACTCGCTACTTTTTCAGCGAGCTCCTTGCCTAAAAGGGAGGCACACTTTTCCAAAGTAATATTTTCATCATGATCACCTACATCCGCTTTACTTGAAGGAGTGAAAATAGGCGCTGGCAATTTTGATGCCTCTTGCAAACCACTAGGCAAAGGTATGCCACAAACAGTGCCGCTGGCTTTGTATTCTTTCCAGCCACTACCAACCAAATAGCCGCGCACAATCGCCTCAATTGGCAAAGGTTTAAGTTTTTTAACAACTAAGGCACGCTTACCCAATTGAACTTTCTCAGATGGGTCGCTCACTACGGTATCAGGGTTAATGCCTGTTAGATGGTTAGGAACAATGTGGCCTAGTTTTGCAAACCAAAAATTAGCAATTTCAGTCAGTATTGCACCCTTGTCTTTAATAGGCGTTGGCAAAATCACATCAAATGCAGAAAGCCGATCAGTGGCAATTAACAACATGGTGTTAGCGTCGATATCATAAATATCACGCACCTTACCCTGATGGAGCAATGGAAGACTTCTGATACTTGATTGTGTAAGCGTATTAGACAATGCAGTTTCCTAAATTAGGTTCAACAAATGACTGGGTTTTAGGTAAATATAGCGAATAAAGTCGCTTAAACTATAAAATCCACCGAGGTGAATTATACCTTAAGTGTGCTTCCCCCCTAAAAAGAGGACTTATACTGGAATGCAATACAGATGCAGAACCTTAGTAATTTAGAGCCATCTCCAATTGGAGATATCTGTTAAAAATTAACCGCGCTGCTCCAAAATCTCTACTGCAGGCAATTTTTTGCCTTCCAAAAACTCCAAGAAAGCACCGCCAGCTGTCGAGATGTAAGACACTTGATCGTAAATATCATACTTTTGAATTGCAGCAATGGTGTCACCACCACCCGCCAAGGTAAAAGCTTTCGTCTTAGCAATTGCCATTGCAATTGCTTTGGTGCCTTCACCAAATTGGTCAAACTCAAACACCCCTAAGGGGCCATTCCAAACCACAGTACCAGCCTTCATAATAATGGCAGCAAGCTCTTGTGCTGATTTTGGGCCAATATCAAAAATCATATCATCAGGCGCAATTGCATCAGCATCTTTAATCACTGCAGGCTCATTCACATCGAAATTTTTACCTGTGACTACATCAACTGCAATCGGCACAGCTGCACCACGTGCAGCCATTTTTTCCATCAAAGTACGTGCGGTTGGAAGTAAGTCATCTTCACATAATGAATGACCAATCTCATGGCCTGAAGCCTTTAAGAAAGTGTTCGCAATACCACCCCCAACGACTAATTGATCTACTTTTTCAGACAAGCTTTCAAGCACAATTAGCTTTGTTGAAACTTTAGAGCCCCCAACAATCGCCACCATAGGGCGCGCGGGATTTAATAGTGCCTGGCTTAATGCATCTAATTCTTGGGTAAGTAAAATACCCGCTGCGGCGACAGGTGCAAACTTAGCCACGCCATAAGTAGAAGCTTCTGCACGGTGTGCTGTACCAAAAGCATCCATCACAAACACATCACAAAGTTTGGCATAAGCCTGTGCAGTTTCGTCTACGTTCTTTTTTTCGCCTTTATTAAAACGACAATTTTCAAGCAATATTAATTCGCCAGCAGCAACCTCAAAATTACCACCCACCCAATCCTTAATCAAACGAACGGGCTTGCCTAATTTAGCTGAGATGACTTCAGCCACAGGCTTAAGTGAATTTTCTTCTGAATAAACCCCTTCTTCTGGGCGACCAAGATGTGACGTCACCATCACTTTTGCACCAGCATTGAGCGCAAATTCAATAGTCGCCATCGATGCTGCAATACGTGCATCCGATGTTACTTTGCCATCTTTGACAGGCACGTTTAAATCGGCACGAATAAATACGCGCTTACCAGCCAAATCCAAATCCGTCATTTTAATAATTGGCATAAAACTTCCTAAGCAATGTGCTCTGCTAAACGCAACATATTGCAGGTATATCCATATTCGTTGTCATACCATGCAACCACTTTAACGAAAGTCGGATCCAGGGCAATACCAGCTTCGGCATCAAACACTGCCGCACAGGCTGCACCACGGAAGTCCGTCGAAACAACTTTGTCTTTAGTGAAGCCCAAAACACCCTTCATTGGTCCAGACTCTGAAGCTGATTTCATCGCAGCAACAATCTCTTCGTAACTCGCCTCTTTATTTAGCTCACAAGTTAAATCAACTACAGATACATCAGATGTCGGCACACGGAATGCCATGCCTGTAAGTTTTTTGTTAAGCGCGGGAATAACCTTACCAACAGCTTTTGCTGCGCCAGTAGATGAAGGGATAATATTTTCTAAGATACCACGACCGCCTCGCCAATCTTTGCTTGAAGGGCCATCAACGGTTTGCTGTGAAGCCGTTGCCGCATGAACAGTGGTCATGAGACCGCGCTTAATACCAAAGGTATCGTTCAACACTTTAGCGATTGGCGCTAAAGCATTAGTAGTACATGAAGCCGCTGAAACAATGACCTCACCTTTATATTCTTGATGATTTACACCATAGACAAACATCGGCGTATCATCTTTTGGTGGCGCTGATTGCACCACTTTTTTAGCCCCAGCATCAATGTGCTTTTGGCAACTCTCTTGCGTTAAGAAGACCCCCGTACAATCTAATAGCACATCAACGCCAATGACACCCCAATTTAAGTTTTCTGGGTTTCTTTCTGAAGTCAGCAGAATTTTTTTACCGTTAACAACTAAATAGCCATCTTTATATTCGATGCTGCCTTTAAAGTTGCCATGGACTGAATCATATTTCGCCATGTAAACAAGATAGTCAGGGTCTTGTGTACCATTAATCGCAACCACTTCAATATTCTCAAAGTCCTGAAATGCTGCGCGCAGAGCCATACGGCCAATGCGGCCAAATCCGTTGATGCCTACTTTAACTGTCATGATTGTTACCTTAATTTGACAAACAAAAAGGGAGCCAAAAAATGCAGGCTCCCTTGGTCTAGCTTACTTCAATAATTACAGTACTGACTTAACAGTTTTCACTACGTTTTCAACAGTGAAACCGAAGTGCTTCATCAATACGCCACCAGGTGCAGATTCACCAAATGTGTCGATACCAACTACAGCACCTTCTAAGCCAACGTACTTGCGCCAGAAGTCAGAGTGAGCTGCTTCAACAGCCACGCGCTTGACGCCTGCAGTTAATACGCTGTCACGGTATGCTCTGTCTTGACGGTCAAATACATTTGTTGATGGCATTGAAACTACGCGTACTTTAGTACCTGCAGCATTCAATTCAGCAGCAGCTTTAATTGCCAAATCAAGTTCAGAACCGTTAGCAATGATGATTACATCTGCTTTACCAGCAACATCAGAGAACACATAACCACCTTTACGGATTAGATCGAAGTGTGCTGTGTCGTGTTTGATACCAGGCACGTTTTGACGGCTTAATACCAAGCTTGATGGACCATTATGACGCTCTGCCGCTGCAACCCAAGCTACAGCAGTTTCTGTTGAGTCAGCTGGACGCCATACATCCATGTTAGGAATGTAACGTAGGCCAGATGTGTTTTCGATTGGTTGGTGCGTTGGGCCATCTTCACCTTGACCGATAGAGTCATGTGTCAACACTGCAACAGTACGTTGTTTCATCAACGCAGCCATACGCAATGCGCTCTTAGCATAGTCTGAGAACATGTGGAATGTGCCGCCAAATGGTAAGAAACCGCCGTGCAACGCCATACCGTTCATGATTGCGAACATACCGAACTCACGTACACCGTAAGAGATATAGTTACCTGGCTTTTTACCATCAACGTGCGTGAAGCTACCACATGATGTTAAGTTAGAACCAGTCAAGTCAGCTGAACCGCCCAAGAACTCTGGCAATGTTGGTGCCAAAGCAGCAATTACGTTTTGTGAAGCTTTACGTGTTGCAATGGTTTCTGCTTTTTCGTTTGTTGCTGCAATCAATGCATCAGATGCTTGCTTCCAGTTAGCTGGCAAATCACCTGCCATACGGCGTTTGAATTCAGCCGCTTCAGCTGGGAAAGCTTTAGCATAAGCATCAAACTTAGCATTCCAGTCAGCTTCTAATTTAGCGCCTTTAGCTTTTTGATCCCAACCAGCGTATACGTCTGCTGGGATTTCAAATGGAGGATAGTTCCAACCGATATTTGCACGTGTTGCAGCAACTTCTTCTTCACCTAGTGCAGAACCATGGCAATCATGGCTACCAGATTTGTTTGGAGAACCCATACCGATCACTGTTTTACAGCAAATCAATGATGGTTTGTCTGTCACAGCTTTAGCTTTCTTAAGCGCAGCATCAATAGCGTCAGAGTCATGACCATCTACTGATTGAACGTGCCAGCCGTAAGCTTCGAAGCGTTTAGCTGTGTCGTCTGTGTACCAACCTTCGATATGACCGTCGATAGAAATACCATTGTCATCCCAGAAAGCAACCAATTTACCTAAGCCCCATGTACCAGCCAAAGCACAAGCTTCGTGTGATACACCTTCCATCATACAACCGTCACCTAAGAAGCAATATGTGTAGTGGTCAACAATGTCGTGACCTGGTTTGTTGAATTGGTTAGCCAATAACTTTTCAGCCATCGCGAAACCAACCGCGTTGGTGATACCTTGACCTAGTGGGCCAGTAGTAGTTTCGATGCCAGGTGCATAGCTGTACTCTGGGTGACCAGCACATTTAGAATGCAATTGACGGAATGTCTTAATTTCATCCATTGGCAAATCGTAGCCAGTCAAATGCAACAATGAGTAAATCAACATTGAGCCGTGGCCGTTAGATAATACGAAACGATCGCGGTCAGCCCAATTTGGATTTGTTGGGTTGTGACGCAAATTGTGGTTCCATAATACTTCAGCGATTTCAGCCATACCCATAGGTGCACCTGGGTGGCCAGAGTTAGCTTTTTGCACCGCATCCATAGACAAAGCACGGATAGCGTTTGCTAAATCTTTACGAGTTGCCATTTCTTTCTCCCTAATCAATCAATCTATAAAGCGTAATAAAGTGCCAGCCAATTCAATGAGCCATACAGTATAAACGCCCATTAAATTAAGCATGGCACTGAAATTCTTCAAGCCTCTCCCTCAAATTCATGAACATCAAGGCTACGAGTTTTTATGTAGCGCGATATTTACTTATTAGTTTTACGGGAGCTTAGGGCTGAATTATTGCTTAATAAGGCATTTTGAGCAATACCATTAATCCCTTAATGGTTGCAAAAAATCCTTTTTAGTCATGTTTTATTTCCATTTAATGGAACAGCCAATACTCGCGATTTGTTCTTTAGGGCCAACACCTGTTCCCGCAACCAACTTCATCGCCTCAAGCAAATCTTTTGTGGCATTAGGCTTGGGCGTTAAATCGCGCCCTTGGTCATCAAATCGGCCACGATATTGCAATTCGAGGTTCGCATTAAATCCAAAAAAATCTGGGGTACAAATAGCATCATAAGCATGCGCAATTTCTTGCGTCTCATCAAGCAAATAGGGAAAGCCAAAATTAAAATCGCTTGCAACTTCTTTCATTTTTTCAAAAGAGTCTTGCGGATAATTCACGACATCATTGGATGAAATAGCCACAGCATTTACACCCAAGCGTTTAAGTATCGCCATATCTGCCACCAAGCGCTGGCGTATTGCTTGCACGTAAGGACAATGGTTACAAATAAACATCACCAAAAGACCTTTCTCACCCACTACATCAGGGAGCGCCCAATTGCGGCCATCGACCCCTGGCAAATTGAAGTCTGGCGCTTTCCAACCAAAATCACATACTGGCGGATTCAAACTTACCATTTTGTAACGTCCTTCCATTAGAATGTATATCCATATATTACCACCCAGACTTTAAAATTATGGCTAACCCACGCTTTTACTGCGACCCAAAAAACTCTGACAAGCTAGCTCTTGGCGCACAAGTAAAATTATCAGATAACGCAGCAATGCATGCCACGCGCGCACTGAGATTAGATATCGGAGACTTGGTCATTTTATTTAATGGCGATGGCAACGATTACCATGGAGAGCTCAGCTTTATCAAAAAGGGTGAAGTGATTGCAAAAATCAACAGTATTAAAGTCATAGTCAACGAATCCCCAATTAAAGTGATATTAGCGCAAGCAATTTCCAGCGGAGACCGCATGGACTTCACCATTCAAAAAGCAGTTGAGATGGGCGTTACAGAAATTCAACCAATTGCAAGCCAGCGCAGCGTCGTTAAGCTTTCTGGTGAGCGTGCTGAGAAGCGACGCGAACATTGGCAAAACGTCGTCAATTCAGCTTGCGAGCAATCTGGCCGTGCTTTTGTACCAAAAGTAGCGATGCCAATATCACTATCTGATTGGCTAGCCAGTAAACCAGAGGCAGAAACCAAGGTCACATTAGCCCCTACCGCTGAAGTAAGTTTCAAAGAACTTCCAACACCAACAGGCAATGTTTGCCTGCTTGTTGGCGCAGAAGGGGGCCTAACCGAAAATGAAATTGCACTAGCCGCATCACAAGGCTTTACGCCTGTGCGACTAGGAAAACGGATACTTCGGACTGAAACAGCACCCCTTGCCGCGATCGCGACCATGCAAACCATCTGGGGCGATTTCTGCGTTTAACGCAATATTTAATGATTTAATTTGCATTAATAACATTAATTAATTAAAATAATGTTTAATAAACAAATTAAACAGGTGATTTATGTCACTCGGCTCTGCAATTAGAAAACAAAGAAAATCACTGCACCTTACACTGCAAGCGCTCGCCAATGCTATTGGTGCAGATAGCGGCAATCTATCGCGAATAGAGCGTGGGGAGCAAGGTGTAACAGAGGTGATGCTGCGTAAGCTATGCTCAGTATTAGACTGCACGCCTGCATTCTTGTACGCGCAATCGGAGCTAAACCAAACACCAAGGGTCTCCGAAAAAAATGCGGATTACGCAATTTTCAACAAAGAGCCATCACAAACGCCTTCAGCACAAAGCCTCAATAGGCCACAAGAGTTTGTCAGTTGGTTTCGGTCTGTTGCCCCTTATATCCATGCGTTTGGTGGAAAAACCTTTGTTATCGCATTTGGTGGCGAAGTGGTCGATGATGGCCAATTCGTCTCTTTATCACATGATCTAAACTTACTCGCCAGCCTTGAAGTAAGAATAGTACTGGTACATGGCGCTCGCCCACAAATTGAATCACGGCTAAAACGTGCCAACTTAGAAACGAAGCTGGCTGGCGGCTTACGTGTGAGCGACGACCAAACGATGGAAGTCGTTAAAGAAGCTAACGGATCAATTCGGGTGGAAATTGAGTCTTTACTTTCGATGGGGTTGGTCAACTCGCCGATGGCAGGCTCCGACATTCGTGTGGCGAGCGGAAACTTTGTGACTGCAAAACCAATTGGCGTGCTTGAAGGTGTTGATTTGCAACACACAGGCGAGGTTCGTAAAGTAGATGCGATTGGCATGCAAAAAAGATTAGATGACGGCGAAATGGTATTGCTCTCACCGCTAGGCTACTCGCCAACGGGGGAGGCATTTAATCTATCATTGGAAGATGTTGCCGTCAGTACTGCTATCGCCCTTGATGCTGACAAACTCATATTCCTGATGGATTCTTCTGGCGTTCATAACGCCAGAGGTGAACTATTGCGCGAAATGACGGCACAAAAAGCAAAAAATCTATTGCAGCACGTCAAGAATAATCATTCCAAAAGCAACATGGCCACATCGCAAGAGACGTCCAAGATTACCGAAGATGAAGCTTATTATCTGCCTGCCGCGATTCGGGCGTGTGACCATGGCGTCGCTAGAACCCATCTCATTTGCAGACACACTGACGGCGCCATTCTTCAAGAGCTGTTCACCCATGATGGCATTGGTACAATGGTCACAGAGATGCCCCTAGAGTCTATGCGGCAAGCTGAAATTGATGATGTTGGCGCACTCTTGCAACTCATCGAGCCGTTAGAGGCTGAAGGCATTTTGGTGCGCCGCGGCAGAGAACGCTTAGAAATGGAAATCGAGCAGTTCTACGTGATGGAGCACGATGGACGCGTCATTGGGTGTGCTGCGCTTTATCCATTTTTACAAGAAAAAACTGCCGAATTTGCTTGCCTAGCGATTCATCCTTCTTACAGAGGTGGCGGCCGAGGCGATAGGCTTTTTCATTACTGCGAAGAGCAAGCCAAAGAACAAGGCTTCAAAACCATATTCTGCCTCACAACAAGAACCGAGCATTGGTTCTTGGAGCGTGGTTTTATAGAAAAAACCGTGTCTGATTTGCCTGCCGAAAAACAGAAAATCTACAATTTACAAAGACGCTCAAAAGTTTTTGTGAAAAAGCTCTAAGCATTTAACAAAAATGCAACGCCGCATCGTGTTTGTTTCAAGGTAAAATAATATCAAATTAAATGATTTGAGATAGATAATATGAGCAACGACAGCACCTCTACACAAAAAGCGCAGACCCTCGCTGAGGCTCTACCTTATATTAAGCGCTTCTTTGATAAAACCATCGTGATTAAATACGGTGGCAATGCAATGACAGATCCACAATTAAAAGAATCCTTTGCGAGCGATGTAGTTTTACTCAAACTTGTTGGCATGAATCCTGTGGTTGTTCACGGCGGCGGCCCACAAATCAACGAAATGCTAGACAAGCTAGGCAAAAAAGGTGAGTTCATCCAAGGGATGCGTGTGACGGATGAAGAAACCATGGATATCGTTGAGATGGTGCTCGGCGGTCAAGTGAACAAGGAAATCGTGAACTTAATTAACCGCAAAGGTGGCAAAGCGGTTGGCTTAACAGGCCAAGATGGCAATTTCATTCACGCTGAAAAATTGCTCATGGCCAACCTCGACAATCCAGAAGAAATGATTGATGTTGGCCAAGTGGGAGACATCACCAAAATCGACCCTAGCATTATCAACTTCTTAGATAGTGGTGACTTTATCCCTGTCATCGCGCCAATTGGCGTGGGCCCAGACGGCGAAACTTACAACATCAACGCCGATGTTGTAGCAGGCAAGCTCGCCGAAATCTTAGGCGCCGAAAAACTTATCTTACTCACTAATACACCAGGTGTCTTAGATAAAAATGGCACGCTTTTAACAGGCCTAACACCTAAGCAGATTGACGATTTAGTAGAAGATGGCACTTTATCAGGTGGCATGTTGCCAAAAATTAGCTCAGCGCTTGATGCCGCAAGAAGTGGTGTTAAATCTGTGCATATTATTGATGGCCGCGTAGAGCATGCATTGCTGTTAGAAGTGTTGACCGATGATGGTGTAGGCACACTCATCAAAGCCAAATAATGCAAGATAGCCGACGTGTATGGGTGTTTGACCTCGACGACACCCTACACGATGCTTCGTCACATATCTTTCCCATCATGAACAAAGCCATGACGCAATACATCATGGACACCCTTAATTTAGATGAACATCACGCATTTGAACTGCGCAAACATTACTGGCGCATTTATGGCGCAACCCTCAAAGGTTTAATGCGTCATCACGGCGTGGACCCTTATCACTTTCTTTGCAAAACCCACGACAATATGGATTTAGAAAACATGGTCAGTGAAATCAAACAGCTTAGGCATTGCATCAACAATCTCAAAGGTCGAAAAGTTATTTTCACGAATGCACCCATGAATTATGCTATTCGAGTTTTAGACACTCTCGGCATTACCGATTTATTCAGCTTAGTGTTTAGTGTGGAGTCTACAAAATTTCATCCGAAACCTTCCATCCGCGGGTTCAAAAAACTGCTCTGCACCATCAAAGCTGAGGCCAAAGATTGCGTGATGCTAGAGGATAATTTACCCGCTTTAATGACCGCAAAAAGGCTGGGTATGAAGACAATTTGGGTTTCGAAAAAACTCAAAAAACCAACTTTTGTGGATTTAAGAGTCAATAACGTGTTAGCGCTTACTCATTCTAGAATATAATCTATACCAAGGTTATATTAATCAACATATCAATAACTTTAAGAGCACTTGGAGATGATCATGGCAACAAAACCAGGCGAACGTAAACAACAGATTCTAGAAACACTAGCTAAAATGTTGGAAACCCCAACACAAGAAAAAATTACCACAGCATCACTTGCTGCAAAACTAGATGTAAGCGAAGCCGCGCTTTATCGTCACTTTGCAAGCAAAGCACAAATGTTCGAAGGCCTAATTTCTTTCATCGAACAAAGTCTATTTGGTCTTATCAATAAAATCACCACAGAAGAAACTGATGGCATGACTCAGGTCCGTCGTATCGTAACAATCATGTTGTTATTTGCGGAAAAGAATCCTGGCATGACACGTGTTTTGACAGGCGATGCCCTCGTGAACGAAGACAATAGACTGCAACTTCGCATCAACCAAATGTTTGACCGATTAGAGTCAACTATTAAACAGTCATTCCGCATCGCACAAACACAAAGCGATCGTACAATGGACCCTGAGTCTCAAGCTAATTTGATGTTATGTTTTGTGATTGGTCGCTGGCATCAATTTGCCAAGAGCGGCTATAAACGTAAGCCTATGGAGTTTGTTCAACAACAATTGAACTACTTAAATGGCGTGGAGTAATCCCCTAAAAAACTTGTTTGACCGCGGCTAAACGAGCTTCAAACACCGCCTGTTTAATCGCCTCTGGCGCAGTATGTAGTTTTGCAACTGCGCCAGCATCTACCGCCAAAACGGCGTCTAGCAAGCGAATTAGCACCTTCGCCTCTGGACACTCCGCCGTTTCAAACCCGGTTCTTCCGCGCGAATCACATTCGCAAGCCGATAAAAAATCTTTAAAACGTTGGGGTTGACGAATCGCATCGGTATCAATCAAGAATTGCAATGCAGTATCTGCACGCATTTGAGAAACCTGATGCACTTTGCCATGAAACTTCGCAACAATTTGCGCGAGCTCTTTACATTCATTTGGCACACGCAATCTTTTGCTCACGTCTTGCAAAAGACTGACGCTCCGAACCTCATGTCCTGTGTGCCTAGGCCACATATCTTTCGGCGTCGTTCCCTTACCTAAATCATGTGTAAGCGCTGCAAAGCGTATCGGTAATGAGTAGTTAGATTTTGCGGCGTAATCAATCACCATCATGATGTGCACGCCTGTATCAATCTCAGGATGGTACATTTCAGGCTGAGGCACACCCCAAAGCTTATCTAGCTCGGGCATGATTTTTTGTAACGCACCACAATCACGCAACACTTCAAACATACGGCTTGGCCGAGCCTCCATCAACCCTTTTGCAAGTTCCTGCCAAACTCTTTCTGGCACTAGCGCATCTACCTCACCATTCTCAACCATGTCACGCATGAGCGCCAAGGTTTCAGGCGCCACTGAAAAATCTGTAAAGCGGGCTGCAAAGCGGGCTGCTCTTAATATACGTACAGGATCTTCACTGAAGGCTGGACTGACATGCCTAAGCATTTTATGTTTTAAATCATTCAAGCCATGATAAGGGTCTATCAATTTGCCCGTATCGTCTTTAGCAATAGCATTAATGGTTAAATCGCGCCGCGCCAAATCTTGCTCGAGCGTGACATCTGGGTCAGCATGGACTTGAAATCCTTTATAGCCTTTAGCAGTCTTACGCTCGGTTCTGGCTAGCGCGTATTCTTCATGGGTTTGGGGATGTAAAAACACTGGAAAGTCTTTACCAACGGCTTTATAACCCAAGCCCTCCATTTCAGCAGGGGTGCTTCCAACCACCACAAAATCGCGGTCTTTGACGACGAGCCCAAGTAACTCATCACGCACAGCGCCACCCACGCAGAAGACTTGCATCTTATCTGCCAGCCCCAGCGCGGAATCGGTTGTACGCATTGCGTGGGTTATCTTCGCTTAAATAATCTGGAACGATTGTTTCAAGCGCCACAGGGTGAAAATCTAAGAACGCAGGAAAGCTTGTGACACAAACACTATCAACCTCCATAGAACGCACGTTATCTCTTGTCATTAGCTTCACAGGCAACAACTCCATTGCAAAAGCTTGCAGATAAGAAAGCATATTATTAAGACCAATAATCGGGCGCTTCTTACCCAAGGTGTCTGCCACATAAGCCACCAATTGGCGCAATGTGTAGACTTTAGGGCCGCCTAAATCAAAGGCTTTTCCATAAGTGTCGACATTGTCTAAGGACGACACAAAAGCCTGCGCAACGTCTTCAACATAAATCGGTTGGAATTTAGCATTTGGTTTTGCAAGCAGAATCACTGGCAGGAGCTTCACAAGTGTCGCAAATAAATTAATAAATCCATCCCCACGACCAAAAATAATCGATGGTCTAAATACAGTGACATCGAGATTTTTATTTGCGCGTAGCACAGCGCTTTCGCCTTCGGCTTTTGATTTCAAATAAGCACTTGGCGCTTGCTGAGAGGCTTGCAAGGCACTCATATGAACTAATCTTTTAATGCCTAATTTGACGCATAACTTGGCTAAACGTGCTGGTAGTTCTGCATGCATGGCATTGAAGCTAGCTTTTTTGCTATTGTTCAATATGCCTATCAGATTAATCACGGCATCCACGCCTTTAAGCACTTTAGACAGTGCTGCATCATCCATGACGTCGCACTCAATCACATCGACGTTAGATAACAAAATGAGGTGTTTGCTGGCCTCGCGTCGGCGCGTAAGCACTTTAACACCATAGCCAGCCAAGCTTAGCTGGCGAACAATCGCACTGCCAACAAACCCTGATCCGCCCAACACACATACTTGCTTCATGCTTTTACTACTTTCATTTTGAATTGTTTGTTAATTATCGCTTTCATCACTGGCGTTTGCATTTCCATCGCCAATAATCAAGCCTAGTCTTTGTTTCAGACTCACCGATTTGGTTCCTAAACTATTGGAATAGAAACAGGTGTTAGCCATGACTTTTTGTACATACTGACGCGTTTCTAAAATAGGAATAGTTTCCGCATAAATCGCACCTTCCATTGGCTTTTTGGGCGCCCAATGCCGCGCATTGCCAGGCCCAGCATTATAGGCTGCTGTAGCCATCGCGGCTTGTCCACTCATCAAATCCAAGGTGTAACGCAAATAATAAGTGCCCAACTTCACATTAGTTTCTGTTTGGTGAATCATGTTCTGCCGATACTCGCTAAACCCTGTTTTTTTAGCTATCCATGCCGCTGTTGCTGGCATCACCTGCATCAAGCCAGACGCACCAACGCCAGATTTTGCATAACTCACAAAACGGCTTTCTTGGCGAGTTAAACCATACACCCAAGCCTCATCTAAGCCATTAGCTTTAGAGAAAGCCTGCACTGTTTCACGATATGGCGCGGGGTAACGCAAAACAAAATTATGTACAAACTTGGTTTTTTCAGAGGTGCTAATAGCCAGATCATACCAAGATTGACGTATGGCCAACTCAGCCGCGGCCAACATTTGCTTATCGTCATAATCTTTAGTCGCCCAAGCCCATTCCGCACGACTTTCCCAACGCATATCTAGGCGTTGCAGTTCTAAAGCCCTTTGAATGGCAGGTTGGTTTTTTACAGCCTGCACTTCAGCATCCGAAGGCACATAATTAATTGATGCTCCAGCCATCACATCACCCAGCTCATCTCTTGCAAGTAAACCGTAAAACGTGTGTTCACGAGAGAGCGGCAAAAAGATTGAATTGGCTTTTGGAATTGCATTTTGCGCTTTATAAGCACGCCCTTTCCAATAAAGCCAAGGCTGTTCTTCTTGTTGATTCGCTTGCATATCATCAATGGTCGCCAAGACCAAGGCCCAGTTCCTTTCCAGCAAAGCGGCACGGACCTTCCAAGCAATTTCATCTTGATCTAGTTCACTATTTTTCAGCTTTGCATAGAGACTTAAAGCTTGTTCATCATGACGACGCGCGGCTTGCATTGCCAAACGGCCCCACATATACACTTGTTCGTCCGCTTCAAACTGGGACATCAGTTTAGCCCATGTATTAAGACCATCATCAAGCTTTTTGCGTGCCAACTTATCAATGGCATACAAATTTAGCGCACGGCCCAAGTGGCTTTTAAAGGGGATATTTTTCTTTTCTAATGCGGCTTGTGGATTTTGGTACACCGTATCAATGAGTTTTAATTCAGCCTTCGAAATAATTGTTTCGCGCTGAATGATCGTTTTTGCTAAAGCAACTTTACCTTCTTGCATCGCCAATCTAAAGCGAGCCCAAATATCATCCTGTGTCAGCACCTTGGATGTTTGCATCAAATCATATAAGTTTTCGCAATTCGCTGGCTGTTCTAAAGTGCTCATCCATAAGGCTTTCCCCTCTGTCAGCGCAATGGCATCGCCCTTTTTGACACGTCCTTCCAGTACGTAACAACTCACCGCTAAATCCTCACGCTTAAAACTAGCCAGCTCGTCGAAGAAAGTATCCCAATCTTGTCGCTTTCCTAAACTCTTAAGCCACTCGCCTCGCACACGGTCAGCAAAAGGATAATCAGCATATTGAGATAAAAACTCACGCACCACGGCTTTATCACTGGTGCTCAATGTAATTAACATGAGCCAGTAATCCGCATAGGGTGCCAGGATATAGTTTTGGGCATGTAACTGACTTGCATCTTCTGCAAGCACTTTGACATTTTTAGATTGGTAGGCGTTTTGAGCGTGAGCGAATGTTTGATCCGCACTCAGACCCCAGGCTGGGCTAACGCAAAATAGAACTAAACTAAATATGAGGGTCCAGTGTTTCATGTATGTTTAAACAATGACCTAAAAATACCAACTAAGAAAGATAGAGCTGAAATGCTTTAGATGAACTTAACGATAAAAAACAAACCAACCGCGATAAGTGCGTATTTGATGATCTGACCCAAAAGTCTAAGGTAGCGTTTATCGCCTTTGATCAAGTAAGCGCCATAACAAATCACAAAAACAATAATCAGTAATAAAAGTAGAATGCGCGCCATAAAAGAGACCCTCTTAAATGTACTGCAAAGTGGGTGTCGCCATCATTGGAGCCTGAAATCCACTTGGTGCTTCTTCCGCTTTTTCGAAAGTTGCATATTCCCAAGCATCAGCATCAGCCAACAATGTACGTAACAATTGATTATTGAGCGCATGACCAGATTTATGCGCTGTGAAAGCGCACAACAGTGGGTGACCAAGCACGTACAAATCGCCAATTGCGTCTAAAGTTTTGTGTTTGACGAATTCGTCCTCATAACGCAAACCATCGTGATTCAAAATGCGATACTCATCCAAAACAATCGCGTTATCTAAACTACCACCACGCGCCAAACCCATAGAGCGTAAGGCTTCCACTTCATGCATAAACCCGAAAGTACGTGCACGACTCACTTCTTTAATATAGGAGTTGTCGGCAAAATCAATTTTTACATTGTTGCCTGTGTGTTCAAAAACAGGATGAGCAAAATCAATAGTGAAATCAACTTTAAACCCAAAATATGGATCAAAGCGCACCCACTTATCCCCATCGCGAACTTCAATAGTTTTTTTGATGCGAATAAATTTCTTGGCTGCGGCTTGTTCAATAATTCCCGCTTGCTGAAGTAAAAATACGAATGGGCCTGAGCTACCATCCATAATGGGCACTTCACCGGCGGACAACTCAACGTAAATATTATCAATCCCTAGCCCAGCTAGCGCGGACATTAAATGCTCGACAGTGGCAACGCGCACTCCTTCGTGTTCCAAGGCTGAACACATCCGGGTATCGCATACATATTGAGGTTGCACTTTGATTTCTGCTGAGTCGGGCAGATCGACACGGCGAAAAACAATACCAGTATCAGGCGCTGCAGGACGTAAAGTCATTTTGACCTTATCGCCTGTATGCAAGCCTACACCAGTGGCACTAATTGATTTTTTAAGGGTGCGTTGTTTCAGCATATTTACTTTTCTAATTTCACCTTAATCAAACCTAAAAAATCGTTTTTATGGTTTATTAACAAAAAAACCAACTCAATAAAGACTAACTGTCCTACTAAAAGCATAGCATAATTGCCGCGCTCACTCATTAACGAGCGCAATTCCTAAAGCTGGGCCAGTGATTAAACTGTTAGATTAATCAACTAAATTAATCTGCTTGTTTACGTAAAAATGCTGGGATGTCATATTCTTCAATCCCATCTTTCTTCATCGCATCCACTTGGGCACGACGACCGCTATTTTGTGTAAAAACAGCAGGCTCGTCATCGTCCATGTAGCCAACATTGCCAGCGCCAGTGTAGATTGGTTGGTTAGTTGTACCATCACGCACTACTGGAGTCGCCATGACTAGTTTTGGTTTTTGTTGAGCGCCAACACCATTCAAGCCTGTTGCAACCATTGTTACACGCAAGCCATCACCCATGCTCTCATCAAACACATTACCCACGATCACTGTTGCTTCATCCGCAGTAAATGAACGAATTGTATTCATCACATCGTAATACTCTTTCATTTTGAAAGAGTGACTTGCAGTAATGTTCACCAACACACCGCGCGCATTTGCCAAATTAACGTTTTCAAGTAATGGGCTTGCTACCGCTTGTTCAGCCGCTAATACAGCACGGTCTGGGCCAGTTGCTACTGCAGAACCCATCATCGCCATACCCATTTCAGACATCACTGTGCGCACGTCAGCAAAGTCGACGTTCACCAAACCTGGGCAATTAATGATTTCGGCAATACCTGAAACTGCGTTATGAAGCACATCGTTCGCTGCTTTAAATGCATCGGTAAATGTCACATCGTCGCCCAACACTTCCATTAATTTGTCATTAGGAATAATGATAAGAGAGTCGACGTGCTTGGAAAGTTCTTCCAAACCATCCGTTGCCACTTTGCCGCGCTTACCTTCAAAAGCGAAAGGTTTAGTGACCACAGCAACGGTCAAAATACCCATTTCTTTAGCAACTTCAGCAACAATAGGCGCTGCACCAGTGCCTGTACCACCACCCATACCTGCTGTGATGAATAACATATCAGCGCCATCAATTACTTCAGCGATACGGTCACGGTCTTCTAAAGCAGCTTCGCGACCAATTTCTGGTTTAGCCCCAGCACCTAAGCCTTTCGTGATGTCCATACCAATTTGCAGCACGGTCTTCGCTTGGCTCTTTTTCAGCGCCTGCATGTCGGTGTTAGCGCAAATAAATTCTACGCCCCCAACATTTTTCGCAATCATGTGCTCGACAGCGTTACCGCCGCAACCACCAACACCAATCACCTTAATGACGGCTTCTTGATTTTCGTTATCCATAATTTCAAACATTGTATTTCTCCTTGATATCTGCCTAAACTAAATTACTTCTGCCTTTATTACTTTTACTACACCTACTTACTACTAAAAATTACCTTGGAACCAACTCTTCATTCGCTCGAGAATCCGACCGAATGAATTTGCGTCCAAGCTCACTTGAATCTGCTGTGCGACTTGACGCTTACCAATCAACAACAAGCCAACACCAGTTGCATAGCGTGGATTGCTGACCACTTCGGACAAACCACCTACATATCTTGGCAAACCTAGGCGAACTGGCATGTGGAAAATCTCCTCACCCAACTCGACCATGCCTTTCATCATTGCTGAACCGCCAGTAATGACGATGCCTGAAGCAATCATTTCTTCCAGGCCGCTGCGGCGTAACTCCGCCAATACAAACTCATACAACTCAACTACGCGGGGCTCAATGACCTCTGCCAAGGTTTGTACTGAAAGCTGGCGGCCTTCACGCCCATCCGTGCCTTGCACCTCAACCACTTCACGTGGGTCTGCCAATTGGCGGAGAGCGCATCCATGTTTAATCTTGATATCTTCAGCTGATTGCGTTGGCGTTCTTAATGCCACCGCAACGTCATTGGTGATTTGGTCCCCAGCAATAGGGATCACTGCTGTATGACGAATCGCACCTTGCTTAAACACAGCAATATCTGTTGTACCGCCACCGACATCAACCAAACAAACGCCTAATTCTTTCTCATCTTCAGTCAGCACTGCTTCACTAGAAGCTAGCGGTTGAAGAATTAAATCCGTCACTTCTAAACCGCAACGCTTGATACTCTTCACGATGTTTTGTGCAGCAGCCACAGCGCCAGTCACGATATGGACTTTTACTTCTAACTTCATGCCGCTCATGCCAAGTGGCTCTCGCACATCTTCTTGGCCATCAATGATGTACTCTTGAGTCAGAATATGAAGAATTTGTTGGTCTGAAGGCAAAGCAATCGCTTGCGCAGTTTCAATCACCCTTGCCACGTCAGCCTGTGTCACTTCAGCATCTTTAATCTTCACCATGCCGCGTGCATTAATACTTTGCACATGGCTACCGGCAATGCCTGTAAACACATTCTTAATCGTGCAATCTGCCATCAACTCAGCCTCTTCAATCGCACGCTGAATAGCATTGACAGTGGAGTCGATGTTAATCACTACACCTTTTTTCAGGCCGCGTGAAACGTGTTGCCCAAGGCCAATCACATTCATACTTCCATCAGCCATCAGTTCCGCAACGATTGCGACCACTTTTGATGTCCCAATATCTAAGCCAATAATGAGGTTTTTCTCTTCTTTAGCTCTACTCATCGTATTTCTCCACTTTTCTTAATTCAGTTCTATTCATGCTGGTTAATGATTAATCTTGCTTAAACTAGGCCTTAGTCTTTTTCACTTCTATTTTCTTTACATCAGGCGTCTTAATATCTTTCTTGCCTTGGTCTTTTTTAGGTGATGCTTTTTTACCAGTCTCTTTTTTAGGCTCATTTTTAACGTGATTTTGGCTTTGCTCTTTCGGTTCCACCGCAACTGCCGCGGGCTTAAATGCTGCTAATGCCATTGGACTTCTTACTGCAAATCCACTTGGGTAACGTAAATCCACATATTTCAAATCACCTTTTAATCCTGCGTAGGTTTTGCTATAAACCTGCATAAAGCGAGCAAGGCGCATATCCATCTTTTCGCGACCAAGTGAAATCACCATGCCGGTATTGGTCGTTACCTGCCAAGAGCGTCTTGGCGTCAAAGTCACTTCCGTTAATTTCATTTTCATTGGCAGAATTAACTCGCCAAACTCAGCATAATGCTCCGCTACCTCTTTTACGCCATCGCCTGGTCCATAAAACACAGGCAAGTCAGCATCCGAAGCAGCATGAAACAATTCACCGTGCGTGTTTACCAATGCAATATTTCCCCAACGCGCCAAAGCTTGATGCTCTTCAATCACCACTTCTAAACGATTAGGCCAACGCCTTCTCACGCTTACCGTCCTTGCCCAAGGCAACTTTTCAAAAGCCTCACGTGTTTTCACCAAATTCACCGTAAAGAAATTACCTTGCAAGTAACGGCTAGAAATCAATTTCACTTGCTCACGCGTCACATGTTTTAGTTCGCCCTCTACTCGCACTTCATTGAGTGGAAAAATCGGCAAGTGCACCACAATAAAAAGGGCACCATACATAAACAATATGAATGCAAATGCAAACAATACGTTTGCAATCCAATTCAAAATGTTGGGCTTATCCCACACGTTTTTTAGCTCCGTGCTGTTTAATCGCCAAAGTCAAAATGCGTTTTACTAAATCTGCAAACGGAATACCTGCTGCTTTTGCAGCCATCGGTACCAAACTGTGGTCTGTCATACCAGGACTAGTGTTCGCTTCTAAAAAGTAATGTTTACCGGCTTCATCCATCAAAAAATCTACACGACCCCAGCCTGTGCCGCCAATTGCCTTAAATGCCTGCAAGGCTTCTGCTTGTATCTTGGCTTCTTGCTCCGCAGGCAAACCACATGGGCATAAATACTGCGTGTCATCACGCAAATACTTTGCTTCAAAATCGTAAAATTCATTAGCTGGGACGATGCGCACGATTGGCAATACTTGGTCGCCCAAAATACCTACGGTGTATTCGCCGCCACCCACAAACTGCTCCGCAATCACTAATGGATCTGATTTAGACGCCAATTCATAAGCGGCCTTTAAATCACCCGACACTTTCACCTTGCTAATCCCAATACTTGAACCTTCGTTGGCTGGTTTTACAAACAGTGGCAAACCAAGCTTTTTCTCAATCGCTGCAAAATCAGAATCTATATTCACCACTTCAAATGCCGGCGTGGTCACCCCTGCTGCATGCCAAATTAACTTAGTACGCCACTTGTCCATCCCAATGGCTGAAGCCATAACGCCAGAGCCTGTATATGGAATGCCAAATAACTCCAAAGCCCCTTGCATGGTGCCGTCCTCACCGAAACGGCCATGAAGAGAGATAAAAGCCGCGTCAAATTGTTCTAAGTCATGCAATGGGCGAGTCGCTGGGTCAAATGCTTCCGCATCTATTCCTTGCGCTTGCAAAGCGGCTAAAACGGCTGAGCCGCTCTTGAGCGAAACTTCACGCTCGCCTGACTTTCCACCCAATAGAACCGCTACTTTTCCAAATGTGTTACTCATGCTTTTCCACTCACTCTTTCGCCCAACACATGCACTTCTTGGTGCAAGCTAATTCCAAATTTCTCTTTTACTGTCTCGCGCATCAGCCCAATTAACTGCTCAATATCTTCTGCGCTTGCATCACCCAAATTCACAATAAAATTGGCATGCTTTTCCGAAACCTGTGCACCACCAATTTTGTGGCCTTTTAAGCCACAAGCCTCAATCAAACGAGCTGCATAATCACCTTCTGGATTACGAAAGGTTGAGCCCGCGTTTGGCAAATTAAGCGGCTGCGTAGCTAATCTTTTCGCTAGCAAAGCTTTAATCTTTTGCTCAGACTCTTCAGCATCACCCGCTGGCAATTCAAACCAGGCACCGACAAACCATTCGTTAGCCACTGGCATGGCTACATGGCGATAGGTCGCTACAAACTGAGCAGCATCCCGTTCATGCACTATGCCTTTTGCATCAATCGTCAACACGCGATTTACACTGTCCCAAGTTTCTCCGCCATGACACCCCGCATTCATCGCCAAAGCGCCACCCACCGTGCCAGGAATACCAGCCCAAAACTCACCACCTTGCTTGGCTTGTTTTGCGGTAAAGCGCGCCAACTTCGCACACGTCACACCGGCATCGGCATAAACCAAATTTCCTTCCATTTGCAAGCTATTGAGTGCATTGTGAAGCACCACAACCGTGCCACGTACACCAGCATCTCTTACTAGCAAATTCGAACCCAAGCCCACAAAGTGCAATTGCTCATTGGCACCCAAACTTTGCAAGAAAGCACTTAAATCATCCAAGCTGGCTGGAATATACAAACGATCCGCTTTGCCGCCCACGCGCCAGCTGTTGTAGCGAGTCATAGACTCGTTCAACAACAAACTGCCTTGTGCTTGGGCTTGTGCCATCACTTGCATAAATCCCTTGTTAAACTTGCGACCTGACCGATAGAACCTGCACCCATCACAATCACTACATCGCCTTCTTGCACAGTATTCACAATTGCTTGCGGCAATTCAGCGGTTGTTTCTACAAAGAGCGGCTCCACCTTTCCAGCCACACGCACTGCGCGAACCAACGAGCGGCCATCTGCCGCAACGATTGGCGCTTCACCAGCTGAATAAACTTCTGTAAGCAATACGGCATCAGCGCTTGAAAGCACTTTTACAAAGTCTTCAAAACAATCACGTGTTCTAGTAAAACGATGTGGCTGGAAAGCCAACACCAAACGTCGGTTAGGGAACGCACCGCGGGCTGCTGCAATAACCGCCTGCATTTCTACTGGGTGATGTCCGTAATCATCAATCAAGGTAAATGCGCCACCTGCTGGCGCCATCACTTCACCATAACGCTCAAATCGACGACCCACCCCTTTAAATTCTTTAAGCGCTTTAATCATGGCCGCATCAGGTACATTCAGCTCGCTAGCGATCGCAATTGCTGCCAATGCGTTGAGCACATAATGCTTGCCTGGCAAATTCAAGGTCACATCAAATTCAGTCGTCACGCCATTAATACGTTGAACGGTAAAGCGCATTTGGCCATTATCTGCGACGACATTAATCGCTCTCACACGCGCAGCTTCACTAAATCCATAAGTCATCACTGGCTTGGTGATACGTGGCAAAATTTCGCGGATATTGGCATCATCCACACACACCACAGCCATACCCCAAAACGGCAATTGCTGAACGAAGTCCACAAATGCAGTTTTGAGTTTGTCGAAGCTATGCTCATAGGTGTCCATGTGATCCGCGTCAATGTTGGTCACCACTGCCATCACTGGGGTAAGGTGCAAAAATGAAGCATCAGACTCATCTGCTTCAGCAACGATATATTCACCCGTGCCCAATTTCGCATTGGCATTGGCTGATTCCAGCTTGCCACCGATTACATAAGTTGGATCCATCCCCGCTTCAGCTAAGATGCTGGCAATCAAACTCGTTGTCGTCGTTTTTCCATGTGTACCAGCAACGGCGATGCCCTGCCTAAAGCGCATCAACTCTGCTAACATTAAGGCACGTGGCACCACCGGAATGCCCCGCGCACGCGCTTCTTTAACCTCTGGATTGGCTTCGTTAACCGCGCTAGAAACCACGACTACATCCGCGTCCTTCAAATTCTCTTTTTGATGGCCTTGGTACATGGTTGCGCCAGCGGCTTGCAACCTCCCTGTTACGCTATTGCTGGCCAAGTCAGAGCCAGTCACGTTAAAGCCTAAGTTCACCAGCACCTCAGCAATCCCGCTCATGCCTGAGCCACCGATACCGATGAAATGAATATTCTTCACTTTATGTTTCATACGGCCATCTCCATGCAAATATTTGCGACATCAACTGTAGCTGTTGGCTTGCCTAAAGCGCGCGCCTTATTTGCCATGCTTAAACAATTTTCACGGGTTAATGTCGTCAAAATATTCACTAGCTTTTCTACCGTTAATGCTTTTTGTTGTACTAAAAATGCCGCTTTATGATCTGCCAAATAAGCTGCATTTGTAGTTTGATGGTCATCCACTGCAAAAGGGAATGGCACCAACAAGCTACCTAAGCCTACTGCTGACAATTCGGCCACTGTCATTGCACCTGCGCGGCAAATCACAAAATCCGCCCATGCATACATCTCCGCCATGTTTTCAATAAATGCACGGCACTCAGCCACTACGCCGTGTTTTGCATAATTACTTTGCAATGCCTCAATATGCTTCACGCCTGCTTGGTGAATCACATGAGGTCTTGCCTCCGCTGGCATTGCAACTAGCGCTTGCGGAATCAAATCATTCAAGGCTTGCGCACCCAAACTGCCGCCCACCACCAAAACTCTTAACGCGCCTTTATGCATACCAAAGCGCTTTTCTGGCTCAGCCAATTCAGCAATATCTGCACGCACTGGATTTCCAATCACAATCGCTTTATTTAGCGCATTCGGAAAAGCTGCTAATACGCGTGTAGCGATTTTCGCCATCAATTTGTTGGTTAAACCAGCCACTGAATTTTGCTCATGTATGACCAAAGGCTTAGCTAACAAGCGCGCCATCAAACCGCCAGGGAATGCTGCAAAACCGCCCATACCAAGCACCACATTGGGCTGATACTGGCGCATTGCCTTGTAGCTTTGGCTAACAGCTTTAGCTAATTTAATCGGCAACAACAGCCAGCCCAGCAAACCTTTGCCACGCACACCCTGCATGGTCATCATGGCTTTTTGATAGCCTTTACCTTCTATCAAGCGATTTTCCATGCCACCTTCAGTCGCTAACCAAACAATATTCCAGCCCTGCGCTTTCAAATGATCAGCCACAGCCATCGCGGGATACACATGTCCACCAGTGCCGCCTGCCATCACCATAAGCGTTTTGGCACTCATACTTGAATACCCTTAAACAGACGTTTATTTTCCCAATCAATACGAAGCAAAACTGCCATCGCTACACAATTCGCAACAATGCCGGTTCCACCGAAAGAAAGCAGTGGTAAGGTCAAGCCCTTGGTTGGCAATAGCCCCATATTCACGCCCATATTGATAATGCTTTGCACGCCCATCCAAATGCCTATGCCCTGCGCTAACAACGCTGAAAAATACTGTTCATTACTCACAGCCTCTTTAGCAATTTTGAATGAACGCACAACTATCCATGCAAACAGACCAACTAAGACTGCCACGCCGACAAAACCTAGCTCTTCAGCAATCACCGCTAACAAAAAGTCGGTATGCGCCTCTGGCAAGTACATCAATTTTTCTACACTGCCACCCAAGCCAACCCCCAGCCACTCACCACGCCCAAAGGCAATTAAAGCGTGGGTAAGTTGATAGCCTTTACCAAATGGATCTGCCCACGGGTCCATGTAGCCGACAATCCGCTGTAAGCGATATGGCGAAGTTTTAATCAAAATAATGAAGCCAATAAATAGCAAAATCAGCAGCCCCACAAAGATGCGATAGTTAATGCCACCCAACCACAAAATGGCGATTGAAATAGATGCAATGACCACGAAGGCGCCAAAGTCAGGCTCCATCAACAACAAGCCACCAACCAAGAGCATCACGCCTAACATTGGCAAAAAGCCATGCTTAAAGCTATCCATTAAAGCGGCTTTGCGTGTGGTGTAATCCGCCACATATACCGCCGCCAAAAACTTCATAAATTCTGAGGGCTGGATTTGGAATAACACCAACTTAATCCAACGACGACTTCCTAAAACCTTGTGTCCAATCCCCGGCACAAGTACCAAAGCCAACATACCAAGGCCAATTAAAAACAAAAGCGGCGCTGATTTTTGCCAAATGCGTGTTGGCACTTGAAACGCAATCCCGCCAGCCAACAATCCAGCCACCAAAAAACCTGCATGGCGAACTAAATAATAAGAAGCTTGATGATGCGTAATTGACTTACCTTCAGCCCATGAAATCGAAGCTGAGTAAACCATCACCATGCCAAATGCGAGCAAAATCAAAGTGACCCAAAGTAATGCTTGGTCGTAGCTTTCACCTGTGATTTTGTTGCGATTGTTTAGCATCGGCATCATGCGGCAACCCCCTCAGCAGCAAGCGCTTTGACACTTTCTACAAAAACTTCTGCACGGTGCACATAATTGCGGAACATATCAAAACTTGCGCACGCAGGAGATAGCAATACGGCGTCGCCCGCTTCTGCTAAGCCAAAAGCCGCTTTTACAGCCATTTCTAAACTTTCAGCCTTAATCAAATTAACTTTTGCGCCACTTAAAGCAGTTTCAATCTGTGGCGCATCACGACCAATTAACACCACCGCACGGGCGTTTTTCGCCACAATGTCAGCAAGTGGCGAGAAGTCTTGACCTTTGCCATCACCGCCCGCGATTAACACAATTTTCTTAGTATCATTTGGGCCCACTAAACCTTGAAGCGCGGCATAAGTTGCGCCAACATTGGTGCCTTTTGAATCATCATAAAAGGCAACATTGCTAATATTGGCAACCCATTCCACGCGATGTGGTAAGCCTTTATATTCACGCAAAGCTTTAATCATCGCAGCTTGTGGCACACCAATCGCTTCACACAAAGCCATGGCAGCTAATGCATTCGCAGCATTATGCAAACCTGCGATTTTCATTTCACTTGTCGCCAATAATGCTTTTTGACCACGCATTAATTGGGTTATTCCAGCTCGTGTAACCAAGCCAAAATCGCTGTCATTCACCGCTTCATCCAGACCAAATGTCACAACAGCACGCCCTTGCAAGGCCATACTCATACTCCAATCATCTTGGCGATTAAGCACTTGCAAGCCTTTACCGAAAAACACACGTGCTTTCGCTTGAGCATAATCATCAAGCCCCTCATAGCGGTCCATGTGGTCTTCGCTAATGTTGAGCACTGTGGCGGCTTCCGCATTTAAGCTGCTCGTTGTTTCAAGCTGAAAACTTGAAAGTTCCAATACATAAACATCGGGCAGATCGCCATTTAAAGTATCGAGCACTGGTAAGCCGATATTGCCTGCTACTACCGTTTTTAAACCTGCCGCTTTGCACATCTCGCCCACTAAAGTCGTCACCGTGCTTTTACCATTTGCGCCTGTAATGGCGATAACTTTTGCGCCAGCAGGCTTGTATTGCGCAAACAATTCAACGTCACCCACCACAGGCACGCCGCGATCAACCGCGGCTTGCACCATAGGCTCGGCCATAGGAACTCCCGGACTAATGACGATAACTTCTGCATCGTTAAAGACAACTTCAGTAAACGCACCTATGTGTAATTTCACACTTGGCAATTCGGCTTGAAGCGTCGCAACTCCTGGCGGTGTTTCACGTGTATCAGCCACAGACAAACGAGCGCCTTGGCGATGAAGCCAACGCAATGCCGAAAGCCCCGTGTCACCGAGGCCTAGCACTAACACCTGTTTGTCCTTTAATTCGAGTTTCATCGTATTTTTAAACTTGCCAATCCAACTAACACCAACATCATGGTAATAATCCAAAACCGCACGACCACTTGCGTTTCTTTCCAGCCTTTTTGTTCATAGTGGTGATGCAAAGGCGCCATCAAAAAGATGCGTCGGCCTTCACCGTATTTCTTTTTTGTATAACGGAAATAACTGACTTGAATGACAACGGATAAGGTCTCCACCACAAACACGCCACCCATGACAAACAAGATGATTTCTTGCCTCACAATCACAGCCACCGCACCCAGTGCCGCACCCAAAGCTAAAGCACCAACATCTCCCATAAAAACTTCTGCTGGGTAAGCGTTAAACCATAAGAAACCTAAGCCCGCACCAGACATAGCGGCACAAAATACGGTCAATTCCCCCGCGCCTGGCACATAAGGAATGCCGAGATATTTTGAAAAGAAAATATGGCCAGTCACATAAGCGAAAATCGCCAAGGCAGCAGAAATCATGAGCGTTGGCATAATCGCCAAGCCATCTAAACCATCGGTTAGATTCACCGCATTGCTACTTCCCACCAACACTAAATAAGTGAGCACGACAAAAGCGATTGAGCTCATTGGAAAAACGAGATGTTTGAAAAACGGCACATACAAAGTCGTTTCCGCCGGCAAGGTTGCGGTTTGCGTTAAATAAATAGCCACACCAAAACCTATCGCCGATTGCCAGAAATACTTCTCTTTTGCTGACAAGCCTTTAGGGTTGCGATACACCACTTTACGCCAATCATCGACAAAGCCGATGATGCCAAATCCCAATGTAGTGAATAACACCACCCATACATAACGATTGCTTAAATCCGCCCAAAGCAATGTTGAAATGGCAATCGCTACCAAAATCAATGCACCGCCCATGGTTGGTGTGCCTGCTTTTACCAAATGCGCTTTTGGGCCGTCATCACGCACCGATTGACCTACTTTATATTCGGTTAATTTACGGATGAGCTTAGGACCTACGACAAACGAAATCGCCAAAGCTGTCATTGTTGCTAACACGGCACGTAGCGTGATGTAGTTAAATACATTAAAGCCATGAATGTCGTGCGCTAACCAGCGAGCAAGTTCTAGCAACATTAGTGATTTCCCCCATTATTATTTGTTTGCGCAAGTTGAATTGCATCAACCACCCGCTCCATACGCATTGAGCGTGAGCCTTTTACCAACACTGTTGTTTCAGCATTCATTATGCTTTTAAGGCTTTCAGCCAAAGCTTCTACTGTTCCAAAATGCATTGCATTTGCACCAAATGCGGTCACAGCGTTTTTAGTTAATTCACCCAAGGCATAAAACTTTTCTATGCCCGCTGTTTTTGCATAAGCACCTATTTCGGCATGCATACTTGCCGCGTCGGCACCGAGTTCAGCCATGTCACCCATCACAAAAATACGCTGTCCAGCACTCACTTTAAGCACATCAATCGCGGCTTTCATCGACATTGGGTTTGCGTTGTAAGTGTCATCAATCACTTTTGCGCCAGCAAAACCTTGCTTAGTCTGTAAGCGACCTTTAACACCAGCAAAGTTACTTAATCCTGTTGCAATGTTTTCTAGTAAAACATTCAAAGCCAAGGCTGCTGAAGCCGCGGCTAAAGCATTACTCACGTTATGCAGTCCTGGGGCCGGTAGCGTAAATTTCACTGTGCCATTTGGTGCAATCAACTCCAAATCGCTACTCGCCGCATGCAATTCATATTTCGCCGTCACATCGGCTTTTGCTTTCAAGCCAAAAGTCACTTGCTGATGCTTGCTCGCTAAGTTCTTCCATAAATTCGCAAATACATCATCCGCATTAATAATCGCCGTGCCGCCATCAGCTAAGCCTTCAAAAATCTCACCCTTAGCATTTGCAATCGCTTCTAAGCTACCAAGTTCACCGATGTGCGCCGTGCCAGCGTTATTCACTAAAGCCACATTTGGTTTTGCCAAATTGCTTAAATAAGACAACTCACCAGTATGATTCATGCCCATTTCAAGCACTGCGTAACGATGTTGTTTGCCTAAATTCAGCATGGTCATAGGCAGGCCAATGTCATTATTCAAATTGCCTTGAGTTGCCAAAACACTTGCATCATCAGCAGTCGCTACTTTTAAAATAGCCGCCAGCATTTCTTTAACTGTGGTTTTCCCGTTGCTGCCAGTAATGGCGACCACAGGCATATCAAACTTGGCACGCCAATGCGACGCCAAATCACCAAGCGCTAAGCGCGTATCTTCTACAACTACTGCAGGGCTGACATTTGAGGCCTTAGAAACAAGCACTGCAGATGCGCCTTGTTCTAAACTTTGTGCAGCATATTCGTGACCATCAAAGTTTTCACCTTTAAGCGCGACGAATAGTTGACCTTTTTTTATCGCACGGCTATCAGTTCCCACGCAGCAAAACTCCACATCAGCGCCAATTAATTGACCCCGCGTAGCCAAAGCAGCTTCAGACAAGCGCATCATGCCGCCATCTCCTGCAATGTTTCTTGCGCAACTTGCATATCGCTAAATGGATATTTCACACCTGCAATCTCTTGGTAGTCTTCGTGGCCTTTGCCAGCAATTAACACCACATCACCTTTTTTAGCTGTTTTAATGGCTTGTTTAATCGCCTCTGTGCGACATTCAATGCTGGTCGCTTTTGCTCCGGCGCCAGCCATCACCGCTTGAATAATGCTCGCTGGCGACTCGCTTCGTGGATTATCCGAAGTCACAATCAAGCGACTTGACAAGCCAGAAGCCACTTTCCCCATTAGCGGGCGCTTACCTTGGTCCCTATCGCCACCACAACCAAACACGCAAATAAGCTCTGCGTTTGCTGTAAGTTGCGCACGAAGTGATTTCAACACTTGCTCTAAAGCATCTGGCGTATGCGCGTAATCCACTACGATTAAAGGATGCTCGCCACCACCGCATTGCTGCATACGGCCAGCCACAGGCTTGATATTTGAAAGTGCTTTAACAGCATCTTTTAAAGCAACATCGGACGCCAATAAAGTCGCCAACACGGCAAGCAAGTTATAAGCGTTAAATTGACCAATCACATTCGCGCTAAGCGTCGCCTCACCAATAGGCGTTGTCACATCTAAGCGCATACCAGCATCCGTCAATTGCATGCTATTCACTGCAATACCGTTTTCACCAGCAAAGTCTTTATTCAACCCGTAAGTCATTACTGATTTGCCTTGTGCAGACAACTCAGCGGCAAGTTTTGCGCCAAACGCATCATCACGATTTAATACCGCGGTCTTTAGGCCATCCCAAGCAAAAAGCTTTTTCTTAGCATTGCCATAAGCTTGCATATCTCCGTGATAATCCAAATGGTCGCGGGTTAAATTGGTAAAAACGGCAATATCAAAAGCCACGCCATTCACGCGACCTTGATCCAAGCCGTGTGACGAAACCTCCATTGCAACAACCTTAGCCTTTTGTGCCAAATAATCTGCCAACAAACCATGCAAAACGATAGCATCTGGCGTGGTATTGCTGGTTTTGGATAAACTGCTCAACAAGCCATTGCCCAATGTGCCAACCACGGCAGATTGACGACCAAGCGCTGTAAAGGCTTGCGCCAACCAATGACTACAAGTTGTTTTACCATTCGTGCCAGTAACACCCACCATCCAAAGTTGCTCTGAGGGTTTGCCATAAAACTCGCTCGCAAGCTCACCAATCGCTTGTTTTAATCCAGCTACTGACTGATTAGGCAATTTCCAATCAGCTTTCCATGCAAAATCTCCTTGTTCCCACATCACCGCGGACGCGCCATTTGCTATCGCTTGTGGGATATAAGCACGACCATCAGTAGCATCACCTTTGTAAGCAACAAACAAGCTACCAACTTGGACTTGACGACTATCTGATGTCATATGATTAATATTGGCTTGTGTTTTTAATGAAGTAAGATTGGCACGCATTATGTGGCCTCCTTCACTTCAGGCAAGCCAGCTGGCGGCAAAATCACATTGTTATTTGGTGCATCTTGCGGCACACCCATCATACGGAGCGTCGCCCCCATCACAGAGCTAAACACTGGCGCGGCAACGATGCCACCGTAATATTGACCGTTGCTAGGCTCATCAATCATGACCGCCACGATCAGCTTAGGATTACTTGCTGGTGCCATCCCTACAAATGAAGCGATGTATTTATCTTGATAACCACCGATACCAGGCTTGTGGGCTGTCCCTGTTTTACCTGCCACGCGATAACCCATGACTTGCGCTTTAGGGGCTGTGCCGCCGGCTTGAACGACAGTCTCCAACATGTCACGCACACTTAATGCCGTCGCTTTTGAAAACACCTGCTGACCGACTGCAACATCTTTAGATTTAAGCAATGTGACTGGACGTAATTCACCATCATTTGCGAACACTGTATAAGCACGGGCGAGCTGTAATAGCGTCACGCTAATACCGTTGCCGTATGAAATCGTGGCTTGCTCAATTGGATGCCAAGTTTTGTAATTTCTAAGCTTACCTGCCGCCTCACCTGGGAAATTCACATGGGTAATCGTGCCGAAACCAAGCTGGTTAAACACGCCCCACATATATTGAGGTTCCATCGACAAAGCGATCTTTGCTGAACCCACGTTCGATGATTTTTGAATCACCTGCGCGACCGTCAGCAAGCCGTTAGGGTGGGAGTCATGCACTGTAGCAGTACCGATTTTGAAGCTACCTGGCGCCGTCTCAACTTTAGTATCCGGTGTGTATTTACCAGTTTCAAGCGCCGCCGAAATCGTCATTGGCTTCATTGTTGATCCAGGCTCAAAAAGGTCAACAATTGCACGATTGCGTGACTTAGCAATATCTTTACTTGGATTGTTTGGGTTATAAGCAGGAAAATTCACCATAGCTAGAATCTCACCCGTTTTAGCATTCAGCACCACCGCAGCACCGGCTTTTGCCTTATTATCTTCAACCGCTTTTGCCAATTCTCGGTAAGCCAAATATTGGACCTTACGATCTATAGAAGCGACTAAATCTCGCCCATCTTGCGGTAACTTCACAGCTTCTAAGTCATCAACAATATGACCTTGTCGGTCTTTAATCACATGGCGACTACCTGCCTTACCAGAAAGCCAGTCTTGATATTGCAACTCAAAACCTTCCAAGCCTTTTTCATCTGACCCTGTATAACCAACCAAATGCGCAGTTACTTCACCCGCTGGGTAGAAGCGCTTATATTCACGCTGCATGTAAACACCAGGAATATGAAGCGCCATGACGTGATTTGCTAACTCCGGTGAAATACGACGTTTCAGATAAATGAAATCGCGATTTTGATTCGCGAGCTTTGCTGAAATTTCATCCGGACCCATCTCAAGTAGCTTTGCCAACTTCTCAACCTGCTCTTTGCTAGCTTGAGCATCTGCTGGGTTTGCCCAAATTGATTCGACTGGTGAACTGATCGCCAATGGCTCGCCGTTACGGTCTGTAATCATTCCACGATGTGCGTAGAGTGTCATGGCACGAGTTGTGCGGGCATCACCTTGCTTTTGCAAGAATGAGTGGCGCATGCCTTGCAAGAATATTGCACGCCCAATCAACGCGCCGAAGCCTAGCAACACCAATACCAACAGCAGGCGACGACGCCACTGCGGTAATTTGATTGTTTGCTGTACGACGGCCATTTTCTATAATTTCCTTACTTAGTCGCTG
>CAIULB010000020.1 GCA_903899965.1 uncultured Methylophilaceae bacterium | reverse complement strand
CCTTGCAAGAATATTGCACGCCCAATCAACGCGCCGAAGCCTAGCAACACCAATACCAACAGCAGGCGACGACGCCACTGCGGTAATTTGATTGTTTGCTGTACGACGGCCATTTTCTATAATTTCCTTACTTAGTCGCTGGTGCTGCTGCTTGCGGCGCTTGCATTTCATCAGGCGCCACTATTTGAATATGTTTTGTATCTGGCACATGCATATGCAACAAGTCTGTTGCCACTTGCTCCAAACGACTATGCATCGCCCATGTGCTTTGCTCTAACTGCAATTGCGTCCATTCAGTTTCAGAAAGCTTTGCGACTTCCTGCTGCTGCTGTAACTCAAAATATAATTTTCGTGATTTATGCTGTGAAGTAACCAAACTCAAGGCACTGATAATCAACACTGCAAATAAAATGAGATTTAAACGCGTCATCTACAAACTCACATTCGTCCGTTCAGCCACGCGCAATACGGCACTACGTGAACGAGGATTCTTCTTCACTTCTTGCGCACTTGGTTTTAATGCTTTGCCAATCGCTATCATTCTTGGCTGAGGCAAATCTTTCGCCAACACAGGAAAGTTTGACGGCAAATCATCCCTATCTTGCTCACCCTTTACAAATTGCTTAACGATACGGTCTTCTAATGAATGAAAACTAATCACAGACAATCTACCTTGTGGCGCAAGCATGCGTAAGCACTGCGGCAAGACTAGCGATAGCTCCTCAAGCTCTTGATTGAGGAAAATCCTGAGAGCTTGAAAAGTGCGCGTCGCCGGGTCTTGGCCAGGTTCGATCTTTGGGACGGCACTTGCCACGATCTTGGCAAGTTGCTTAGTAGTGGTGATGGCATCCCCCCCTGAGCGTGCCGCAACAATCGCCCTTGCAATCTGTTTAGCAAACCGTTCTTCACCATACGCCTTTATAACCTCCGCCAATTTTTGTTCTGTAGCTACCGCGACAAACTCAGCAGCGGTTTGCCCGCCACTCTGATCCATACGCATATCCAATGGACCATCAAATCTAAAACTAAAACCACGCTCACCAATATCAATTTGTGGCGAAGAAATACCCAAATCCAGCAAAACACCATCCACATCAGAAATGTCTAACTCAGCCAGCACTTCTTCTAGGGCGGAAAAATGACGATGTACAATTTGAAAACGGGCATCTCGAATAGATGCCGCAGAGCTTACAGCCGCCAAATCACGATCAAGCGCAATCAAACGACCTTCACTTCCCAACTTTTCCAAAATCTTGCGGCTATGTCCACCACGTCCAAACGTACCATCGACGTAAATGCCGCTTGGCTTTACCGCCAAGCCTTCAACCGCCTCTTCAAGCATCACCGTAATGTGCGGTGACACCTCTCCTACCAATTGTTCAGACTGGGCCAATGGTGAGCTTGCGCTCACAGTGAGAAGCCTTCTAATTCTGTGGGCAACGCCAAGTCTTCACTTGCCATCACAATATCTAATTGTGCGCGCCAAGCATCGAGATTCCAGATCTCAAAGTGACTACCCTGACCCACCAACATCGCTTGCTTATCCAAACCCGCAAACTCACGAAGCGCTGGTGAGACTAGCAAGCGACCTACCGCATCCATCTGCATATCTTCGGCATAGCCCACTAACAAGCGCTGCAAAGCACTTGAGCGCTTATCAAAAGAAGACAAGGACATCATTTTGGCCTGGATAGGCTCCCACGCAACTTGTGGGTACAACAACAAACAACGGTGAGGATGCGCAGTCAATACCAATTGACCGGCACTTTGAGACAAAAGGGCGTCACGATGCTTGGCTGGTACAGCCAGCCTGCCTTTCACATCCAAACTTAATGATGAAGCACCGCGAAACATAAAATATTTTTAAATCCCTTTTGATGGGTAATGATTAAAAAAAACAGAAAACTTGCTGGCCGTACCGGGAGATGAGCGCAACCAAATTGGCCAGCAAAATTCCCACAAAACACCACTTTCACCCACTTGTTGACACTATAGATAAAAAAAAGAGCTTCTGCAAGCCCTTTTTCACGATTTTTCCTTTACAGGACAATGACTTAGCGCATTTTCAGCATAAATAAAATATCCTTAATAAATAAGCACATAGCTAATTTAATGAATGTGACTTGTAAAGAGTAAAAAAATGTATGGGATTTAAGATGATTTAACAAACCCAGACACAGGAAAGGTTTGCGAGATTTTCTAAGAGAAATTCAAAAAATTGGCAGCCTGAGAAATATTTTTTAAATAATTAAAAGCGGAGGGGTTTGAGTGAAATCTCAACAAAAAAGAAAGAGAAAAGCGAAGCTGGCCGATAAGCCGGGTTCTGTTCTCACCTTGCGGCAAGTGACAGTCATTCATCTAGGCGTGCAATTACTCGCACGCTCAAGCAACCTACCCGCTGACAGCGCGAGCCACGCCATTGTCAGCCTATTTGGTCTTGCTACGGATGGAGGTTACCGCGTTTCACCGTAACTTAATACGCTCGTCTCTGTGGCCCTATTCCGCGCCTTATACTATTGCTAGTTTTCAGCGTACGGCCGTTAGCCGTCATCCCGCTCTGCGTAGCCCGGACTTTCCTCCCCCCATTGCTGAGCGGCGACTGTCTAGCCAGCTTCAAAGCCATTTTAACACGCAAACGATACTGGCTTTATAATGAAACATCTTCATCAACAAACGCTTAAGTAACTATGGCCGCAGAACATGTTGGACAACTGGATACATCTTGGCAAGCCGTAATAGGCGAAGAGTTAAAGAAGCCTTACATGCTGTCACTTCGCGACTTCTTAAAACAAGAGAAAGCGGCAGGTAAAATCATATACCCACCTAGCCCCCTGATTTTCAATGCCTTCAACAAAGCCCCTTTTGACAAGGTTCGTGTGGTTATCATCGGACAAGATCCCTACCATGGACCTGACCAGGCTCACGGCTTGAGCTTTTCAGTGCCACAAGGCTTTGCACTGCCACCATCACTCAAAAATATTTTTAAAGAAATTGAAGCGGACTTAGGGATAAAGATGAGTGGCGAAAGCGATCTAACACCTTGGGCAGAACAAGGGGTATTGTTGCTCAATGCAACGTTGACGGTGGAAATGGCGAATGCGGGCTCACATCAAAAGCGCGGATGGGAAGAATTTACCGATGCAGCAATTGCGGCATTAAACAAGCATCGCGAAGGGCTTGTGTTTGTGCTTTGGGGAAGTTATGCGCAGAAAAAAGGCGAAATAATAGATACTAATAAGCATTTAGTGCTCACGTCACCGCACCCATCGCCCTTATCCGCGCACCGAGGGTTTTTTGGTAATCATCAATTTTCACAAATTAACGCTTACCTTACTAGGCATGGTGAAACACCCATTCACTGGCAGATTTAAAGCATTTTCCAAGCAATAGACTGACCAGCCCGCAAAGGGACTAATATATCAGCAGCAAAAGTAATACTTTCAGGCACATTCCAAGCAGTTTTCAACAAAGTGATTTGGTCTGTATTGCGCGGCAAACCGTAAAAATCTGCACCGTAAAAACTCGCAAAACTCTCTAGTTTATCCAATGCACCTGCTGCTTCAAACGCTTCTGCGTAAAGCTCAATCCCAGCATGCGCACTGTACATACCCGCACAGCCACAAGCAGCTTCTTTAGAGGATTTAGCGTGTGGCGCACTATCTGTTCCCAAGAAGAATTTAGGGTTGCCGGATGTCGCGGCGCTCACTAATGCAAGCCGATGCTCTTCACGCTTTAAGATAGGTAAACAATAGTGATGCGGGCGTATACCCCCCGTGAACATTGCATTACGATTCATGAGTAAATGGTGTGGAGTAATGGTTGCCGCCACATTACTTGGAGCACTGACGACAAACTCAGCCGCATCTTTAGTAGTGATGTGCTCAAACACCACTTTAAGCCCAGGATACTTGGTCAACAAAGGCTGCATATGGCGGTCGATAAAAACGCGTTCACGGTCAAAAACATCCACATCCGCATCAGTCACTTCAGCATGCACTAGCAAAGGCATGCCACTTTCCTGCATCGCCTCTAGCGCTTCACCGCAAGCATCTAAGCTACTCACGCCAGAGTCAGAGTTAGTCGTCGCGCCTGCGGGGTAAAGCTTGACGCCATGAACGAAACCACTCGCTTTAGCCCTTGTAATTTCAGCAGCACTTGTATTGTCAGTGAGATACAAAGTCATTAAAGGCTCAAAATTTGCACCCGCAGGGAGGGCATCCAAAATACGCTGACGATACTCAGCGGCTAAAGCTGTTGTCGTCACTGGCGGACGCAAGTTAGGCATGACTATCGCACGCCCAAATCGGTTTGCTGTATCAGGCAAAACGGCCTTCAGCGCATCTCCATCGCGCAAATGTAAGTGCCAGTCATCTGGGCGGGTAATAGTGATTTTATACATACTTAATCGTCTTTAAGTTTTAGTGCATATTCATAAAGGATGTTTTTCTTTACACCTGTAATTTCAGTCGCCAATTTCACTGCTTGCTTAAGTGGCAAATCTGCCAATAGCAATCTTAATATGCGCCCAACATCTTCACTAATATCCGCCTGCTCAAGCAAGGCGGCCGCCTCTACCATCAACACAAACTCGCCACGTTGTTGATTAAGGTCACTTTCCAACCACATTTTAGCGTCTTGCAAGGCACAGCGATGAAAAGTTTCAAAAGTTTTAGTGATCTCTCTGGCAATCGTAATGCGACGCTCAGGACCCAAAACAGTCGCTAAATCTTCCACGCATTCAATAATGCGATGCGGGGCTTCATAAAACACCAAGGTGGAAACATAAGCTTTTAAGCCTTCTAAAACTTTACGTCTTTGCGAACCACTTGCTGGTAAAAATCCTTGAAACATAAAGCCATTCGCCGTGATGCCAGATGCCGATAGTGCAGCGACCACTGCACTTGCGCCTGGAACAGGCACAACTCTCACACCTGCTTCTCGAAGCACATCCACCACAATAGCGCCTGGATCACTAATGCCTGGCGTCCCCGCATCGGTGACTAGCGCAATAGACTCCCCCGCTCGCAAACGCTCCAACAAAATTTGAGCAGATTTTTGTTCATTATGCTCATGCACTGCGATGAGCTTTTTCTGAATCGCAAAATGCGAGAGCAAATGCGAAGTATGGCGCGTGTCTTCTGCCGCAATCGCATCTACCGTTTTTAAAACCTCAAGCGCGCGCAGGCTGATATCTTGGAGGTTTCCAATTGGGGTCGCGACCACATATAATGTAGGGACTGGATGAACGCTCAAATCAAACTCTCTTTCATGCTTTATGTGCTTATTTTATCAGCAATTATCGCTTAAACTTTGGTGAAATGAATTTAATCCATCCAAGATAACAACACAATTTGCCGTTTTGATGCTTTATTGATAGATAAAGCAGACACAAAAAGCATTACTTGGATTAAACATGCTTTTGAAGCTTTAAAAATATAGAACAGTTAGAATATACGCCATGGATTTAACCGCCCGCATTAGTCGGCACTTTGAAGAAAGCGCCCAATTAAAATTAGCACTGGCTGAATTGCTTGCCACCCCCATTGCCGCGTCAGCAGAAATTATCGTTGAAGCGTTTCTAAAAGAGAAAAAAGTGCTCACTTGCGGCAACGGCGCTGGCGCTGCAAACGCACAATATTTCAGCTCTCGCATGCTCAACCACTTTGAAGTGGAGCGCCCTGGCTTGGCAGCTATTTCACTCTGTGCTGACAGCACAACGCTGACAGCGATTGCGAACTTCGGCCATTATGACCAAACTTTTTCAAAGCAAGTTTTAGCACTAGGGCAGTCTGGCGATGTGCTGATTGCGATTAGCACCAGTGGAAATGCCGCGAATATATTAAACGCCATCAAAGCCGCAAAAGAACGTAACATGAAGGTGATTGCTTTTAGCGGTGGCGACGGCGGCTTGCTGGTTGAACTTTTGGAAGAGCAAGATATCCATCTAGGCGTCCCTGATGAAAGCCCAGCAAGAATTCAAGAAGCTTATGTTCTTATTTTGCATTGCTTATGCGATGCTATCGATTGTCTTTTACTAGGAGTAGATTAAATGCATGCATTCACTAAAACCTCACTCGGCACTTTAATCCTAGCTGTTGCACTCAGCACTCAACTCACTGCTTGCGTTCCTGTCGTTGTGGGCGGGGCAGCGGCTGGCGGCGCCATGGCAGCTGATCGCCGCACTTCAGGCACGTACATTGAAGACCAAGCAATTGAACTAAAAGCAGGTAAAGCAATTAGCGACAACTTAAAAGATAACGTTCACGCGAACGTAACAAGTTACAACCGCCAAGTCCTGATTACAGGCGAAGTATCAGACGAAGCCAACAAGAAAAAAGCGGAATCACTCGTTAAGCCAATTGAAAATGTAGCCGGTATCAAAAATTATCTTGAAATTGCAAAAAATAGCTCGATTGGCACACGCACCAACGATGCTTACATCACGTCAAAGGTAAAAGCGAACTTCCTTAAAGAAAACAAATTCTCTGCCAACTACGTAAAAGTGGTTACAGAGAGTGGAACGGTTTATCTATTAGGCTTGGTCACACATAAAGAAGCTGATGACGCTGTTGAAATCGCACGCAGCATTGGTGGCGTAAAAGCAGTCGTCAAAGTTTTTGAATACATCGACTAAGCAGGACATCATTCACTGATAAAATACGGCTTAAACAAAATAAGCCATCTTGAATTAACGATTACCAAATGATTATTAGGCAATTTATATGAGCGAAACAAACAAAGAAATTATCATCGAAGGCCTGACCCGTGCTGGCAAGCCATTCCGTCCAAGCGACTGGGTAGACCGTATGTGCAGCACCTATGCAAGCTTTGGCGCAGACCGCAAACTAAAATATTCACCTTACTTGAAACCGCGCGTTGTGAATGGCGTGCGTTGTTTGGCAGTTGATTTAAAGCTAAAAGACATTAACCCTGAAGGATATGCCCAGCTCATGCATTTTGCGGGTGAAAACAACTTGAATGTATTAGATGAAAATGGCTTGAGCATTGAAACGCCGGCCTAAAAACATAAGTGTTAGCTACAAAAAAAAGCCTGCTTGAAGCAGGCTTTTTTCATTATTGCTCAAATATATATAGCTACTCATTAGGCGACGACAACATTAACTCCACCGCCCGCTTAGAGAGTTGACCTCGTTTAATCGTCTCCAACTTCCCTTGCGGGTTATAAATTAAAGTGGTCGGCAACACGGATGGCGAACCGAATTGAGCGAAGATTTTAGGCGTGCCAAGAATAATCGGATACGGGACTAACATATCATCGACAAAATGGCGCACCTCACGCTCATTTTTATAATCCACGGCAACGCCTAACACAACCAAATCTTTAGCTTTATGCTTGTCGTACAAATCAATGAAATCGGGCATCTCATCCAAACAAGAAGGGCACCAAGTCGCCCAATAATTGACGAGCACCCACTTGCCTTGATAATCAGACAGGCGATGTTCTTTGCCCGCAAGGTCTTTCATCACAAAGCTTTTAGAGGCTTCGGCATTTGCATCAAGGCTGACCAATGCAAGAAAGCTCAAGGCCAATAAAAATTGGCTGAGATAAAGAATAGGGCTAAAAGCTTGTCGATAGTTCATGGGCAAATATTATCACCAAGACAAGCAAAGACGCAGAGTTTGCGACATTTCCAGAAAAAATCAGCATGAACTCAAGCAAAAGAGATGCAGACAACACTTCACTAAAGGCAGTTTTTTCGCTAGGATAGCGAAATAGTATTTTTCACTTTTCTTTATTTCAAGCATTAATTCAATTTAGAGGTTCACCACAATGAGCGACCAAATCATTCACACGAGCGACGATTCTTTCGAGCAAGAGGTTTTACAATCACAACTTCCAGTATTAGTTGATTACTGGGCTGAGTGGTGTGGTCCTTGCAAAATGATTGCGCCAATCTTGGATGAAGTGGCTAAAGAATATGAAGGCCGCATCAAGGTTGCAAAGCTCAATATTGATGAAAACCAAAATACACCACCAAAATATGGCATTCGTGGCATTCCAACTTTAATGTTGTTCAAAAACGGCAACGTTGAGGCAACTAAAGTTGGCGCACTATCAAAATCACAATTAACTGCTTTCATTGACAGCAACATTTAATCAATATAGTCTTGTGTCTGGTTCATTCAGAACCAGACACGTTTAGTAAGTTCTAAGTTTTATCATCCCTCTTAAGTAGTTTCGTTTTCCAGTGAGCTCCCTCATATGCATTTATCAGACCTAAAACACCTCCCAGTCACAGAACTCGTCGATATGGCTATTGCCAACGAGATCGAAAACGCGAGCCGTATGCGCAAGCAAGATTTAATCTTTGCCTTGCTAAAAAATACCGCTAAAAAAGGCGATAGCATTTTTGGGGATGGCACTTTAGAGGTCTTGCAAGATGGCTTTGGGTTTTTACGCTCACCAGACACTTCTTACCTAGCAGGTCCTGATGATATTTACGTTTCACCTTCGCAAATTCGCCGTTTCAATTTACACACTGGCGATACGATACAAGGTGAGATTCGTACCCCTAAAGATGGCGAACGTTACTTTGCCCTAGTAAAAGTAGATAGCGTTAATGGCGAATCTCCAGAAAACACCAAAAACAAAATTCTGTTCGAAAACCTAACACCACTTTTCCCAACTATTCCGCTGACATTAGAACGTGATATTCGCGGTGAAGAAAACGTGACTGGCCGTGTCATCGACATGATTGCGCCAATTGGCCGCGGTCAACGTGCACTTTTAGTGGCAAGTCCAAAAAGCGGTAAAACCGTGATGATGCAACATATTGCACATGCGATTACCGCCAACCATCCTGATGTCAGCTTAATCGTATTGTTGATTGATGAACGTCCTGAAGAAGTGACAGAAATGACGCGCTCTGTAAAAGGTGAAGTCGTTGCTTCAACTTTTGATGAGCCCGCAACACGTCACGTTCAAGTTGCTGAAATGGTACTTGAAAAAGCAAAACGTCTCGTTGAGCATAAAAAAGATGTAGTAATTTTATTAGACTCCATCACCCGCTTGGCCCGCGCTTATAACACTGTGGTTCCTGCATCTGGCAAAGTGTTAACTGGTGGCGTAGATGCGAATGCACTTCAACGTCCAAAACGTTTCTTCGGCGCAGCACGTAATATCGAAGAAGGCGGCTCACTCACAATCATTGCAACAGCGCTTGTAGATACAGGCTCACGTATGGATGACGTGATTTATGAGGAATTCAAAGGCACAGGCAATATGGAAATCCATCTTGACCGCCGCATGGCTGAAAAACGCATTTATCCAGCGATTAACGTCAACAAATCGGGCACACGTCGTGAAGAATTGTTGATTGAGAAAGACATCCTTCAGAAGATTTGGGTACTACGTAAATTACTCTATCCAATGGACGACCTAGAAGCGATGGAATTCTTGCTCGACAAAATCAAAGCCACTAAAAACAATGCTGACTTTTTTGACAGCATGAGACGTGGTTAATAGTTGCTTAATTTAAAGTTTTCATTGATAATTGCGGGCTCAGTAAAAAGCTATTGAAAGAGATTTGACCATGAAGGCCGAAATTCATCCAGAGTACAACGAAATTAATGTATCTTGCAGCTGCGGCAGCAAGTTCAAAACTCGTTCTACCAACAGCAAAGACATGAACATTGAAGTATGTTCACAATGTCATCCATTCTACACAGGCAAGCAAAAGATTTTAGATACTGCTGGTCGTGTTGAGAAATTCCGTCAAAAATACGGCATGTAATATTGGGTGCATACTCAAAAAAGGCAGCTCACGCTGCCTTTTTTATTTTAGACTGTTGATTAGCAAGCGCCTTATCTAAAAAAGCGCACATCACATCAAGGTAAAATCTAGATGGCATTTGAGATTGATCATGATTGGCAAGGCAACCTAGCCACACCAAGAGCCAGAATCGGCGAGGCCGCAAAGACGCGCCTATTGATTATTCTTTGTTGCATTTGGATTTGCATCGGCCTGATTGGCCATCATCCTTGGAAGCCCAATGAATCGACCAGCATCAGTATTATTAAAGCCATGCTGGCTGGCGAACATTTGCTCGACCCTATAGCGGTTGGCGAAACTGTCATTAAAAATCCACCGCTGTATTACCTCTCTGCAGCGACATTCTCAAAAGTACTCAGCCCGATTTTGAACGTCCATGATGCTGCACGGATTGTCAGCGGCTTTTGGATGGCACTGACTTTACTGCTCACAGGCATGATAGGGAGAGAGCTTTGGGGTGAAGGCATCGGTCGCCAAACGACCTTTATCATGATCAGCTCTATCGGACTCATTGCCACCGCACATTTGTTGATGCCTGAAGTTTCAGCTTTGACAGGGAGTGCCATGGCTTTTTATGCCTTAGCGCTCGCTAAACGCCGCCCATTTAGAGCCAGCGTGTTATTGGGCACAGGCATTGGCATTAGTTTTATGTCCACGGGCATAATCACTCCGGCAATTAGCTTAATCACCTCAATTGCTTTACCTTTATTCTTTAAGGCTTGGCGTTCAAAAAGTTATGCGATTGTCCTTGGCTTAGCCTGCATCACTTTAGCGCCTTGGGTTTTACTATGGCCCGCTTTGATTTGGCATATTTCACCCGACCATTTAAGCGCTTGGTGGCAAAATCAAATTCAATTTACGCAATTCAACCACCTATACTCCACCCGTACGATTTGTTGGTTCGCTTGGCCCGCCTTACCGATTGCAGCTTGGGGCGTTTGGCGCTTCCGCTCAGGCTTATTATTCAAGCCAAAATTTCAACTCATCGTCACATTCTTTGTTATTGGGTTTATTTTAATCGGCCTAAAAGGTAAAAACACTGATGTGAACGTGCTAACACTGCTTGTGCCTTTGGTCGCAATGGCTGGCGGATGCGCTGAGACACTTAAACGCGGTGCGGCTGGCGCACTCAACTGGTTTGGTCTTACATTGTTTGGATTAATGGGCATCTTGATTTGGCTTGGATGGATTGCCATCGTGACGGGGCACCCAAACAAACTTTCCGAACGCATGCATATCTTATCTGGACTATCAGAAGCCCATATCAACATCCCTGCGCTCATAATCGCGCTATTTGCTACCCTGATTTGGGCAATTACCATTAACGCAAAACGCTCCAACCGCGCCGCGGTGACTGATTGGGCTGTGGGAATCACCATGGCATGGGCACTTTTGATGACCTTATGGTTACCCATGATAGATTCAGCGAAAAGCTACCAGGGCGTCATGCTTGGCATACAAAAATCTTTGCCTGCAAAACACGCTTGCATCAACAGCACTGGATTTGGTCAGCCACAACAAGCGTTACTGGACTATTACACCGACTTACGTGTCATCCCTCTAAACGAATCTTCTGAGCCTAGCTGCGATTTATATTTAATCCAAGAAGATAAACATCACGGCCATATTAACCCTGGTGATGATTGGAAACTGGTTTGGCAAGGCCAGCGCCCAGCCGATAGGCACGAAAAATTTAGGCTCTATCAAAAAATAAATTAGGCAATATCCACACTTTAAATAGCATTGTATCTCGCGGGACTAAGCCTTAATATTCTAGCCTAAGCTCATTAACAAGCATTCATGCAAACCACCCCCAATACCCTTATTGATGCCCACGGACGACAAGTCGATTACATTCGCTTGTCGATTACCGACCGCTGCGACTTTCGTTGCACCTATTGCATGGGTGAAGATGTGTCATTTCTCTCAAGAGAAGAGGTTTTATCGCTTGAAGAATGTGCGCGAGTTGTAAAAGCCTTTGTTTCACTTGGTGTAAGCAAAGTCCGCATCACGGGTGGCGAGCCATTAGTCCGTAAGAATGCGATTTGGCTATTTGAAGAAATAGGTCAGTTAGCTGGTGTGCGTGAGCTTGTCACGACCACCAATGGCTCTCAGCTTGAGCAACAAGCCCAAGCCTTAAAGGCCGCAGGAGTGCGTCGTATTAATATCAGCTTAGATAGCCTGAATACTGAACGCTTTAAAAACATCACGCGCGTGGGTGATTTAGATAAAGTCCTGCGTGGCATTACTGCCGCCCAAAATGCTGGCTTTGAAAACATCAAGCTCAATACCGTGCTAATGCGCGGCATTAATGATGACGAAACCATAGATTTAGTGCGCTTCGCTATCGAACAAAAAGTTGATATTTCGTTCATTGAAGAAATGCCAATAGGCGCTGTTGACCATGCCCGCGAAAGCTCTTTTGTCAGCAACACCGAAACCTTAGCCACACTCCAAAAACATTACTCACTCATCAGTAGTGCCCTCAATACTGGCGGGCCTGCCCGCTATTGGCAAGTCGCCGATACAAATACCAAAGTCGGCTTTATCTCGCCGCACAGCCACAATTTTTGCGAGGCGTGCAACCGCGTTCGCATTACCTGCAAAGGCGAGCTATACCTGTGCTTGGGCCAAGATGACAAAATCGAACTGATGCCGATTTTGCGCGCACACCCTAATGATGATGAACCGCTCAAAAAAGCAATTATCGAGAGCATGAAAATTAAACCTAAAGGTCATGACTTTGACCTGAAACGTGCCGAGCCAGCGGTTGTTCGTTTTATGTCACACACGGGCGGCTAAATGACAAAAGACAACATCACAGGACTCATACTTGCAGGCGGAAAAGCACGGCGTATGGGGGGGGTAGATAAAGGCCTCATTGCGTTTAAAGGCCAGCATATGGTGATCCACGTAATTGAGCGTTTAAGCCCCCAGGTTAGTGAGATTTTGGTTAATGCCAACAGAGAAATAGAAACTTATCAAAGTTTAGGTTTTACTGTCGTAACTGATGAAATCAATGACTTCGCAGGCCCCCTCGCTGGCTTACATGCTGGGATGAAAGCCGCAAAAACAGAATTTCTACTCAGCGTGCCATGTGACTCACCGCTTCTGCCAGATGAGTTATACCAGCGATTAATGTCGGCTTTAGAATCTCAAAATGCAGATATTGCCGTAGCCAAAACAGGCGAGCAACATCACCCTGTATTTTGCTTATGCCGAACAAGTTTAGCGCAAGACTTGGAAAACTATTTAACAGCAGGTGGCCGCAAAGTGGATGAGTGGCAAAAAAAACATGCCTATGTAGAAGTGGGGTTTGATGACAATCCTTTAGCATTTTCTAATATCAACACACCTGAAGATTTAAGCAAGCTTGAGGCTGAATGTTGAACGCCAAGAATATCCCTGTGCTTGGTTTTTGTGCCCACAGCAGCGGCATCGGCAAGACCACTTTATTGACGCAACTCATTCCCGCGCTCATCCAACAAGGCTTACGCATTTCGGTTGTGAAACACGCGCACCACGAATTTGATATCGACCATGAAGGCAAAGACAGTTTTAAACTTCGCCAAGCAGGCGCAGTGCAGATGATGGTCGCATCCCGCCAAAGGTGGGCTTTAATGACAGAGTTAGTGCGTACTCCGCATGCGGAAAATGAACCTAATCTTGCGCATTTACTCGCACAAATGGACGGTAATTTAACTGACCTTGTACTCGCTGAAGGCTTTAAACATGAGGCCATTCCCAAGATTGAAGTGCACCGTGCTGAATTTTGCACGCCACTATTAGCATCAGAAGATGCCAACATTATCGCCATTGCAACTGACACGCATTTGCCGATTTCAATACCTCAAATTGATCTGAACGACATCAATGCGATTGCCGCATTTATTCATACTTGGCTTAAAAAATGACGACTAAAAAAACGCTCACCGAACTAGCAAACACAACCAGCGTATGTGACGACTACGATCCAAATTCCATGCCTGTTGAGCAGGCAAGAGAATATATCAAAGCCTTTTTAAGCCCAGTTAAAGAAACTGAGCGCGTCCATCTTCATGTTGCTTTGGGGCGTGTCTTAGCAGAAGAAATCCATGCCACCCATAATGTACCTAACCATGACAATTCTGCAATGGATGGTTACGCTTTTAATGCGGATGACCTAGCCCAAGGCACAACGCGCCTTAAAATCACAGGCGCAGCATTTGCGGGCAATGCCTTAACCGGCAGCTTTGAAAAAGGTGCATGCGTCAGAATTATGACTGGCGCGGCTATTCCTGAAGGCGCTGATACCGTTGTCGCTCAAGAACGCGTTGAAGTAAATGGTGAGTTTATTCAATTTACCGATACACCAAATCGTGGCACGAATGTTCGCTACGCGTGCGAAGACCTCAAAGCGGGGCAAGTTGTATTAAACATTGGGCATCAAATCAGCCCTGCTGACTTGGGGCTGATTGCTTCGCTTGGCATTGGTGAAATTACCGTGTATCGCAAACTCAAAGTGTATTTCTTTTCAACAGGTGATGAACTTGCCAGTATTGGAAGCACCTTAAAAGCAGGGCAGATTTTTGATAGTAATCGTTACACTTTGTTTGGTATGTTGAGTCGCATGGGTGTTGAAATACAAGACCTAGGTGCGATTCAAGACGATCCTGTTGCGCTAGAAAAAACGCTCATCAAAGCAGCCGAAAATTCTGATGTGATTTTAACCAGCGGTGGCGTCTCGGTAGGCGAAGCAGACTACATGAAACAGCTACTCCAAAAACTAGGTCAGGTCCTGTTCTGGAAAATCGCCATGAAACCTGGCCGCCCGCTCGCTTTTGGAAAAATCGGCAATGCCCATTACTTTGGCCTCCCAGGCAACCCTGTCGCGGTGATGGTAACGTTCTATCAATTCGTAAGGCAAGCCATGCTAGTGCTCATGGGGCAAGCTAATCCAGCGGCCATTCCTATGCTGAATGTAGTTTGCACAAGCCCAATCAGAAAGCTGAAAGGTCGCACGGAATTTCAACGCGGGATTTTGTTTGTGAGTGAAGATGGCAATTGGCAAGTCAAAACCACAGGCAATCAAAGTTCAGGCGTTTTAAGTTCAATGTCGCAAGCCAACTGCTTTATTGTACTAGATGATGATTTAGGTAATGTAGAAGCTGGAACCACGGTCAAAGTACAACTGTTTGATGGTGTTATTTAGAAGCCTAACCACCTAGGCCTCTTTAAGAAAAATTAAGCTCAATACCATTGCCAGCAGGGTCGCTAAAAAAGATCTGTTTCTGACCAGCATCCGATATCTCACGCGTTCTAAACTTAATCCCTAACTTTTCTAAGCGCGCAACCGTCGCATCATAATCTGTTGCCGTGAATGCCACGTGGTCAAATGTCGTTGCTACGTTTTCTTTACGCTTTTCGTCAGCATTTGCCTCAGACAAATGCAACACATCTTTACTTCCCGCATACAGCCAATAACCAAAGCTTGTGAGTTGAGGGCGATCACCAATCTGTAAACCTACTACATCACGATAAAACACTTTGAGTTGTTCCATCATCAAACGCTCAGCTCGTAGGTTGTAATGATTAAAACCAAGAATTGTCAATTGTCATCCTTAAATAAAAAAGCTTAGCTAAATTATAGCTAAGCTTTTTTATTTAATACTAGCTATTAGAATCGATAACTGGCACTTAGACCAACGAGATAATTACGACCTGCACCAGATTCGTAAAACTCACCATTACTGTCATTAATTCTAACAGCGCTGATATAGTCTCTATCAAAGACATTATCTACACGAGCGTATTCTGAAAAACGCCAATTACTAATTTCTTGCTTGAACCCAGCGCGAATATTAACAATGCTATATCCACCAGCGTAAGCTGTGTTCAAGTCATTTGCGTAAGTTTTAGAGTTATTTACAGACTCAATGGCTGTTGTAAAGCCTAAGTCAGGACGGCTCCATGATAGCTCACCATACAACTGATTTTTGAATGTTCCAGGTATTGTATTACCCAACACGATATTTTTACTTATATAAGACCCATCATACTTTGAATCCATATAAGTATAAGCAGCATATACATTGAAATTATGTTCTAACTTACCATCTAAAGAAAGCTCTAAACCGTTTCTAGACGTTTGAACAGGTACGTTAAAGTAAGATGCATAGCTCCCCCCAAAATCAACTGCAATTTCTTTGTTAGTTACAACTCTGAAAAGCGCTAAGTTCAATCTTGTACTTTGATTTAAGAACGATTTAATACCGACTTCATAATTATTACTATTGCTTCCTGATAGTCCTATATTCGGCCCGCCACCTGTAGACGCTGAAGGGATTTGAGCTGTGCCAGAATCCTTATAAGCCATTTGAATACTATTGGGGGTTTGAAATCCCTTGCCAAAGTTGGCATATACATTTGTATCTTCTCTAAACTTCCATAAGAACCCAACAGAAGGGGTTGTATTGCTAAATTGAGCGCTTCCAGTGGTGATACCTGTTCTTATATTAGGATTAAAGCTCATAATACTGTGAATATTCCTAACACCAGCATTCAAGTCAAGATTATTTAGCAGTGAATATTTCGCTTGAGCGTACTCATCAAAATTCATTGAATTATCTGTTTCATTTCTATTGGGACTTGCATGCTGAGCTGCTGATACAGAACCATTTGTTGCAGAAAAATCCATCCTATCATCTGACATATAGGAATAAGATATACCTGAGGTTAAGGTGTAGCTCTTACTGAAAACCTCACCCCTATTAGTCCAATTAATATCTGTGCCTACAAAGTCACGAGATATAGTACTTTCTTTACCTGCACCAGTATTAGCGACTGTTGATAAAAATTGTGCATTATTACGATGTCCAGCATACATCACAAGGTTAATTGAATTGTTTTCATTGATAATATGTTCAAGATTGATGCCAGCTTGAGTATTCTCACGAGAAACTCTTGTGTTTGCAGCTAAAGCTGCTAAAGGAACAGCCTGCTGATTAGATGAGAACATAGGGATAGAACTTGAATATGAAGAGTGCCCTGCACTATCAAGGGTAGTAGCGGTTCCAGCCCCGCCCAGCCCTAATGGATCCTGTGCCTCCATTTTCATGTAATCCGCAAGAATCGTCACATGAGTATCCGCGCCTAAATCAAATGTAAACTCAGCGGTTGATTGTTTTTTATGGGCTGCACTATGTTGACGATACCCATCAGTATTAAAGTTAGACTCATTCAGCATATAGCCAACCCCACTAACCGTTCCAGTTGCTTGAGCTGATTCTTTTGTTGTTCCGTAGCTTCCAGCTAAGAAACTTGCACTTACTTCATTACCAGCTGGAGGTGTCTTCGTGGTTAATGAAATAACACCGCCTGCTCCATTACCGTACATTGTTGCAAACGGCCCTTTAAGTACTTCTATTGATTTAACCGTCTCAAAATCGATATTACCTGGCTGACCAATCCCATCAGGCATTGTTAAAGGAATGCCATCGACGTAAAGACGAATGCCACTAACACCAAATGAAGATCGAGATCCAAAACCACGAATAGAGATTTGTGGGTCTTGTGCAAACTGATTTCTAGATTCAGCAGTTACCCCAGCGATACGATTGATACTCTCAGACAAAATCATTCCTGCACCCGCATTTTCAATCACGGACTGATCCACCATGTCAACTGAAGCAGGTGCATCAAAAATATTCACTGCTGAACGCGTTGCTGTCACCACAATAGGATTTAATTCCAAATTGTCAGCAAATACATTTGTTGCAAAAAGACCAGCAACGAGCATTACTAAAGGTTTTTTATTCATTTAAATTATTCTTATAAATTTTTAACATGGCGAATAGTAAAGAGTTAAGATATTTAACACCATAATGAAAATCATGAAAATGTTACATTCTTGTAAAATTTCATAGCAAAAAAATTTCCGTAACAATTTTTTTTAAAGTACGATGTGAGTAGATTTAGACCATAGAAACTTATTTGATATTAAAAAGTCTATTAAAAGTGATAATCATTAATCACAGTTAAAAATTAGAGGAGTCTATCTTTGCGAAAACACAGCCTATTATTCTTTTTGATGATTGCGTTATTTATCTCAACATTATCCAATGCAAATGCAGAATCCGACCCAAAAAAATGGCCTTTAGTTAAAGAGGCTTTTTTTGCGCAAAGGCAGATGGCTGATGCGCCTTTTATCACCTTTGTGGCACCTCGCCGTGCTGAGAGTGGCGCACAAGTGCCGCTTGAGATTGCCATCGACCAAACGCAAGCCGATGCCAACGCGATTAAAACGCTTTATCTTTTAGTCGATTCCAACCCAATTCCACTGACTGCGACTTATCACCTAACGGATAAGCTAGGTAAATTTAAGCTAGCAACGCGTATTCGTATGGAGATGGATTCTTATATCCGCGCAGTAGGTGAAACCGCTGATGGCAAACTCTTCCTCGCCTCTGTGGAAATTCGTGCGGCTGGCGGCTGTGGCGGTACGGTAGATGGTGATGAAAATGCAATTCGCGCTGCGGCAGGTAAAATTAAAATGAATGTGGAAAGCCCAGTTAAATTTGGCGATGCAACTTCAGCCACTTTTATTATCAAACACCCAATGCGCACTGGTTTGCAACGTGATTTAGTGTCGCAAGGTTTTGTTCCAGCGTTTTATATTCAAAAGGCTGCATTCACTTACAACAACGAGCCTGTGATGAATGTTGATTTTGGTGTGGGCACAAGTGAAGACCCTTATTTACGCTTTAACTTCATCCCTAGCGCGCCTGGCGTGCTGGCAGTGAAGGCTGTTGATAACGATGGTAAAGAGTTTAGCCATCAAACAGAAGTGAAAAACTAAGCGGCATCAAATGTTTAAAAAATAAAAAAGGGCGAATCATGATTCGCCCTTTTTTATTTCTACCAGACTCTTACCTACTTCTTGCATGAACCTTTGCGGCATAAACCGCATAATGACATGCGTTTCATGGTGCCGTCTTTATCAATAAACTTGTGTTTCAAAGCACCGAGCACATGAACACCAATCACTACCAACATAATGATACCAACCACTTCATGTACCTCTACAAATGACTCGCGAACTGCTTTGTTATCTAGACCGTTCATCAAGCTGATACCAAACCATTTCACGCCATATTCAAATTTGCTGTTAATCGCCATCACCAAACCTGTCATCGGCAAAGCAAACATAAGCAAGTAAAGAAGGTGGTGGCCACCCGTTGCTAGCTTCTTCTCTGTTGCTGACATGCTATCTAACAGGGCAGGTGGGCGGTGTGTAATGCGCCAGAACATACGGAATGCAACAAGCCCCAAGATGGTAATGCCCACTGATTTGTGCAAATTAAAATAGAAAGTTCTTGGCGTAACTTCTGATGCCAAGTTCCATGTGTAAATGCCTAAATCAAACAAATCGAAAGCAGTCGATTTTGGTTGGTCTTTAGGAATGTCGGCCATAAACCAGCCTAGCGCGAACATCGCCAAAATTGCGATGCCAATTAGCCAATGCAAAACGATGGCAGTTTTTGTGTATTGATTCTGCGTCATACTTTTTTCCCTTTTTAAAATATTACTGCATAAACTTAGCGTACTATATTGCATCATAAATGCATGTCTTGCTAGACCTGATTGCACTTTAAAAGTTTTGCATGCTTAATTAAAAGCCTTCCCGAAGGATATTCAATGCTTAAAAAAATATTACTTGGAATTACCGCACTTTCAATTTCACATGCCGCTTTAGCCGCACCCTTAAACATGGAGAGCTTAGGTAACGGCGTATACGTTCATCATGGCGTGCATGAAGATATGTCCGAAGGCTACCATGCCGATATTTGCAATGTGAGCTTTATCGTTGGCAGCAAGGGAATTGCGGTGATTGATACAGGTGGCAGCTTAAAAACTGGCCAAGCCTTGCATGAAGCGATTCGCCAAGTTTCTAGCCTGCCAATTTTGTATGTCATCAATACTCATGTACATCCAGACCATATTTTTGGTAACGCGGCATTTAAACAAGATAAAGCCACTTTTGTGGGGCACGAAAAACTGCCTGATGCGATGGAGCGGCGCCGCGATACTTATTTAAGAATTAACCAACAATGGCTAGGCGAGGCTTTTGCAGGCAGTGAAATCGTTAAACCTAGCCTGCTGGTTAAAACAACCGCCAATCTAGACTTGGGCGATAGAACACTGTTACTGACCGCCTACCCAACTGCTCACACCAATACAGATTTAACCGTATTCGATAATAAAAGCGCAACCCTGTGGACAGGCGATTTGCTTTTTGTGGAGCGCACACCTTCTATTGATGGTGATATCAAAGGGTGGTTAGCCGTGATTAATGAGCTTAAAACCAATGACGCAGAGTTTGCGATTCCCGGACATAGCAGCTCTCTCAAAAATGCAAACTGGAAAGAGCAACTCAATAATGAAGAGCGTTATTTATGGACGCTATTAAACGACATTCGCGCCAGCATCAAAAAAGGCGAGGTGATGGAAAAAGCCATGGGCACAGCAGCAGCTTCCGAACGCAGCTATTGGCAACTCTTTGATATCGTAAATCGACGTAATGTGAACAACATTTACCCCGCATTAGAGTGGGAATAGATTGATGGTGAATGAAGTAGCAATATGCATGCTTCATGTATAATCGACGCATATTTTTTAACACGTAAACAATAGAATCATCGTTTTTTAATTTTGGCCATTTCTTCTCAAATTTCATTCAATCGTGACAATGCTTTGGTATGGGCATTCGCTATTTCCATTGGATTGCACATCATTGCAGCTATTGGAATACCAAACATTTCTTTTGAGGAGATGGTTAAACCGTCAGAGCTCATTATCGAGCTAGCGCCACCTAAATCTGAGCCACCACCTCCGCCAGTCAAACCACCTGAGCCAGTTAAGCCTAAGGTTGTGCCTCCACCACAAGCCAAACCGATTCCTCAGCCCGTAGTGAAGCCAGTCAATACGCCTCAACCGATTAGTGAGCCTCCACCGCCGCCTGTTATTGCTGCTGCGCCTAAGGCAGAGACTCCACCAACATTTGTGGCACCTGCACCTGTTGTGACGAAACCAGAACCACCAAAACCAACCGTCAATCAGGCCGACCTTGATTCTGCACGCAATCAATACGGCAGTGCATTAAGCCGGGAAATTGCTAAGCATATTAACTATCCTGGCATTGCAAAAATGCGTGGCTGGCAGGGCGTGGTTGAGATTGATTTCCAATTAGATGGTAATGGCAAAATTTTGAGCCAAAAAATCCATACGAGTAGCGGATTCCCTGTGCTCGATAATCAAGCCCTAGAAATGGTTAAAAAATCGAACTTCCCTATGCCTCCGGAAGTCCTAAAAAGTAGCGCATTTAATGTGACAGTACCTGTTTCATTCAAGCTTGAATAAAAAATCTAGAAATTTGAAGCCTTCTTCAAATCTTAATAAATCTTACTTGCGTTAATCTTTTTTTTTAACAACAATGAGCATAAGCGCATTCACTTAAACATCATGAACAATACAAGCTTCCAAGACTTCGAACTTCCATCCACAGGCGGTAAAACTTTTAAGCTTTCTGAGCATCTTGGCAAAACAATCGTCATTTATTTTTACCCTAAAGATTCAACCCCAGGCTGTACGACACAAGGCCAACAATTCCGTGACCATTACGCAGATTTCGCAACAGCAAATACCGAGATTTTTGGTATCTCCCGCGACAGCATTAAGTCACATGAAAACTTCAAAGCCAAATTTGAGTTCCCATTTAATTTATTAGCCGACACCGAAGAATTAGCCTGCCAATTGTTTGGTGTCATCAAGATGAAAAAAATGTACGGCAAGGAGGTAAGAGGCATCGAACGTAGCACTTTTATTATCAACGCAGAAGGCGCTTTAATACGTGAATGGCGTGGCGTCAAAGTTGATGGTCACATCCCCGAGGTATTGGCGTTTATTCGCTCTTTATAATTTTTGTATTTTTTAATGTACGTTTTAACTGGGGAGACTAAATCTAATGGCTAAGAAACCAGCAGCTGGCAACAAACTATTTGTTCTCGACACCAACGTGCTCATGCACGATCCTTCAAGCCTTTTCCGCTTTGAAGAGCACGATATTTACCTCCCAATGGTGACCCTAGAAGAGTTGGATAACAACAAAAAAGGGATTACCGAAGTTGCCAGAAATGCCCGCCAAACTAGCCGCAATTTAGAAGAGATTGTAGGCGCAAGCCTCGCCAGCTTGGATGATGGCTGTCCGCTCTCTATTAAAGGCAATAAACATGCAACAGGGCGTTTATTCCTACAAACGGATGCGATGGACTTCTCCTTACCGATGCTGGCTGGTAGTATTGCCGACAACCAGATATTGGGTGTCGTCCTCGCTTTAAAAAAGAAGTACCCAGAACGCGAAGTCATCCTTGTCAGTAAAGACATCAACATTCGTATTAAAGCGCGTGCTTTAAGCGTACCTGCTGAAGACTACTTCAACGATAAAGTATTAGAAGATACCGAATTGCTTTACTCGGGCATGAAAGAGTTGCCTGAGAACTTTTGGGATAAACACAGCAAGGCAATGGAATCTTGGCAGGATGCAGGTCGGATGTTTTACCGCATTACAGGGCCGCTGTGCAAAAGCTTTTTAATCAATGAGTTTGTTTTTTATTCATACGAAAAGCCTTTCGAAGCCATTGTGAGAAGCGTGGAAGGCAACACAGCCGTTCTAGAAATCATCAGAGACTTCACTCAAGTTAAACACAACGTTTGGGGCATCATCGCACGCAATCGTGAACAAAATTTTGCGCTTAATCTTCTCATGGACCCTGACGTGGATTTTGTTTCATTGCTCGGCCAAGCAGGTAGCGGCAAGACATTACTGACCTTAGCAGCCGCGTTAACACAAACACTAGATAAAAAAATCTACAGCGAAATCATCATGACCCGCGTCACCGTTTCTGTTGGCGAAGACATTGGCTTCTTGCCGGGTACTGAAGAAGAAAAAATGGCGCCCTGGATGGGCGCGCTTGAGGATAATTTAGATGTGCTCAATAAATCTGATGACGATGCCGGAGAATGGGGCAGGGCTGCCACACAAGATTTGATTCGTACCCGCATTAAAATCAAATCGCTCAACTTTATGCGCGGCCGCACCTTCTTAAACAAATTCCTTATCATTGATGAAGCGCAAAATCTCACCCCAAAACAAATGAAGACTTTAATTACCCGTGCAGGCCCTGGTACTAAAGTTGTTTGCTTGGGCAATATCGCGCAAATTGATACACCTTACTTAACCGAGGGTAGCTCTGGGCTTAGTTACGTTGTAGACCGCTTCAAAGGTTGGGGACATAACGGCCATATCACCCTCATGCGCGGCGAACGCTCTCGTTTAGCTGATTTTGCGGCTGAGATTCTTTAAATGAAAAATGCAATGAGCAAAGGATTCTACACGCTACTCATCGCCCAGTTTCTATCTGCGGTAGCGGATAATGCTTTGCTCTTTGCTGCAATTGCACTTTTACATCAACTTAACGCACCAACTTGGCACGAGCCCTTGTTACGAGAGTTTTTTATCATCTCTTACATTATGCTTGCTCCGTTTGTGGGCCCCTTTGCGGATGCTTTGCCTAAGGGCAAAGTGATGTTTTTAAGTAATGGAATTAAGTTTTTTGGATGTGTTCTAGCCTTGCTGGGCGTTCCCCCGCTTTACGCTTATGCCATCGTAGGCGTAGGCGCAGCAGCCTACTCCCCTGCAAAATACGGCATCCTGACTGAAATGCTTCCATCAAACCAATTGATTATGGCGAATGGATGGATGGAGGGGACTACCGTTCTAGCCATTATCTTGGGGCCATTGTTTGGATCTACCATTTCAGCCAACGACCCTTATTTTGGTATTGCGGTAATTACTGCTATTTATATGATGGCTGCATTTTTTAACTACCGTATTCCTAAGATGCCCATTGACCACTGTGTTGAGCAACGCTCTTTAAGCTTCATCATGAAGGACTTCTGGCACGCCTTTACGACACTTTGGAAGGACACCCAGGGCCAAGTGTCACTTGCAGTGACAACACTGTTCTGGGGCGCTGGGGCAACGCTACAGTTCGTTGTTTTGAAATGGGCTCACTTGTATTTAGGGTTTGACCAAACAGACGCGACAAAACTCATCGCTATACTTGCTGTTGGTATTGCAGCTGGCTCAGTGATTGCATCGGTTTATGTAAAACTAGAAAAAGCCGCCAATGTTTTACCTGCAGGCATTTATATGGGTGCGCTAGTTGTTTGCATGGTATTTGTGCACAATCCAATTGTGGCCGCTATCCTGCTATTCTCTATCGGGGTATTAGCTGGGTACTTCTTGGTTCCGCTAAATTCACTGTTGCAGCATCGTGGACATACTTTACTCGGTGCTGGGCACTCAATTGCCGTTCAAAATTTCAATGAGAATATCGGCATCTTGCTCATGTTAGGCGCCTACACCTGGATGGTAGGGCAAAACATTGCGATCAATTACATCATCATTATTTTCGGTGGTTTCATCATCATCACTATGGCCTTAATTTCACATCTTTATCGTAAACACATCCAACAAAAAAGCCCTGCTTAATCTAAACAGGGCTTTCGAATTTCCATCAATTTCTTTAGTGTAGTTTCACTTGCGGCTCAGTTCGACGCGTAATCATGCGCGCAATCGTTTGCAAGAACACAGTAAAGAATCCATGCAAAGCAATTAAATGCATCTTATAGAGCGATTGGTACATCAAACGGGCAAACATGCCTTCAATGAACATGGTCCCGCCAGAGATTGAGCCCATCAAGCTACCCACAGTTGAATAGCGACCTAGGTTAACCAATGAGCCGTAATCTCGATACACATAATTGGGCAAAGCTTTGCCATGCAGCCTAGCCTTCACTGTCTTAATCAACATAGAAGCTTGCTGATGTGCAGCTTGAGCACGCGGAGGGACGTTGTCTACGCTACCGACCATTGGGCAAGCAGCGCAATCACCAAATGCAAATACATTCTCATCAACAGTGGTCTGCAAGGTGCGCTTGACCACGAGTTGATTAATGCGATTGGATTCTAAACCATCCAAACCATTCAAGAAGTCTGGCGCTTTAATCCCTGCCGCCCATACCACAAGCTCAGATGGAATAAAGCGGCCACTGTGAGTATAAATACCCTTATCAGTCACCTCAGTTACACGCTCACCCGCATAAACATGCACACGCAATTTACGTAGTTCCAAATCTACCGCTTTTGACAGATTGTGTGGCAAAGCTGGCAACACGCGGTCAGACGCTTCAATCAATGAAATGCTAATGTCTTTATCAGGATCAATCTTATCTAGCCCGTAAGCAGCTAACTCACGTGTTGTATTGTGCAATTCAGCTGACAACTCAACGCCTGTTGCTCCCGCCCCCACAATCACCACTTCAAGCTGACCGGCATGCACTGGACCAGCTTGAGTTTGCGCACGAACCAAAGCATTGTGTAACCTCCTATGGAAACGTTCTGCTTGATCCATAGTATCTAATGCAATCGAATTCTCTCTCGCACCTTTAATGCCAAAATCGTTCGTTGTACTGCCAATCGCGATAATCAACGTATCATATTTAATTGTGCGTCTAGGAATAATCTCTGCACCATCTTCATCATAATTTGCACTGATATAAACTTCTTTTTTAGCACGATCCAAGCCATCCATTTCACCGAGTCTAAAATTGAAATGGTGCCAATGGGCTTGCGCTAAATACTCAAGCTCATGCTTATCTGGATTCATGCTGCCAGCGGCGATTTCGTGCAGTAGCGGTTTCCAAACGTGGGTTCTTGTACGATCAATCAAAGTGATTTCTGCTTTGCCTTTGCGGCCTAAGCTGTCGCCTAGGCGCGTAGCAAGCTCAAGGCCGCCAGCACCCCCGCCTACAATAACGACTTGATGAAGTTCAACGCTTGAGCGTTTTTTTAATCGCATAAAAATTGATTGCCTTAAAATTTAATTCGTTGGTCTAGGAGCATTTTAACTCAACTTGTTTATGTCCATAAAACAAAAAAGGCTACCTTAGGGTAGCCTTTTTATTCAGACAAAAATATTATTTTTGTGCAGTTTCAGTCAACCAAGGCTTATCACCACCACCTGCGTACATGCTACGCAACCAGCCGATGATTCGTAAGATTTCATCAGTTTTCAACAGTTCTGGATTGCCAGCTACTTGGCCGTGCCATGTTGGCATACCAGCATTTGAACCGCCAGCGATTGTCTCAAACATACCCTTGTCAGTTGTGTGCTTAGAGTACTGCCATGTTGCGTCAGTAATACTAGGGCCTGTTTGACCACCTGCATTACCACCGTGACATTGTGTGCATGACCAGTAACCGAATAGTTTTTTACCAGTTTTTGCAACATCAGCATCTGCTGCTGCTTTTTTAGTGTATGGATTTACGCAAGTGGCTAAAAATTCTTTAGCTTCTGGTGTGTCTTCATCAACTGCTTTAATTGGCAATGGGCTACCATCTTTTGTTGATACTAATTGACAAGCAGCACTAGCTTGAAGAGGCAATAAGCCAACCAAAGCTAATACTGAACTCAAAATAATTGCTTTTACAGCGTTGTTGCCTAACATGTCATCTCCTAAATTTCGAATAATTGCTTCTGTTATGTTGGTAGAACAAAAATTTAATTTTGAAGCGTTATTCTATAACGAAACCGAGGGAATATGGTTGACTTTATTCAACAGAATTTCATCAACCAACTCTCCCATTAAGTAGGTTTATCTACCTTCTCGCCACGGTTTTGTTCACGCGCTTTTTTCTCTAAGCTATCGCCCTTAACAACTGCAGAATGTGGCACACCATACTGATCTAAAATTTTGTCGATATCTGCTTGGCGATTTTCAATGGCTTTATTAAGCTCTTCAGCACGCGCCTTATCTTTATTACGCACACCGATTGAGATATTCCAGTTTTCCTTACCCTTTACGTTTTTATCTTCGTACTCAGGAATAGGCACTACAACAAGAGGAATAGCGGCTTGCTTTGCAAAGTAGCCTGCAATAGGACCCCATACAATTGCCACATCAATATCACCCTTAACCAAATCATCAACTAATTGGCTAGGTGGGAAGTTCAAGTCGCGTTGCAAGCGGTATGGACGAGCATTTTCCATTAAATTGTGATCAGCAAGTGGGCGTGTTGGCGGGCTTTGACCAACAATACCAATGATGCCCTTTCTTAAGTCAGGCGCATCCCAGTCCGTAATGTTGTAGCCACTACTCTTACGATAAACAAATACGAAACCTGAGCGATAGTAAGGCACTGAGGTACGCATAGAATCGTTATCTGAAGTTGTGCTCATTACGTAGTCACAACGATTAGCATTTAATGTGTTTCTTAAAAAACCTTGGCGATAATAAGCATATTGAAACGAAAGCTTCTTACCTAATTCTTGTGCAAGTACTGAAGCAATTTTGTCTTCAAAACCTTCCTGCTTGCTGTTTGAGTAAGGCATGTTGTCTGGGTCAGCACAGACCTTAAATTCTGTTGGATCTTCAACGCGACGAACTTCGCCAATACGTCCTTCATCAGGATTGATTGCCGGAATGTCTGGCATATCAGCAGCTAGCACATTGCCAACTACAACACTGCCCAACAAAACAGACATTAATAGGTTTTTAAACATTTGATATTCCTTTATTCGTTAGATTGCATAAATCTAGCACTAAAAAAACACCCCGCCGAAGCGGGGTGTTTATATGACAAACTAACTAACGGTTAGTTCTATAACTACAGTTTTTCAACTATAAATTATAGGCTGAACACGTTCAATGCACCGCCGCCAGGAGCAGCGTTGTATTTTGTCAATTCAGCATAACCACCAGCAGCGCCAAGAGCGTCTGTTGGGTTAGTCATACCAAGGTTCATCGCAACACCAGCCCAGCCACCGATACCTGATAGCACGCCAACGTATTGT
>CAIULB010000019.1 GCA_903899965.1 uncultured Methylophilaceae bacterium | reverse complement strand
GTCAGACGATCACGGTTATGTCTGGCGGCCATAGCGAATTGGAACCACCCCTTCCCATCTCGAACAGGGCCGTGAAACGATTCTGCGCCAATGATAGTATGCTTCGTGCATGCGAAAGTAGGTCACCGCCAGACTCTTTATACAAAACCCCAGTCAGCAATGACTGGGGTTTTTCATTTTAAGTCTGCAATCTTCATCAAATTGTCATAATTGCTTGTCACTATAGCGGCATGAAACAGCCTAGGAGCCTTCATGCCTTATAAATTAGCTTTGTATCGGAATCGCTTTCTTGCTTGGGATAGTGCGCTTTGTATTAGCGTGAATAAAACAAGCCAGTACCGCGCTGTTCGTGTTTTATTCAGGTTGATTAGTCGATTAGGCGATGGCGTATTTTGGTATACGGTCATGCTTGGGATCATCCTGACCCAAGGTGAGTCTTCCTATGTGCCGGTACTACATATGGCAAGCGCTGGTTTAACAGGTACATTGATCTACAAATGGATTAAGGGCAAAACCTTACGTCCACGTCCTTACGAAGTCCATCAAGATATCTGGTTAACAGGGCGTCCGTTAGATCGCTTTAGTTTTCCCTCAGGGCACACATTACATGCGGTGGCATTTTGTGCGGTGGGCCTTTACTACTACCCACAGCTTGCTGGATTACTGCTGCCATTTACTGCGCTTGTTGGTTTATCTCGCGTTGTGCTTGGCCTCCATTATCCAACGGACGTCATCGCTGGCGCGACCATCGGCGGCTTGATCGCATCCCTCTTTATCTTTTTGTAGTTTCTAGTTATTTGGCACGAAGTAGCTGATTGGTGCTGGATGCATAAGCGCTAAATCACCTAGGCATGATAAGCGCCAAGCGCTTAATTGTGTGTCACTTAAATGCAGTAACTCTGCCTTCCAGGCAGGTTTCTCACCACTTAATACAATCCCAATTTCTGCAATCGCTGTTTGTGTTTTAGCAATGTAATACACGAAGTGTTTAAAGACCCGTCTATCGACAATACGTGCGCTCAAATAAATGATGTGTGGAATCTTTGCTGTGCGCAGCATCCCATCCCAAAAGCTCAGCCGCGTTAACGCCTTTTTGGTTTCACTAAATGAGCATGGATAGTTTTCGCTAATAAAGGTTGTTAGGAGGCGCTTATGCTTATTAATCAACCTGCTTGGGGATGTGTGAAGCAATGGTTCTAAATGCGCGTCCATGGCCCATTCTGATGCGATATGCGCGAGCATGCCATTATCTGTCCACATTTCCTCATGGGCGGGGACAAAGTGGTTGTGCGCAATTACATCCACATATAAATGGCTGGCATAACCGATTGCAATCGCGAGTTCTTCTTCGGTCTCTGCTTTTTCTAGTAAATGGTGGGCGTGATGCCAGTCGTGCGTGTCTTTAAAGTGTTTGGAGACAATTGCGAGGTCAGGTAAACATGCGCCTGCCATCACTAAATCAGGGAAGTTCTGAACGGCTTTTCTGAGTCTTGGATCAAGGGCTGGCATCGCCCATAACAAGGAGTGCGCAAAGTATAAATGGGTCATGAGGCCCCACGCATTTGCGTCAGCAGCATGAAGCATGATGGGGATTAACCAACAGAGCTTATAGAGTTGCTTTTTCATGAGTATGCAATTTGCACGGTCGACGTTAAGGTAGTGTGAAGATTTGATGATGGTATGATGACAACGTTTATCAACATCACTTGTTTGTTATACTGCACGCCAAGTTTTATATCTAAATATTGAGGAAGTTATGGAAAGTCCATTTAAAGGAAAAACAGGATTACGTCGCTTAATTAATGCATTTGGTTATTCGATGGAAGGCTTGTCAGCCGCCTACAAGAATGAGGATGCCTTTAGACAAGAACTACGTTTAGCCTTAGTCCTAATTCCTTTAGCCGCCTATCTTGGCCACACTGGTATGGAGCGCGCCGTGATGATTGCCTGTGTGTTCTTGGTGATTATTGTTGAGTTACTCAATTCTTCTGTTGAAGCAGCGGTTGACCGTATTTCTTTAGACCATCACTTGCTTGCGAAGCGCGCTAAAGATATTGGGAGTGCAGCTGTGCTATTAAGCTTGCTTAACCTCGTTGTTGTTTGGTCTTTGGTGCTTTGTCCTGCTTTATAAAAGAATTGTGACATTTCATATAACTGTCACAAAGCGTCGCTAACATAAGCTTGTTAGCGACCGTCATCGCGGCGCCATAATGAAGGCCGTAGCATTGAAAATCCTATTTATCTCTGATGTTTATTTCCCGCGCATCAATGGTGTTTCTACTTCCATCCGAACCTTCGTAAAGCAAATGCAGGACATGGGCCATACCGTGCATTTGATCGCGCCCGAGTATGGTGTGAAAACTGAAGATGAGGCCTGGATTAAACGCATTCCAGCGCGCAGTATTTACTTCGATCCAGAAGATAAACTCATGAAGTATGGCGTGGCCTTAGATAGCTTGATGGCGCTTCGTAGTGAAGAATATGACATCGTGCATATTCATACGCCGTTTGTTGCGCATTACTTAGGGTTGAAGCTTGCACACTTGCTTGATGTGCCCTGTGTGGAGACTTATCACACCTTCTTTGAAGACTACTTACATCACTATCTCCCGTTCATCCCTAAAGGCATTGCAAAGGGCATTGCGCGCTTTATTTCACGTCGCCAATGTAATGCGGTGGACGCGATTGTTGCGCCGTCTCAGCCGATGCTGGATGTCTTGCGTCAATATGGCGTGAAATCAAAAGCGGAAGTAGTTCCAACGGGCTTGCAAGCTCATAGCTTTGCCAAAGCCGATGGGGCAGCATTTAGAGCGAAGTACGGCATTGCGGCTGATCGGCCGATGGGTCTTTTTGTGGGCCGGGTTGCCTTTGAAAAGAACATCAGCTTTTTGCTCCGCATGTGGGTTGATTTAATTAAAAAGCAGCCGAACGCACTTTTAGTCGTTGCTGGCGAAGGCCCTGCAGAGGCGAGTCTGCATGCGTTAAGTAAAGAACTGAACCTTGAAGACAATATTAAGTTTATCGGCTATTTAGATCGCAACACTGAACTCAATGCCTGTTATCAAAGCGCGGATGTCTTTGTCTTCTCTTCATTAAGTGAAACGCAAGGCTTGGTCTTACTTGAAGCAATGGCGCAAAGTACGCCAGTGGTTGCGATTGCGGAGCTAGGAACTAAGTCGATTTTGGTCGAAGGTGAGGGTGCATTGATTGCTCCGCATGATGAAGTGATTTTTGCGGAGAAGGTGCATACACTACTCAGCAATAAGTCCGGTCGCAATGCGCTTGGTAAGGCCGCCTACCATTATGCGAAAACACGCTGGACCGATCGTGCGCAAGCAGAGCGTATGATTAACTTCTATAAAGATGTGACAACGTCGATTTAAGTATTGTTCACGCAATAAAAAAGCTGGCACTCATATTTGATGTGCCAGCTTTTTTATTGGGGTAATTAGAGTAATTAACCGAATTTACCTGTGATGTAATCTTCCGTTTCTGTACGTGTTGGTTTTGTAAAGATTGTGTCTGTATCGCCAAATTCCATCAGCTCGCCAAGATACATATAGGCAGTGTAGTCTGAAACACGCGCAGCTTGTTGCATATTGTGCGTGACCACCAAGATGGTTAACTTATCTTTAAGTTCAGACATCAACTCTTCGATGTTCGCTGTCGCAATTGGATCAAGTGCTGACGTTGGTTCGTCGAAAAGCATGATTTCAGGGTCGGTTGCTAAAGCACGTGCAATACATAAACGTTGTTGTTGACCGCCAGACAAGTTGAACGCTAAGTCATCAAGACGGTCTTTCACTTCATTCCAAATCGCTGCACCTTTCAGTGCCTCTTCAACCTTGTCATCCACTACACGTTTATTAGTTTCGCCACGCACACGTAAACCGTAAGCGACGTTTTCGTAAATCGATTTTGGGAATGGATTTGGTTTTTGGAACACCATGCTAATACGCATACGCACTTCGATTGGGTCAACGCCAGCTGCGAGTACGTTGGTATTGTCTGGATGCATGATGATTTCGCCATCATACTTATTGCCAGGGTAGAGGTCGTGCATACGATTAAAGCAGCGCAGGAATGTTGATTTGCCACAGCCTGATGGGCCAATTAACGCAGTAATTTTCTTTTCATATAGTGGCATTGAAATGCTTTTGAGGGCTTTCATCCCATTGCTATAGTAAAAGTCTAAATCACGCGCTTCGGCTTTAATCGGTGTTGTCGTAGTGACCATAAAATATTTTCCTGCTAATTAAGTTAAATATTGCTTTAGTTTAAATTTAAATTGTTACCACTTGATGTTTTGGCGAATCTTGTAACGCAAGCGAATCGCATAACCATTCATAAGCAATGTGACCAGAATAATAATCGCGCCGGTTGCAGCAGCATTCACATGGAACGCATGGTCTGGGCGTGATAGCCAGTTAAACATTTGGATAGGCATCACCGTAAAGCCAGAGCTTAGCCATTCAAAATTTAAGAATGGTGGTTCAGTTGTAATTGGTGATGGCGGTAAGAATGCAATAAATGTCAGTGCACCAATGGTAATAATAGGTGCTGTCTCGCCAAGCGCGCGGGCCATACCGATAATGATGCCGGTCAACACGCCGCCATATGAATACTTCAATACGTGGTCATAAACCACTTGCCATTTTGTGGCGCCAACTGCGTAAGCCGCTTCACGAATTGCTACTGGGATTGCTCGGATGGACTCACGTGTTGAAACAATCACGATAGGCAGAATTAACAGGCCAAGTGTTAAGCCAGCAGTCAAAATGCTTTGGCCCAATCCTAATCCGTAAACAAATAAGCCTAAGGCGAGCAAGCCATAAACAATGGAAGGTACGCCAGCCAAGTTAGACACGTTGATTTCAATGATGTCTGAGAACCAATTTTTAGGTGCGTATTCTTCAAGATACAAGCCTGCCGCAACGCCAATTGGCACTGCTGTTAAAAACGTGACCGTCATCACCAGTGCTGAGCCAACCCAAGCTGAGAGCAGGCCAGCGTGGGCGGCGCGGCGCGATGGGTAATCACTTAAGAACTGCAAATTAAATCGCGCACTGCCGTCATAGACCAAGTCGATGAATAGTGTGAGTAGTGTCAATAGACCAACCATTAACGCAATCAAACCAATGACTGAGAAAATATAGTCATTAAGTTTGTGGCGCTTAATCATGGCGCGCACTTCGGTAAGATTTTTAATTACGGATGCTTGTGTCATTTTTTGCTCTAAGTATTAAGTCTGTTTTAATTGATTAGTAGTTTTCGCGATACTTCTTGCGAACGATGTGGCCCAGCATATTGAATACCAAAGTCATGACCATCAATACCAAGCCAGCGGCGAAAATGCTTTGATAGCCAATACTACCGTGCGGTAAGTCACCGAGAGCAACTTGCACGATATAAGCAGTAATCGTTGCGGCGCTATCCATTGGATTAAATGTTAGTGTTGGCTGTTGGCCTGCCGCTACGGCAACCACCATTGTTTCACCTACCGCACGTGAGATACCCAAAATGTAGGCAGCAACAATCCCTGAGATAGCTGCCGGCGTCACAACACGAATCGCAGTTTGGAAACGTGTCGCACCCATTGCATAAGACCCTTCGCGCATACTCATTGGCACTGCGCGCATCGCATCTTCAGCCACAGAGCTGATGTAAGGAATAATCATTACGCCCATCACTAGGCCAGCAGAAAGCATGTTAAAGCCTGGAAGTGTTGGAATCATTTTTTGTAGCATTGGCGTCACAAAGAACAATGCGAAGTAACCGAAAACAACCGTAGGAACGCCAACTAGCAATTCCAAAATAGGCTTCACTGTTTCACGTGTTTTGTGTGAAGCAAATTCAGATAAGTAAATCGCGCCAATAGTGCCAAGTGGAATGGCAACAGCTAGGGCGATAAATGAAGTCGTTAATGTGCCAGCAACCAGCGGCATGATGCCGTAGTGGGCATCTTCAAAAAGCGGTGTCCACTGTGTGTCTGTAAAGAAATCAACCACTGAAACGGTTTTGAAAAACCCAAGTGATTCGTTTAAAAGAATAGCCACAATACCAATTGTGGTGGCGACTGCAGATAATGCTGCCAACATCAAAATGAATTCGATAATCCGCTCTTTCACGTTACGGCGAATATTTTTCGCTAAACGCGGGCTGATCGTGGTTGAGGATGCATTAATCACAGAGTTAGCCATATTTAATTTATTTTTTTCTATTTTAGATTGCTCGAATAGTTAGTTAACTATTGGACGTATCTCAATTACAAAAGGTGATAATAATTCATAACGAATGAGGGGCAGCCTAAGCCGCCCCAATTCTTATTAAGACTAATTACTTGATACGGTTAATTATGTCTTTAATTTTAATACCTACTTCAGCATTTCCACCAAAGCCTGTGCCTGGTTTCATAGACTTGAAGTGTGCTGTTACTGCAGCGTAGTCATCAGCTGGAAGCGGAACGTATTTCACTTCTTTCACCAATTTAGGTGCATTTGCTAGATAGTAATTTACGAAGGCTTTTACTTCTGGGCGGAAAGCCGCAGCGGTTGCATTCACGTAGATGAATAATGGACGTGCTAGTGGTTGGTAAGTACCATCCATCACTGTTTCAGCTGAAGGTAATACGGCTGCAGCGCCTGGTTTAGCAACGATAGGCAAAGCACGTAACTTGTCTTTATTTTCTAAGTAGTAAGCTAAGCCAAAGTAACCCATGCCGCCGTTATTGCTTGCAACACCTTGAACTAAGACATTGTCATCTTCTGATGGTGTGTAGTCTGAACGGCTTGAGCCTGACTTCCCATTGACTGCTTCAGTGAAGTAGTCAAAAGTACCAGATGCTGTACCTGGCCCAAACAATGCCATAGGTTGATTTGGGTATGCGCTGTTCACTTGATTCCAGTTTTTAACTGAAGAACCTGGTGCCCAGATTTTTTTCAACTCATCAACAGAAATTGATTTAACGAAATCATTTTTGCTGTTTACAACCACTGTTAACGCGTCATAAGCGATTGCCAACTCGATGTATTGAATACCAGCTTCTTTACAAGCATCCATTTCTGATTTTTTGATTGGACGTGAAGCATCTGAAATATCAGTTTCACCGCGACAGAATTTTTTGAAACCGCCACCAGTGCCAGACTCACCAACCGTTACTTTCACTTTTTGTGCAGCTTGAAACTCTTCAGCTACCGCTTCAGTGATTGGGTAAACAGTTGAAGAACCGTCGATTTTGATGATCTTGTCAGCAGCAAACGTAGTTGTTGCTGAGAATGAAGTTGCTACAAATGAAGCAACGGTAAGTGCTTTTACGAATTTAGATTGCATAATAATCTCCATTGGGTGAACTGTGCTTTCTTCTGTTAAGACGTAATAAAGAAATATGCATGCATCCTATAGGTGAAATATTACAAGTTTGTGACAAAATTTGCGAAACATATCTTCAAAAAATATTCCGGCACTTTCAAATTGTGCAAAGGTCACCCCATCGTCGTTTGGCGCTTGGTTTGATGTATAATTTCGCTCAATTGAAATTAGCCGTACCGGAACATTGATGGAAGCAGAACAACTCAATCTCATTGGCAATCGCCTTGCCGACCTCGCCGAGCGCCAACATGCGCTTCGGGGGTATCTTTGACTTTGAAAACAAGCAACAACGCCTAGAAGAAGTTAGTCAGCTTTTAGAGGACCCCAGTATTTGGAATGATAACGAGCGCTCACAAAAGCTAGGCAAAGAGCGCCGGGAGCTAGAAGGCGTAGTTGAATCGCTTGTCGATATTGACGCTGGGATTCGTGATGCGTCTGAGCTATTTGAGATGGCGAAAGATGAAAATGATGAAGGCACGCTATTAAGTATAGAAGCGGATAGTTTAGTTCTTGAGCAGCAACTTGAAGGCATGGAATTCCGTCGTATGTTTGCCAATCCCATGGATCCGAATAATTGCTTTATGGATTTCCAGTCGGGCAGTGGTGGTACGGAAGCGCAAGACTGGGCCTCGATGTTGCTTCGCATGTATTTGCGCTACTGCGAGCGTAAAGGCTTTAAGGTTGAAGTACTGGAAGAATCGGAAGGTGATATCGCCGGGATTAAAAGCGCATCACTCAAAATCTCTGGTGAATATGCTTATGGCTATTTGCGGAGCGAGTCAGGCGTTCACCGCTTAGTACGTAAGTCACCATTTGATTCTGGTAATCGTCGTCATACTTCATTTGCGAGTGTGCAAGTATTTCCAGAGATTGATGATTCGATTGAGGTGGATATCAACCCGGCAGATTTGCGGATTGATACCTACCGTGCCAGCGGTGCGGGTGGTCAACATATTAATAAGACAGACTCTGCGGTGCGTATTACGCATATCCCAACCAATACTGTAGTGCAGTGTCAAAACGATCGGTCGCAACATCGCAATAAAGCTGAGGCGATGAATATGCTTAAAGCACAGCTTTATCAGCTAGAGCTCAATAAGCGTAATGAAGAAAAACAAGCACTGGAAGATGCCAAAACTGACATCGGCTGGGGCCACCAAATTCGTAGCTACGTGCTAGACCAATCACGCATTAAAGATTTACGTACGAATGTTGAAGTCGGCAATACACAAGGTGTGCTTGATGGCGACCTTGACCCATTTATATCTGAAAGTTTAAAGCAGGGAGTTTGAATTGAGTGAACATCTAAATCCGCCATTGCAAGACGAAAATCATGTCATCGCCGAGCGCCGTGAAAAGCTAAAGGCAATTCGTGCGGCCGGCGTTGCCTTCCCTAACGATTTTAAGCCTGAGCACTTCGCCGCTGATTTACATCAGCAATATGGTGAGCTTGAAAATGAAGCGTTAGAAGGTAAGGCTGTGACCGTAAAAGTTGCTGGCCGCATGATGCTAAAACGTGTGATGGGTAAGGCGAGTTTTGCAACCGTGCAAGATCGTTCTGGTCGCGTTCAGCTCTTTATCTCTAAAGATAATATTGGCGAGGAAATTTACGAGTCATTCAAGCATTGGGATTTGGGCGACATCGTTGCTGCTGTTGGGGTGGTGTTCAAAACGAAAACAGGTGAGCTTTCTATTAAGGTGAGTGAGCTGCGCTTGCTCACTAAATCTCTGCGCCCTCTCCCTGAAAAATTCCATGGCCTCGCTGACCAAGAGATTAAATATCGCCAACGTTATGTGGATATGATTGTTTCCGAAGAAACACGTAATACCTTTAAAGCGCGTAGCAAGATCGTTTCTGCCATTCGTAACTTCATGGTGGAGAACGAGTTCTTGGAGGTGGAGACGCCAATGTTGCACCCAATTCCAGGCGGTGCATCAGCGAAACCCTTCGTGACGCATCACAATGCGCTCGATATGCAAATGACACTACGTATTGCCCCTGAGCTTTATCTGAAGCGCTTGATTGTTGGCGGCTTTGAGCGCGTGTTTGAAGTGAACCGTAACTTCCGTAACGAGGGTGTAAGCGTTCGTCACAACCCAGAGTTTACGATGATGGAGTTTTACGCGACTTATACGGACTACAAATGGTTGATGGACTATACAGAAAACTGTATCCGTGCAGCGGCGATGGCGGCGTGTGGCACAGCCACCTTGCAATACCAAGGACGTGAATTAGACTTTAGTAAACCTTTCCAGCGCTTAACGATTGTGGGCGCCATTAATAAATACGCACCGCAATATACGGCTGAACAATTAGTGGATGAAGCATTTATCCGCAAAGAGCTACTTAAGTTTGGCGTAAAAGCGTTTGACCACGCTGGCTTGGGCGCATTGCAGTTAGCGTTATTTGAAGAAACGGCAGAGAGCCAATTGTGGGAACCGACTTATATTATCGACTACCCAATTGAGGTTTCACCACTCGCACGTGCTTCGGATGCGAATCCTGAAATTACAGAGCGCTTTGAACTCTTTATTACAGGCCGTGAAATTGCCAACGGCTTCTCAGAGCTTAACGATGCAGAAGATCAAGCGGCTCGCTTCCACGCACAAGTGGCTGCCAAAGAAGCGGGCGATGATGAAGCGATGTATTACGATGCCGACTTTATCCGCGCGCTTGAATATGGCATGCCGCCAACAGGGGGTTGTGGTATCGGTATCGACCGTTTGGTGATGCTACTCACAGATAGCCCAAGCATTCGTGACGTGATTTTATTCCCGCACATGCGTAAAGAGGTTTAAGGGATATAACCTAAGCCAAGTCCAATTAAACCGCTGGCGATAATGACCACTAAGGTATTCGCTTTAAATCTAGTGAGTGCAATAAAGCTTAAGCTCGCAATAACTAACCCAGCAATGTTGAGTTGCTGGGTTTTTTCTTGCCAAAAAGTATGTAGTGCGAAAAAGACAGCCAAATTTAAAATCACCCCAACCACTGCTGCGGTAATCGCTGTTAAAGGTGCGGCGAGTTTAAGTTGGCTGCGTGTTGTTTCAATAAACGGAGCACCTAAAAAGATCATCACAAAGCTTGGTAAGAAGGTAAAGAGGGTCGCAACGCCAGCCGTTGCTAAGCCTGAGATCCAGAGCGATGCATTGGGTAGCGCATGATTTACCCATCCACTCACAAAGCTAATGAAGGTGATTACCATGATGAGCGGCCCGGGTGTAGTTTCGCCTAAAGCCAAGCCATCCATCATTTGTGTGGCCGATATCCAGTGGTAATGCTCAACAGCGCCTTGATATACATAAGGTAAAACCGCGTAAGCCCCGCCAAAGGTCAGCAATGCGGCCTTGGTAAAGAACAAAGCGGTTTGGCTAAGCAAATCATCAAAGCCGAAAGCCCGCACTAATAGATAAAAGGCCAAGCCGCCAATGGCAAGCCCCAAAGTGAGCGTGTTGAGTAAACGGCTGAGTTGATACTTTGCATGCTCAGGGATAGGTGTGTCGTCATCAATGATGGCAGGCAAGTGTTCAGTATGTTGACTAGCCTTATGCGTTGCGGCTTTAAAGGCTTCTGGAAGGAAATGGCTAGCAACCCAGCCAATCATCGCCGCCAATAAGACGATCAATGGGAATGGTAATTTTAAAAACAAAATCCCAATAAATGAGAGCGCGGCAATAAGCATTAGTAAGGGGTGTTTCAGTGTGCGCGAGCCGATACGATAGGCTGCAAATAACACAATCGCCACCACGGCAGGCTTGATGCCGCTAAAGATGTTTTGCATCAGGGTTGAGTCACCATACTGCATATAGATCACGCCCAGGCCAGCTAATATAAAGAATGACGGCAGGATAAATAGTAAGCCTGCGATCAGCCCGCCTAAGGTTTTATGCATGAGCCAGCCGATATAAATGGCGAGCTGCTGCGCCTCAGGGCCGGGCAATAACATACAAAAATTTAGTACATGTAAAAAACGCGCCTCTGAAATCCAGCGTTTTTCAACAACAAGCTCTTGGTGCATGATCGCAATCTGTCCAGCAGGCCCGCCAAAGCTAATAAAGCCCAACTTAAGCCAATAGAGAAAAGCTTGTTTTAATGTGATGTTGTTTTTTGTCATATGGATGTAAAAAATTGACTGTAAATTGTAAATCTGTGCAGTAGCTAGAATCATAAAGCATAAGCTCCCCAGAAGTGTTGTTGTATTTTTACAACACAATTCAACTAAATCATTTCTTGTCATCTAACTGTAATAATTGGTCGTCAAAATCGCTCCCGTACTAGAAGTTCTTATAGGAAGACACTAGTAAAAGATTTTTTGGTTTTACTGTTTTATTTGATTCTTAACTGGGAGTGTTTATGAAATCTATCAAAATGCGTGGCATCTGTGCTGCGGTAACTGGTGCTTTGTTGTTCGGCTTCGGCGCGAACGCAATGGCTGATTCAACAACTGACATCGTGAACGCGCTTGTAGCTAAAGGCGTGCTTGCCGACAACGAGGCAGAGCTAATTCTTAAAGGTTCAAAAGAACAAAAAGAAGCTGAAGTTAAAGCAGCTAAACATAAAGAGTTTGATTTCATCAATTCTGATGCACCATTTAAATATGAAACAAAGCTAGCTGGTCATGATGCTGATATTCAAGTATATGGTGTTATTGATATCGGCGGCGCGCATGCTAACCACTCATTACCAGCAAACAACGAGTTGCCAAACAATCTTTACCCATACTCTGGTGCTAAGACTGGAACTACATCGCAAACTGCGTGGATCAATGGTGGTTTGCAAGACTCACGTATTGGTTTAAAAGGTGGTGTTAGCTTGTTCGAAGCTATGGATAATAAATTCAAATTTATTTACCAATTCGAAGCTGGTTTTAACCCACTTGATATGAAATTAAATAATGCTGCTAAAACATTGGCACAAAACTCAGGTACGGGTGCAAACTCAACCTTAAGTGCTGACTCTTCATTGAATGGTGAGTTTTTTGCTCGTCAAGCATGGGTGGGTATTGATGGTGGTAAGTTAGGTAAAGTTTCTTACGGTACTCAATACAACCCTTTCTACGATATCGCTGGTGCTTATGATCCAAATGGCAAAGCAGATACCTTCTCTCCTTTAGGTGAGAGCGGTACTATTGGTGGTGGTGGTGGTGTTTCAGAAAACTCTCGTATGAAAAACTCACTTAAATATGCCAACACATTCGATGCGCCTATGGAAGGTAAAGTTAACATCGCTGGTATGTATGAGTTTGGTAATGCATCAGGTAATGTAGATCACGGTTATGGTGTAACAGGTCAAGTAGGCTATGAGAATGCTACGTTTGGTGTTCAGTTTGCTTACGATAAGTTCACTGATGCCTTAAAAGCTGGCACAGCAAGTACTGTAGTTCCTGTGCCAGCTTTAGGTACTATCTCTGCTG
>CAIULB010000018.1 GCA_903899965.1 uncultured Methylophilaceae bacterium | reverse complement strand
TTATGTCTTATATAAGATATATATATTTTTATTGACTTTCGTTTTTCCTATGGCTAGAATCGCTTCACGTAGCTAGGAGTCTTTTTGCACTTTTTAAGTTAAGCAATAAAGCGCTAGTCCTATATAGATAACTTTTGAATCGAGAATGTATGAACGATTTGTTTCGACCACGCAGATCCATGCTTTATGTGCCAGGATGCAACACGCGCTACCTTAATAAAGCGCGTTCGCTCATCGTTGACTCTGTCATTCTCGATCTAGGCAATCCAATTCTTATCGAAGCAAAAGAAGAGGCTCGTAAGAATGTTGTTGCGGCAGTAAAAGAAGGTGGCTTTGGTTCGCGTGAAGTTGTCGTTCGTGTCAACGACATCGACTCACCTTGGGGCAAAGATGATATTTACGCAGTGGCCAATATTGGCGCTGATGCGATTTTGTTCCCAAATATCGAAAGTCGTGAAGATGTACTGACCGTCCTTGATATCTTAAAAGACGCAGGCAATACGACCATTCCTATTATGGTCATGATAGAAAGCCCACTTGCAGTGTTGCACGCAGAAGAGATTGCCAGCGCTTCCGACCGCATCGCCTGTATGGTCATGGCAACTTCCGACTTGCTTTCACATTTGCGCGGCCGTATTACATTGGAACGTTTACCGCTTCTGACCAGTTTATCAATGGTGCAATTAGCCGCGCGCGCTTATGGCCGCTCTATTGTGGATGGCATCAACACCAACTTAAAAGATATGCATTCATTTGAATATGCATGCCGAATGGGCCGCGACTTAGGCCTTGATGGAAAAACGCTAGTACATCCATTGCAACTCGATTATTGCAATGACGCTTACACCCCCAAACGTGCCGAAGTTGAATTGGCGCAAGAGGTCATTACTGAACTAGCCGCTGCGAATGCGGCTGGTCGAGGCACCGTCGTGGTTGAAGGCCGCTTAATTGAAAAGCACCAAGTAGAGGCAGCTAAACGCTTACTAGTACTGAGCGAGATGATCCAAAAATTGGAGGCAGAAAGTGCATAACAGCAACGCGACAAGCAAAAGCCCACGAGGCAATTTTTTCGAAGACTTTCATATTGGACAGGTCTTTCATCATGCGACCCCGCGCACAATATCTGAGGGTGACAGCGCACTCTATATCGCCTTAACTGGCGCACGCCAAGTCATTCATTCGGCTCAGCCGGTGGCCCACGCAATGGGATACAAAAACCGTACGATTGATGATTTACTTGCTTTCCACATGGCGCTTGGTAAAACCGTGCCTGATATCTCGATCAATGCGATTGCCAACTTAGGCTATGCCCAAGTGAAGTTCGTCAAACCGATTTATGCTGGCGACACCATTAGTTCAAAATCCACCGTGGTTGGCCTCAAACAAAACTCTGATGGCAAAAGCGGGATTGTTTATGTCCAATGCGAAGCGCTTAACCAGGATCACCAAGTGGTGATTTCATGGGTACGCTGGGTAATGGTGCGCAAAAGCGATACCAGTGCGCCAATGCCTGAAACGGTATTGCCGACACTTGAGCCAGTCGTTCAAGCAAAAGATTTGGACATCCCACACGACGTTGAATACAACGGGTTCGATACCACGATGACGGGCAGCCAATTCCTATGGGAAGACTACCAAGTAGGTGAGGAAATTGCGCACCCATCCGGCATGACAATAGATGAAAGCGACCACACTTTAGCGACCAAGCTATACCAAAATCCTGCGCGCTTGCATTTTGATGCGTCAAAATCGACTTACAACAAACGCTTGGTGTTTGGCGGTCATGTGATGTCCGTTTGCCGTGCGTTGAGTTATGAAGGCTTAGAAAACGCACTCAGTATCGCCGCGATTAATGGCGGTGCGCACTGCAACCCAACCTTTGGTGGTGACACGATTTACGCACACAGCGAAGTATTAGATCGTTTTGAAATCCCTGGTCGAAAAGACGTTGGTGCAATTCGCTTGCGCTTAGTTGGCGTTAAAGGTGCGTCGTTGAAATCTATCGCCGAAGCTTCAAGCACCGTTGATGGCAAACGCAGCTACAACCCTAATGTGGTGTTAGATTTGGACTATACCGTCCTTATGCCGCGCAAATCTTAAAAGCAATTATTGGAAAAGGAAAAGCTCTTGAATACTCTAGTCCACCCAAACGACGCATTGTTTAAAGGCGAAAAAGCCTTTCCAGTGATTCCTAGTTGCGAGCATTTTGCGGGCAGCGAGAAGCTCATCTTAAAGGCATTACAAATTCAAGATGAGCTAGGTCCAATCTTTGATATTACTTGTGACTGTGAAGATGGCGCTGCTGCAGGGCAAGAGCGCGAACATGCAGAGATGATTGTCCGCGTTCAGCAATCCGATGCTAACAAACACAAAATGGCAGGGGTGCGCATCCATGACTACACCCACCCTGCTTGGCGCCAAGATGTCGATATTTTTGTGGAAGGCATTGGCAATATCGTGGCTTACATCACGATTCCTAAATCGACTAACGCTGCGCAAGTAAAAGAGATGATTACTTACATTCAAAACAAATGTAAGGAACACGACATCAAGCGTGAGATTCCAATCCATATCCTGATTGAAACGCATGGAGCTTTACATGAAGTGTTTGAAATCGCTGCTTTGCCTTGGATTCAAGTTTTAGACTTCGGCCTCATGGACTTTGTGAGCGGACATCATGGTGCAATTCCAGCGTCTGCAATGCGAAGCCCAGGCCAGTTCGAACACCGCTTACTTGCACGGGCAAAATCAGAAGTCGTTGCCGCAGCATTAATGCACGGTATTGTGCCAGCGCATAACGTTTCACTTGACTTAAAAAATACAGTCGCAACTAACAGTGACGCCTCACGTGCTCGCCAAGAGTTTGGCTTCTTAAGAATGTGGAGCATTTATCCAACTCAGATTCAAGCAATCGTAGATGCAATGAAACCTAATATTGATGAAGTGCAAGACGCTGCTGACATTTTAATTGCCGCACAAAAAGCGGAATGGGGCCCAATTCAACATGCAGGCGAGTTACATGACAGAGCAACTTATCGCTACTACTGGGAAGTATTACAAAAAGCAAAAGTCAGCGGCATTAGCATTCCTGCCGACGCTGTAAACGCTTTTTTCGCTTAAAAATTAGGACATCAACATGACAACCCTTACATCAGCTGGCGCAAGATTTAGAGCCGCACTTGCTGCAGAAAAACCACTGCAAATCATCGGTGCAATTAATGCTTACCATGCAAAACTTGCTGAGCAAGTTGGCTACAAAGCGATCTACCTTTCCGGTGGCGGCGTAGCAGCTGGCTCACTTGGCTTGCCTGACTTGGGCATTTCCACCATGGACGATGTGATGACAGACGTACGTCGCATTACTGATGCCACTGATGTACCTTTATTAGTTGATATCGATACCGGTTTTGGTGGTGCATTCAACATCGCTCGCACAGTTAAGTCCATGATCAAAATGGGCGCCGCAGCTGTGCATATTGAAGATCAAGTACAAGCCAAACGCTGTGGCCATCGCCCCAATAAAGCAGTGGTGAGTCAACAGGAAATGGTAGACCGCGTTAAAGCGGCTGTGGATGCAAAAACAGATCCAAGTTTTGTCATCATGGCACGTACTGATGCACTTGCCGTTGAAGGTTTGCAATCAGCAATTGACCGTGCATGCGCTTGTGTTGAGGCCGGTGCTGATATGATTTTCCCTGAAGCGATGACAGAACTTAGCATGTACAAACAATTTGCTAACGCAGTCAAAGTGCCAGTGCTTGCCAATATTACTGAATTTGGCTCAACGCCATTATTCACGGTGGAAGAACTTGCAAGTGCTGATGTAGGAATGGTGCTCTATCCACTTTCAGCTTTTCGCGCAATGAATCAAGCGGCACTTAAAGTTTATGAAGTTGTGCGCAAAGAAGGTACACAAAAGAACGTTGTGCCACTCATGCAAAGCCGTATGGACCTTTATGATTATCTGGGCTACCACGCTTTCGAACAAAAGCTTGATGAGCTTTACAAAAGCTAACCCTTAAAACAAAAACCGCACTTTTAGTGATTTCAACAAAAGTTATATTAAAAATAACGATAGGAAACAGTCATGACAAACAATGCAAATCCAGCGCCTGCTGAGCCAAAACGCAAAAAAGGTGTTGCCCTTTCCGGCGTCGTCGCAGGCATTTCAGCCATCTGTACTGTCGGCCACTCTGGCAACGATTTGCATTACCGTGGTTATGATATTTTAGAGTTAGCTAAACACGCGACCTTTGAAGAGGTGGCGCATTTGTTGATTCACGGCGCACTGCCAACCAAAGCTGAATTAACGGCATATCACGCAAAACTTAAAAAACTACGTGATTTACCAGTAGCACTCAAAACCGTTTTAGAGCAAATCCCAGCTGACGCCCATCCAATGGACGTTATGCGTACAGCTTGCTCCATGCTTGGCACACTTGAACAAGAAGCTGAAGACCACAACATCAATGGCGCAAAAGATATTGCCGACCGTTTGATTGCTTGCTTTGGCTCTGTTTTGCTTTATTGGTATCACTTTAGTCATAACAATAAACGCATCGACTGCGTGACAGATGATGACTCTATCGCTGCGCATTTCTTGCATTTACTGCATGGCAAAAAACCATCAGCTCTCCACGAAGCCTGCATGAATACCTCTTTAGTGCTTTATGCAGAGCATGAATTTAATGCTTCAACATTCACAGCACGTGTGATTTCAGGCACGCTTGCTGACATTTACTCCAGTATCAGCGGCGCAATTGGTGCACTAAGCGGTCCTAAACACGGCGGCGCCAACGAAGTGGCGATGGAGATTATTGCTCGCTACAAAACACCTGATGAAGCTGAAGCGGACATCATGCGCCGCATGGCCGCTAAAGAGATCATCATTGGTTTTGGCCACCCTGTTTACACCATTTCAGACCCTCGCAACGTGGCGATTAAAGAAATCTCACGCAAGCTTTGCGAGGCTGGCAACAACATGAATTTATTTAACATTTCTGATCGCATCGAACAAACCATGTGGCGCGAAAAGAAAATGTTCCCGAACCTCGACTGGTACAGTGCGTCGAGTTATCACATGATGGGGGTTCCTACTGCCATGTTCACCCCCATCTTTGTGATTTCCCGTACTACTGGCTGGGCTGCACACATTATTGAGCAGCGCATAGACAACAAGATTATTCGACCAAATGCAGAGTATAACGGCCCTGAAGACCGCCCATTCTTGCCTATCGAAAAACGCTAATTTATCTAAAAGAAAGCAATAAAATGTCATCTCATATTTCAAATGTACGCCCAGCACCAGACCAAGTTTTAGTCGATATTGCTGATTATGTATTGAACTACAAAATCGAAAGCACTGAGGCTTACGACACAGCGCGCAACTGCTTGATGGATACTTTAGGTTGCGGCCTTGAGGCATTGTCATACCCTGCTTGTACCAAATTAATGGGGCCTATTGTTCCAGGGACAGTAGTACCCAATGGCGCGAAAGTGCCAGGCACACAGTTTCAACTTGATCCAATTCAAGCCGCCTTTAATATCGGCGCCATGATTCGCTGGTTAGACTTTAACGATACTTGGCTAGCTGCTGAGTGGGGTCATCCATCTGACAACTTGGGCGGCATTCTTGCCACTTCAGATTGGATTTCACGCACACGCGTTGCGCAAGGTAAAGCACCTTTAACAGTTAAAGACGTGCTCACTGCAATGATTAAAGCGCATGAAATTCAAGGTGTGCTTGCCCTTGAGAATAGCTTCAACCGCGTTGGTTTAGATCACGTTATTTTGGTTAAAGTCGCCTCTACTGCTGTGGTAACAGGCTTACTTGGCGGTACTAAAGATGAAATCATTAACGCCGTTTCTAACGCATGGGTCGATGGCCAAGCATTACGTACCTATCGTCATGCGCCAAACACCGGCTCACGTAAATCATGGGCTGCTGGCGATGCAACAAGCCGTGCAGTGCGTTTAGCATTAATGGCGATGAAAGGCGAAATGGGCTATCCATCAGCGCTGACTGCGAAAACTTGGGGCTTTTATGACGTATCATTCAAAGGTCAACCTTTCAAATTCCAACGTCCATACGGTAGCTATGTGATGGAGCAGGTCTTATTCAAAATTTCATTCCCTGCAGAGTTCCACGCACAAACTGCAGTGGAGTGTGCATTGACACTTCATCCGCAAATTGGTGAGCGTATTAACAGCTTAGAAAAAATCGATCAAATCGAAAAAATCGTCATTACAACCCATGAATCAGCGATCCGCATCATCGATAAATCTGGTCCATTAGCTAACCCAGCTGACCGTGACCACTGTATTCAATACATGAGTGCAATTGGTTTGCTAAAAGGCAACCTTACCGCAGCTGACTACGAAGATGATGTTGCGAATGATCCGCGTATTGACGCACTCCGCGCGAAAATGCAATGTGTTGAAAAAGCAGAATACACTAAAGACTACTTAGATCCGGAAAAACGCTCTATTGCGAATGCCATCCAAGTCTTTTTCAAAGATGGTTCTAAGTCTGACAACGTGGCAGTAGAGTATCCAATCGGTCATCGTCGTCGTCGCGGTGAAGGCATCCCAGAACTAGTGAAAAAATTCAAAATAAACTTGGCTCGTCGCTTCCCAGCAAAACAACAAGCGGCAATTTTAGCGGTGTGCGAAAACCAAAAAACATTGGAAACAACACCAGTACACGAATTTGTAAACTTGTTTGAAATTTAATTATGTTATCTGCCTACCACACCCACATGGCTGAACGTTCTTCTGTAGGTTTGCCGCCGTTGCCCTTGAACGCAGAGCAAGTCGCTTCTCTGGTTGAACTACTGAAGGTCACCCCTGCGAGTTCTTCGGATGCAGCTGAGCTTGTTGATTTACTCGAGAACCGTATTCCTGCTGGGGTGGATCAGGCAGCGTATGTGAAGGCGGCTTTCTTGGCTGATGTGGCGAAGGGGGTGGCTCAGTCAGCCTTGGTTTCACCGCACCATGCAGTGAAGTTGTTAGGCACGATGTTAGGCGGTTATAACGTACAAGCTCTAGTGGCGTTATTAGATAGCACAGATGCTGCATTAGCAGCAGAAGCTGGCCATATTCTCTCGCATACCATCCTCATGTTCGATGCCTATCATGATGTGGCAGCGAAGATGAAGGTTGGTAATGCGCATGCCAAGAAGCTTGTTGAATCTTGGGCGGCGGGTGAATGGTTTACTGCACGTCCTAAACTAGCCGATGAAATCCGCGTGGTGGTGTTTAAGGTCGCCGGTGAAACCAATACTGATGATCTCTCTCCTGCACAAGAGGCTTGGTCTCGTCCTGATATCCCGCAACACGCGAAAGCGATGTTAGTGAACAAGATGCCTGATGGCATCGCACAGATTGAAGCACTCAAAGCTAAACACGGCTTACCACTTGCTTATGTCGGTGATGTGGTGGGTACTGGCTCATCACGTAAGTCAGCGATTAACTCATTGCAGTGGTATATGGGCGATGACATTCCTAACATCCCAAATAAGCGTACCGGTGGTGTTGTCATAGGCGGCAAGATTGCACC
>CAIULB010000017.1 GCA_903899965.1 uncultured Methylophilaceae bacterium | reverse complement strand
GGAGGTGGCAAGCCGGTGTTTAACAGAACGGTGACGCTGAAAGATACTTGGCAGAAGTAAGTTTACTAACAAAATAAAAAGCCCGCATCAGCGGGCTTTTTATTTTGTTATGCCAATATGAATCTATTTGGCTTGCTCTGCCAACACATCGGCGATTTCTTTAGCTAACTGATTAACCAAGCTGCCATCAATGCCCTCGACCATGACCCGAAACTTCAACTCAGTTCCCGAGACCCTCAGTAAGATACGTCCGTGACCATTGAGTATATGTTCTGCCTTTTTCACGGCGGCCTGGACAGCATGATTACTGTCCATATCGATACGACGTTTTACAGGTACATTAATTAACACTTGTGGATATAAAGCCAAAGTTTTACCGACTTCAAGCAGTGTTTTATTTTGCGCGTTCAGCGCGGCTAATACTTGTAGTGCGGCGATGATGCCATCGCCGCTGGTATGTTTATCTAGGCAGAGAATGTGGCCCGAGTTCTCGCCACCCAGTTGCCAATCATTTTTCACCAGCATCTCACGTACATGCCTGTCGCCTACTTTTGCACGGGTAAAAGCAATATTCGTTTTTTGGAAATAATGTTCTAAAGCAAGATTAGTCATTAAGGTGCCAACGACCCCGCCGCCAAGCTCACCTTGCTGATGTCTATGCTTGGCGATGATATAGAGCAGTTGGTCGCCATCGAGCAGATTTCCTGCTGAATCCACCATCATCACGCGGTCGCCATCACCATCAAACGCAATTCCTAAATCCGCTTGATGCTCAACCACCGCTTTGCATAAAGCTTGCGGATGCGTGGTGCCAGAGTCTGCGTTGATATTTAGACCATCCGGCTGATTGGCAATCGCAATCACTTCTGCACCAAGCTCATGAAACACTGGCGGGGCAACGTGGTAAGTCGCGCCATTGGCGCAATCGAGCACGATCTTTAAGCCGCGCAAATCTAAGTCATTCGGGAATGTACTTTTGCAAAACTCAACATAGCGTCCTGCAGCATCATCAATCCGCTTTACACGACCTAAAGCCGCTGATGGCATCACTTCCATCGGCTTATCAAGTTCTTCTTCAATCGCATGCTCAATGTCATCAGGCAACTTGGTACCAAGACTTGAGAAAAACTTAATGCCGTTATCTTCAAAAGGATTGTGTGAGGCTGAAATCACAATACCCGCTTGCGCTCTTAAGGCACGGGTTAAATAGGCCACAGCAGGTGTCGGCATTGGCCCTGTGAGGCGCACATTGACGCCAGCGGCACAGAGCCCTGCCTGTAAAGCAGACTCAAGCATATAGCCAGAGATACGGGTATCTTTACCAATCAACACGGTTGGGCGCGCATCTTTGGCTAGATGACGATCTGCATTGGCTAGCACGCGGCCAGCGGCATAACCTAAGCGCATCACGAACTCAGGTGTAATTGGACTTGTGCCAACACGACCACGAATACCATCTGTACCAAAATATTTTTTACTCATTATGATTATCTTCTTAAAACATCTCTTTTTTTAAAGCTTATTTTTAATTCTGCATCACGGCAGAAACAATTTTTAAGGCATCCACCGTTGGCTTCACATCGTGCACACGCACAATGTTCGCACCCCTCATCACCGAGACCACTGAGGCGGCGATGCTCGCATGGATGCGCTCATCTACTGCCGAGCCCACTACCTGGCCCAGCACTGATTTACGAGAGAGTCCGATTAACAAAGGCAAGCCTAAGGATTGTAGACTTGATAAGTGATTAAGCAAAGTCAGGTTATGTGAAGTACGTTTACCAAAGCCGAAGCCCGGGTCTAATACGATGCGCTCACGCGCAATACCAGCCTGCTCTGACGCTTTTAACCTTGCAGCTAGAAAGTCAGTCACCTCTTTTACCACATCTTGATATTGCGGGTCGGCCTGCATTGTTTGTGGACGACCTTGCATGTGCATCAAGCACACACCCACTTTGCTAGCCGCAACAATCTCAAGCGCATTTGGCTCTCGCAAAGCACAAACATCATTAACAATGTCCGCACCCGCATCAATCGCCGCGCGCATCACTTCTGGCTTGTAGGTATCAATTGAAAGTGGAACGCCCGCTTGTACCAAGGCCTTAATGACAGGAATGACACGATTAAGCTCCTCCTCGAGCGGCACAGGCGTGGCACCAGGACGAGTGGACTCGCCGCCAATATCTAAAATATCAGCGCCTTGCGCTACTAATTCCATCGCGTGGGCAACGGCTTTATCTGTTGTGTTAAATTTTCCGCCATCGGAGAATGAGTCAGGGGTGACATTCACAATACCCATGACACGTGGCGTGGAGAGATCGAGCTCAAATCTACCGCAGAGAAATTGCATATTAATTAAGCCATGAGGCGCACTGGATGATTAACCCAACACACCGCATGGCTTACCATGTTTTAAGATCAATGATTTAGTTTTTAGCAGCAGGTTGTGGCGCAGCAGTTGGTTGGCTGCCTGTTGTACCGCTATCGCCCTTAGCCGCTTTATTACTCGCTTGGCTAGGCTTAGGCGCTCTCGGTGGCTGACCAGACATAATGTCATTAATCTGCTCGGCATCAATGGTTTCCCACTCAAGCAATGCCGCTGTCATCGCCTCAACCTTATCGCGGTTATCTTCTAATAGTTTGCGTGCAATCGCATATTGCTCATCCAAAATGCGGCGAATTTCAGCGTCCACTTTTTGTTGCGTTGCTTCAGATACCGTTTTAGATGACATGCTACCAAAGAGTGAATCTTGTTCATTACCCGCATACACCATTGTGCCAAGCGCATCAGACATGCCGTAACGTGTCACCATATCACGCGCTAATTTAGTCGCGCGCTCAAAGTCATTCGATGCGCCGGTAGACATCTGATGCATGAAGATCTCTTCAGCGATACGACCACCAAACAAAATCGAGATCTCTTCTAACATCTTATCGCGATAGTTACTGATACGGTCAAACTCTGGCAACTGCCATGTTAAACCCAATGCCCAGCCGCGCGGCATGATCGTCACCTTGTGCACTGGATCAGCCTTAGGTAATAGCTTCGCTACGACTGCATGACCAGACTCGTGGTAAGCCGTATTGCGACGCTCTTCCTCACGCATGACCATCGAGGTACGTTCTGGGCCCATAAAGATTTTATCTTTCGCATCTTCAAAGTCAGACATATCCACTGTGCGTTTATTACGACGTGCGGCAAAGAGTGCAGCTTCATTCACTAAGTTAGCTAAATCAGCCCCAGAAAAGCCAGGTGTGCCACGGGCAAGAATGTCTGCTTTAACATCAGCGTCGATAGGCACTTTACGCATGTGCACGAGTAGGATCTGCTCGCGGCCACGAATATCGGGCAAGCCCACCATCACCTGACGGTCAAAACGACCTGGACGAAGTAAAGCTTTATCGAGCACATCTGCACGGTTGGTCGCAGCAATCACAATCACGCCAGAATTAGGCTCAAAGCCATCCATCTCAACGAGCATCTGGTTTAAGGTTTGCTCACGCTCATCGTTACCGCCCCCTGTGCCAGCGCCACGATGACGGCCTACCGCATCAATTTCATCGATGAAGATGATGCATGGCGCAGCCTTTTTAGCTTGTTCGAACATATCACGCACACGTGCCGCGCCAACACCGACAAACATCTCAACGAAATCAGAACCGGAAATAGTAAAAAATGGCACTTTTGCCTCACCCGCAATCGCTTTTGCAAGCAAGGTTTTACCGGTCCCTGGAGGGCCAACCATCAACACGCCACGTGGAATACGACCACCTAACTTTTGGAATTTACCTGGGTCACGTAAGAACTCAACTAACTCAGAAACTTCTTCTTTGGCTTCGTCACAACCTGCCACATCAGCAAAGGTAGTTTGGTTAGAGGCTTCGTCTAATTGACGCGCTTTGCTCTTACCAAATGAGAACGCTCCGCCCTTACCGCCACCTTGCATTTGGCGCATAAAGAACACCCAAACGGCAATCAATAAAATCATCGGACCCCAGTTAATCAAGAGACTCATCAATAATGATTGCTCTTGCTCTGGCTTCGCTTCAACGCGGATATTGTTCTTAAGCAAGTCACCCATCATGCCTGGATCGTAAGGTGCATAAGAATTGAATTTCTTACCATCATTCATTTCACCACGCAAAACGCGGCCTTCAATGGTCACTTTGGCCACATGACCTTGCTTCACTTCATTGATGAACTGTGAGTAAACGATTTGATTGTCCGCACCATTTTTATTCGCAAATTGGTTAAAGACTGTCATGAGGATAATGGCAACAATCACCCATATCGCGATATTTTTGACGATGTTATTCAAGATCACATCCTTTTAAAGATTGCATTTTTTATACAATTAAAATCTTACCACTAAATTGGGCTTGCATTCACGCAAGCTAAAACAGCTATACATTGTTAGCTTTACGTTTCAATCCAAGCAAATAAACTTCAGTACTGCGGTCACGCGAGGCTTTGGGTTTGCGGGTCACGACCTTCTCAAAACTATCCCGCATAATCTTCACAATCTCTTCGAATCCAGAGCCAATAAACACTTTGACTAAAAAGTTACCCTCTGGTTTCAGCCATTTCAAACTAAAGTCGACAGCAAGTTCAGTTAAATAAACCGCATTAGGCTGATCCACCGAACTGATACCGCTTATATTGGGGGCCATGTCTGAGATTACAAGGTCTATTTGCTGACCATTTAATTTTTCTTCTAATTGCGCAAGAATTTCGTCTTCACGAAAATCGCCTTGAATAAACTCCACCCCAGGAATACCAACCATCGGCAACAAATCCAAAGCAATTACACGACCATTGCCTTTAAGGCGCTGAATAGCCACTTGCGACCAACTTCCCGGGGTTGAACCTAAATCAACAATCATCATACCAGGCTTAATCAACCTATCTTTATCGTCTATCTCCAATAGCTTATAGGCGGCACGCGCACGATAACCATCCTTTTGAGCGAGCTTCACGTAAGGGTCATTCACGTGCTCTTGCATCCAAGCTTTACTGGTTTTGGTTCTTTTCATGGCCTAAGCTTCATGTGATAAAATGACGTCCTTAATGAATCAACAAGACAAGATAGATACTGCGTGAATACTAAACAAATAAGCCACCTTCGCGGTTTGGCACACAAATTAAATCCCGTTGTAATGATAGGCAACAACGGCTTAACACCAAGCGTCCTGCAAGAAATTGAAAACAGCTTAAATGCCCACGAACTCATCAAAATCAAAGTGTTTGGTGATGATAGAGAAGCACGCGTTGCGATGCTAGAAGAAATCTGTGAAAAAACGGGCGCTACTAAAGTCCATCACATCGGCAAGCAACTGGTGATTTATCGCCAAGCCGAAACTGCAAAAATCGTTATTCCTAAATAGATCCTACTTGAAAGCGGCGCGATATTAACGCGTCGACTTTAACACCAACATCAGCCCCAACAAGCCTTGCAGCGCGTAGGCAATACTTGCCACGCCGTGCCAAGTTTCAAATCGGTCAGCAAACACGCTGTGCATCACATCGGAAGGCATCGCATCCGCTTTTAGCTTGGCAATAATCGGTGCGATCCCAAAGTGACCAGCCAGCGTCAGTAAGAGCATGAAAAGTACAAGCCAGAAGACGCCTTGCTTCATGGCTGGGACACCAAACTTGATGAGGCGGTTGATGAGCAGATAAAAGCCACAGAACATGCCAATGTAAGCAACAAGCGTAAACATCTCTCCCGCCAGACTCCCGGCCAGCTGCCTATCCGCTAGCTGATAAAACAGGGTTGGCGCGGCGACGCACCCAATTGCCCACAGGGCACCGACCCAGAGGGTCGTTAAAATCAACGCAAAATTATCTGCCAACTGCCTCATGCCCCAACCTCCAGCAATCTAAATGTACTGTACGTTTAACACTTCATATGTGCGGATGCCACTAGGCGCAACGACTTCAGCCACATCCCCCTCTGACTTACCAATCAAAGCACGTGCGATTGGTGAGCTGATTGAGATCTTACCAGACTTAATGTCAGCTTCGTCATCGCCCACGATTTGATAGGTTGCTTTATCACCAGCGTCTAAATCCTCTACCTCAACCGTTGCACCAAACACACAACGACCTTCCGCATTCAAGGTTTTAGGATCGATAATCATCGCATTTGAAAGTTTAGCTTCAATTTCCGCAATGCGACCTTCGATAAAGCTTTGTTTCTCTTTAGCTGATTCATACTCGGCATTTTCAGACAAGTCACCTTGCGCACGCGCTTCAGCTATCGCCTCAATCACAGCGGGACGGTCCACGCTTCTCAATCGTTGCAACTCAGCCTTTAAAAGCTCTGCGCCGTGAATGGTGACTGGGATTTGATTCATGTTATCTACCTTGTTTCTTCTTCGTTTATCGCTATTTGCGGTCTATATAAAATAAAAACCACACCTAACAATTAGGCGTGGTTGATGTAAGGATTATCTTATTACTTAGTAAGTGTTTTATGCAATTCTTGCAATGATTGTACTTCAAGCTCTTGCATATAACCCATGCCCATACAAGCGGCTTTAGCGCCTGCCAAAGTTGTATAGTAGGTCACTTTTTGTTGTAAGGCGTTACGGCGAATTGCGTATGAGTCTTGCACAGCACGCTTATCTTCAGTGACGTTCACAATAAAGCTGATCTCATTATTTTTAATCATGTCCACAATATGTGGCCGACCTTCAGCCACCTTATTCACTGGGGTTACCGTAAGACCAGCCTCTGCCAAAGCACCTGCTGTGCCGCGCGTTGCCAGCAATTGGAAACCTAAGTTGGCCAATGATTGTGCAATTTCCACGACACGTTCACGGTCCTCACGACGCACGCTAATAAAAGCTTTGCCGCCTTTAGGTAGCACATCGCCAGAACCTAGCTGTGATTTTACAAACGCTTCAGCAAACGTTGCACCAACACCCATGACTTCACCCGTCGATTTCATTTCTGGACCAAGAATCGTATCAACGCCAGGGAATTTAATGAACGGGAATACCGCTTCTTTTACTGAGTAATAAGAAGGTACGATCTCTTTGGTTACGCCTTGGTCTTTTAGTTTTACGCCGGTCATACAACGTGCTGCAATTTTCGCTAGTTGCAAACCACAAGCCTTAGAAACGAAAGGCACAGTACGTGATGCACGAGGATTCACCTCAAGCACATAAACGGTCTCGCCTTGAATCGCGAACTGTACATTCATCAAACCAACCACGCCAAGGGCTTTCGCCATTTGTACTGTTTGTAGGCGCAACTCATCTTGAAGCTTTTTAGACAAGCTATAAGGTGGTAATGAGCATGCAGAGTCGCCTGAGTGAACGCCGGCCTGCTCAACGTGCTCCATGATGCCACCGATAATCACTTCTTCGCCATCACATAAAGCATCAACGTCCACTTCAAGGGCATCGTTTAAGAAGCGATCTAGCAGCACTGGTGATTCATTTGAAACTTTCACCGCTTCGCGCATGTAGCGCTCAAGCTGGGCTTGCTCTTGCACAATCTCCATAGCACGACCACCGAGCACATAAGAAGGACGGACCACTAACGGATAACCAATCTCTTGCGCTAAACGCAACGCTTCGTCTGGGGTTCTTGCGGTGCGGTTAGGCGGCTGTTTTAGACCCAAGTCTTGCAACATTTGTTGGAAGCGCTCACGATCTTCTGCACGGTCAATCGCATCTGGCGTTGTGCCAATAATTGGCACACCCGCTTTTTCTAAATCACGCGCCAATTTCAATGGCGTTTGGCCACCGTATTGCACAATCACGCCAACTGGCTTCTCAATGGCCACCACTTCCAGCACATCTTCAAGCGTCAACGGCTCGAAATATAAACGGTCAGATGTATCGTAATCGGTAGAAACGGTTTCAGGGTTACAGTTCACCATGATGGTTTCATAACCATCTTCGCGCATCGCGAAGGCTGCATGAACACAGCAATAGTCAAACTCAATCCCTTGACCGATACGGTTTGGGCCACCGCCCAACACCATAATTTTCTTTTTATCGTTTGGCTTAGCTTCGCACTCTTCTTCATAGGTTGAGTACATATAAGCCGTATTAGTCGCGAATTCAGCCGCGCAAGTGTCCACGCGCTTATAAACAGGACGCACATTCAATGCTTGTCGATACGCACGCACCGCATGTTGATCTGTTCCTAATAAACTAGCCAATCGACGATCTGAAAAACCACGACGTTTTAGTTGGAATAAAGCATCCTTGTCCAAATCAGCTAGATGGCGGCCCTTTAATGCAATCTCGCGCTTAATGATGTCCTCGATTTGCACCAAGAACCAATGGTCAATCTTCGAGTGATCAAATACCTGCTCAACCGTCATGCCTGCGCGGAAAGCATCACCTACATACCAAATACGCTCAGGACCTGGTTCGCCAAGCTCTTTTTGTATTTCATCGATATCTGAAGTTTTTTCATCCAAACCATCAACGCCAACCTCTAAGCCACGCAAGGCTTTTTGGAATGACTCTTGGAAAGTGCGGCCAATTGCCATCACTTCACCCACAGATTTCATTTGGGTCGTTAAGCGTGAATCGGCTTGCGGGAACTTTTCGAATGCAAAACGTGGAATCTTAGTAACCACATAGTCAATAGATGGCTCAAATGATGCTGGGGTTGCACCGCCAGTAATCTCATTCTTAAGCTCATCCAATGTAAAGCCAACAGCAAGTTTGGCGGCTACTTTTGCGATTGGGAAGCCAGTAGCTTTTGAAGCTAATGCCGATGATCGTGATACACGCGGGTTCATCTCAATGACAATCATACGTCCATCTTTAGGATTAATCGCGAATTGTACATTTGAACCGCCAGTATCTACACCAATCTCGCGAAGCACCGCAAGCGATGCATTACGCATGATCTGATACTCTTTATCCGTTAATGTTTGTGCTGGCGCCACAGTAATTGAGTCGCCTGTATGCACACCCATTGGGTCTAAGTTTTCAATCGAGCAGATGATGATGCAATTATCTTTGGTGTCACGCACCACTTCCATCTCATACTCTTTCCAACCAAGTAGCGATTCTTCAATCAACAACTCTTTAGTTGGCGAAGCTTCAAGACCACGCTCGCAAATCGTCACAAACTCTTCACGATTATAAGCAATACCGCCACCGCTACCACCCATGGTGAATGATGGGCGAATAATTGCTGGATAACCAATACTTGCTTGCACTTGCAAAGCTTCTTCCAAGCTATGCGCCATTGAAGAACGCGCTGAACCAAGACCAATCTTGGTCATCGCTTCTTTAAATTTTTGTCTATCTTCCGCTTTATCAATTGCGTGCTTGCTTGCACCAATTAACTCAACATTGTATTTTTTCAGTACGCCATGCTTATCTAAATCTAAAGCACAGTTCAACGCTGTTTGACCGCCCATCGTTGGTAACAAAGCATCTGGACGCTCTTTAGCAATAATTTTTTCAACCACCTGCCAAGTCACCGGCTCGATATAGGTCGCATCCGCCATCTCAGGGTCAGTCATGATGGTCGCTGGATTAGAGTTCACCAAAATAACGCGGTAACCTTCTTCACGCAGCGCCTTACATGCTTGTGCACCAGAGTAATCGAACTCACAAGCCTGACCAATCACAATCGGGCCAGCGCCAATAATCAAAATACTTTTAATGTCTGTACGTTTTGCCATAGTTTTCTTATTGCTTGTGCTGTTTCATGGATTCGACAAATCGATCGAACAAATAACTCATTTCTGTTGGGCCGGGACTCGCCTCAGGGTGACCTTGAAAACTGAACGCCGGTTTATCTGTGCGAGCAATACCTTGCAAGCTGCCGTCAAATAAGGACACATGCGTCGTACGCAAATTAGCTGGCAGGCTTTCCGCGTCCACTGCAAATCCGTGGTTTTGGCTGGTAATGAAGACGCGCTTATCATCTACATCCTGCACAGGATGATTTGCACCGTGGTGGCCAAACTTCATTTTGAGTGTTTTAGCGCCAGAGGCTAACGCTAACAATTGATGACCCAAGCAAATGCCAAATGTAGGCACCCCTGTATCAACAATGTTTTTAATCGCATAAATTGCATAGTCACATGGCTGCGGATCGCCAGGGCCGTTCGACAAGAACACGCCATCGGGTTTCAAAGCCAAAGCTTGTTCGGCAGTTGCCTGCGCTGGCAATACAGTCACCTTGCAACCACGCGAAGTAAGCATGCGAAGGATATTGCGCTTAACGCCGTAATCAAAAGCGACCACGTGAAAAGCTGGATTGCTTGGTTTTGCATAGCCAGAAGCCAAATCCCATTCACCTTCAGCAAACTCGTAAGATTCTTTTACACTGACGACTTTTGCCAAGTCCATACCTGACAAACCAGGGAAGGCCTTTGCTTGCGCCAAGGCTTCAGCCTCATTCTCAGCACCAGCGATAATACAGCCAGCTTGCGCGCCCTTTTCCCTAAGGATGCGGGTTAATTTACGGGTGTCGATATCGGCAATCGCCACTACATTGTTGGCAACCAAATAATCAGAAAGGGATTGCTCGCTACGCCAATTGCTATGAACTAATGGCAAATCACGAATAATTAAACCGCTTGCGTATACTTGCCCAGACTCAACATCTTCGGCGTTCACACCTGTGTTGCCGATGTGCGGATAAGTCAATGTAACGATTTGTTTGGTATAAGATGGGTCTGTGAGGATTTCTTGATAACCAGTCATTGAGGTATTGAACACAACCTCACCAACGGTTTGGCCGGGAGCGCCAATTGAAATACCACGAAACACTGTCCCATCAGCAAGTACTAACATGGCTGGTGTGTGTTGCGGCACTTATAACCCCTTGTTTTTAAATAATTATCGCTCGAAGAGAAGCGGATGTGCAAAGCGGGATGAGTTTTGTGCTCGTCCCGCTAAATAATGTTTCAATTATAGCTGAAATAGGCGAGGCCATCAATCAGCTTTATTGCAAAGTTTTGTTACTTCAAACCAAGCACATCCTGCATATCAAACAAGCCAGAATTTTTGTCCTGCATAAACTTACCCGCACGCAAAGCACCTAGCGCAAAAGTCGCACGACTGCTGGCTTTATGGGTTAGCTCAACACGTTCACCGGTACCTGCAAACAGCACCGTATGGTCACCCACCACATCACCGCCACGCACCGTTGCAAAACCAATCGTACTTGGGTCGCGCTCACCCGTCACCCCTTCGCGACCATAAATCGCACATTCTTCCAAATTCCGACCCAACGCACTTGCCGCAGCCTCACCCAAACGCAATGCTGTGCCAGATGGCGCATCCACTTTATGGCGATGATGCGCTTCAATCACTTCAATATCGTAGCCTTCACTAAGCACTTTTGCCGCAGCTTGCACAAGATTAATCAACAAGGTCACGCCCACGCTCATATTGGGCGCAAAAACCACCGAAATATCTTTCGCCACTTTTGCAATTATGTCTTTCTGCTCAGATGTAAAACCCGTCGTGCCAATGACCATATTTACACCAGCTTTTTGACAAGCTGCCAAATAAACCAAGCTGGGCTCTGGACGCGTAAAGTCCACCAGCACATCAGCGCCTTTTAAAACCGCAGTAACATCATGACTAATCAATACGCCACTTTTTTTGCCAAACTGCTCACCCGCATCGCGGCCAATTTGTGGGCTATCAGCACGATCCAAAGCACCGTGCAAAGCCAATTCAGCATCTGCAAAAACACCTTCCAAAAGCGCATGCCCCATACGGCCAGAACAACCTGCAATCACAACTTTTAACATTTCAATCCATTTCTTTCTGTATGCTCATTGCCACATCAATAATCATTAGAAGCCAATTTTCTCAAGCATGCGCTCAAAGTAGCCTGGCGCATCTTCTGGCGGTAATGGCTTATCTTTATTAGACTCAACCTTGCTTACCTCTGCTTTTGCTTCAGCCTTAGCTGGTTCAACTTTTGCTAGCGCGACCTCTTTTACGACAGGTTTAACTTCTTTGGCTGCAGGCGCTGGTTTTGCAGGCTCAACAGGCTTAATGATTGGCTTAGCTGCAGTCGGTGGCTCAAGCGTTTTTTTAGCAGACTCCTGAAGCATCTTCTCTGGCATCGCCTCTGATTTTTCATCCGCCGTCACATCACGTAGCTTAAATGTTTCAACTGGCGGCGCATCATCAGCCACAACTGGCTTAGATAATTTTGCGACTGTTTCTTTCACAATCAACCACTGATTTTGCTCGTTGATTAGACTCAATACTTTAGTCACATGGTCATTTAATTTACTGCTTGAATAATGCTGAAGGAACTCCGCCTGCGCAATCTTTCCATTCACATCAATTTTCAAACCTTCTAGCGTCAGGCCAATTGAACCAGATTGCCCAGCAATTCTTTGCTTACGCTGCGCAGCCCAAGCCTTACGGTTCATGCCTTCTGGTGCAAACTTATCTGAATAAAATTTCAGATACGCATTGACGTTTTTAGAACGCCAGGCATCAGCCCAAGCATTCACCATCGCAGCAATTTCAGCTTTCTCATTGGAAACGGGCGCTTTATCCACCGCCTTCTGCTGAGGCTCAACATCCGCCACTTCTTTAACAGCCTCAACCGCATCAGAGGTCGATGCGGATTCAGCAGCAACCGACTGTTCAGTCACTTGAGGGATAGCAGCCTCTTCCGAAATCGACGGAGAAACAGGAGATGGCTCTGCAAGCTTTGGCACTTCCGCTTTGGCAACCTCAACAGACTTAGCAGCCACAACTGGCGCAGCAGGCTTTTCGTTATCCTCCCAGAACTTCAAACTATCAAACCAGCTTTTTCCAGCCACAGCACTTGGCTTCTTAACCTCAACATTAGCGGCAGTCGCTGGCTTTTTATCGTCATCAGCCCAAAATTTAAAGCGGTCAGTCCAACTTGTTTTAGCATCCTCAGCCAATAAAGTTTTATCACTTTTTGCTGACTTAACATCATCCACACTTGCAAGCAGGGCATTTTCAGCACCAGGCGCGCCAGCAGGAATAACATCACCACGCACTGAAGCTAAGGCATCATTCTTAAACTCAAGGATAACCCGGCGGCGCTCAATCACCTCGCCACCTTTGTTCATTTGATAGAGGTAATCCCAACGGTCTTGATGGAAACTATCTTGCAATAGTGGCGTGCCCATCACATAGCGCACTTGTGATTTGGTCATGCCTGGTTTAAGTTGCAACATCATTTTTGAAGTCACCACATTGCCTTGCTGAACATCCAAATGGTAAGGCTTGAATGAAGGCAGAGTAGAGCTGCAAGATGCACATAGGACAGCAAGCAATAAAACTAAGTAACGCATCGCAATGACTTTCATAAGAATTAGCGATAATATACCACGACTTACAGTCCCATAAGTAGCAACAAAAGGGCGCCGCCCTTAAACCTAGGCAAGGCGAACAAACATGAATGCACGTGAACCAGATGAATTAAAAAACGTAGGCCTCAAAGCAACCCTGCCACGCCTCAAGGTATTAAGTCTGTTTGAAAATAGCAAAGACAGACATATGTCAGCCGAGGATGTTTACAAAATTTTGTTAAGCACAGGCGATGATGTTGGGCTCGCAACGGTTTACCGCGTTCTCACCCAGTTTGAACAAGCAGGCCTTTTAGTCCGCCACCACTTCGAAAGTGGCAAGGCCGTGTTTGAGCTTAATCATGGCGAGCATCACGACCATATTGTATGTATGCAATGCGGCCGCGTTGAAGAATTTTGCGATGAGAACATCGAAGCCTTACAGCACAAAGCCGCTGAAGAGCGCGGCTTTAAGATTAACGAGCACTCATTATATATTTACGCAGACTGCACCAAAAACCCTTGTCCGCATAAGTAATTCCCAAGAATAAAAAAGGGGCTTGCGCCCCTTTTTTATTCTTCATATTTTAAGTCCAATCACCGCCACCGCCATCATCCCAAGAGCCGCTGTCGGTCACACCAAAGTCATTACCACCCATGTCGTTGTTATCCGTCCAAGAGTCGCCGGCGTTAGCATCGCTAATCACGCCATTGCTATGGGTGTTTCCATCACCATCAGTAAAGTGATGCATCATCGCTTCACCAGCAACCATACCAGCGCCAAGTGCGGCGCCCGTTGCCAAGCCGCCCATAATGCCAGAACCCATGCCACCGCCCATTGGCGCACCACCATAAGGAGCTCCGCCATAAGGCGCTTGACCATATGGCGCATTTCCACCGTTGAAGTTTCCTGCTGGATAAACTACTGGATTGTTTCGGCGACCCATTGCGCGACCAACAAAGAAGATAAATACAACTAAAGCCAAAATAAGCAATATTGAGCCAAGGCCAATGCCGCCTTGCGCATCTTGTGGACGAGCATTGCTTACATTGCCGGCATGTCCCGCAATCACCGCTTTAAGTTCTTGCACAGATTGCGGCTTTTCGTCTGGCAAGCCTGGCTTTAAGCGTTCTGCGGTGCCAAGCTCTGCAGCGGCAGCGGCCAATTTTCCTTGTTTAGCGAGTAACTGCGCTTCTACATAATGGGCTTTGGCGCTATCAGGATGGTCACGCAGCACTTGCTCCATCATGGCTTGTGCCTTAGCTATATTGCCCGCTTCCGCCGCTTGATAAACATCATGAAGCGAAAATTGATCTGCCGCATAAGTCGGCATTGCCACATTAAAAGCCAGCGCTAAAACACAAGCGCCTAATAAGGATTTCATTCGCATTCGGTTTCCTCTTTTAAAAATTGGTGGTTTAAATAGTGCTAGTTTAGATAAACGCTGATAGGAACATTGGGGTTGACCTGAATTAATTCAAGGGGCCATTAAGGATTATTTTTTATTACCCAGCCAGCATTTCTCTGGCGTGTTGACGTGTAGTTTCGGTAATTTCTACACCGCCCAGCATACGAGCGATTTCTTCAACACGCGCATTATCATTTAAAGGCTCAATTGAGCTAAGCGTCAGGTTGTCACGTTGGATTTTCTTGACATTAAGATGCTGTGCGCCTTGAGATGCGACTTGTGGCAGATGGGTAATCACCAACACTTGTCGACCAATCCCTAAATGCTTAAGAAGCTGCCCAACCACTTCGGCCACGCCGCCGCCAATGCCAACATCTACTTCATCAAAAATCATGGTAGGCACACTGCCCTGCTCTGCAGTCACCACGCGAATCGCCAAACTGACACGAGAAAGCTCGCCGCCAGAGGCCACTTTGTTGAGCGGTCTTGCTTCCACACCCACATGACCTGCCACCAAAAATTCCACCTGCTCCAAGCCTACACTTGATGGATTTTGTGGCGTTAAGGCCACTTCAAAACGTCCGCCCGCTAATGATAAACGTTGCATTTCACCTGTGATTTTTTGGCTTAAATTAGGTGCTTTTTGATGGCGACCTTCGCTGAGTTTTTTGGCTAAGGAATCATAAGCCATCTTTGCTGCAGCCTCTTGTTTGGCAAGTTCGCCATCCGCATTAACACTCTCAAGCTCAGCCATCCGCTTTTGCCATTGAGTAAGTAACTCAATAAGCTCTTCTGGCCGCACACGATACTTGCGTGAAACCGCATGAATGGTTTGAATACGAAGTTCTACCTCAGCCAATCGTTCAGGGTCTAGTTCTGCATGTTGCAGATAACGATTCAAAAAGCGGTCAGTTTCATCAAGCTGAATAATGGCAGAATCTAAAGTCACCAAAGCTTCATCCAAGCCAGCATCGTAATCACGCAAACCCTGCAACTTAGATTGGGCAGTGCTTAACTGACGTAATGCAGAAATCTCGCCTTCGGATAACAACTCACGGCATTCCTCACAACCCGACAAAAGACTGGCACCATGTGAGAGTCGGCTATGCTCTTGCTGTAAACTTTCCCACTCTTCCGCCACAAAACCAAGCTGCACCAACTCACGTACTTTGTCTCGAAGCTCAGCCAACTCATCTGCATATTTACTCGCGTTTTGCTCCATTTCAATACGGCGCTGATAAAGCGTTTGCCATTGTTTATAAGCCGATGATGTTTCAACCGCAAGCGAACTCAAGCCACAATAATCATCAAAAATCTCACGCTGGGTCGAAAGTTTGAGCAACGAGTGATGTGCGTTTTGGCTGTAGATATCGACCAAAAATTCACCCACATCTTTGAGTTGCTGAATGGTGGCTGGCTGACCGTTAATAAAAGCACGTGAACGACCATCTGCGTAAATGATGCGACGGCAGAGCAATTGGTCATCATCATTAGAGATCTCATTTTCTTGCATCCAAGCCTTGAGGCCTTCTAGCTTGGCAATATAAAAACTCGCGCTGATTTCCGCTTTTTCACAGCCAGCGCGGGTAATGCCGCCCTCGCCTCTCGCGCCCATTGCTAAAGATAAGGCATCAATCAGAATAGACTTGCCAGCGCCCGTCTCACCCGTAAGCACAGTGAACCCTGTTGAGAACTCAATATTGAGCGCATCAACAATCACAAAATCTCGAATGGAAAGCGTTTGCAACATGCTTAAACTAACCCCAGTTAAGCTTTTGTCTAAGCATGTCGTAGTGACTATGTCCTAGTGGATGTAGCAGTGAAACAGTTTTTTCATCACGCTGAACCACTAACTTATCGCCTGCCTCTAAGGCCAATTGCAATTGACCATCCAAGTGCACACCAGCATCTTCACAATGCACCAAAGTAATTTCAACGATGCTATTACTACGGATGGCAATTGGGCGATTACTCAAAGTATGTGGACAAATTGGTACCAAAGTAATGGCATCTAATGTTGGATGCAAAATCGGACCACCCGCAGAAAGCGCGTAAGCGGTTGTACCTGTTGGGGTAGTTAAAATGAGGCCATCAGAACGTTGTCTATGCACAAACTGACCGTCGATATTAACCTCTAACTCTATCAAACGTGACATGCCTGCTTTGTTAATCACCACATCGTTCATCGCACGCCCAGTGCTGATTTGTTTGCCATTTCGGTACACTATGGCATTCAGCAGAATACGCTCTTCAATGCTGTAATCCCCAGCTAGAATTTTGCGCATTTCATCGAGCATATTGGCAGAATTGATATCCGTTAAAAAACCAACGCGGCCTTGATTAACACCAATCAGCGGGATGTGACTATCAGCAAGCTTACGCGCAACACTTAGCATAGTGCCATCACCACCAAGCACTATAGCCAGGTCCACGCTATCGCCAATCTCGTCCATACTCAAAGTTGCAAAGCCTGAAATATTGCAATGGTCAGCAGTTGAAGCTTCTAATGAAACAGTGATTTTTTCGGACGCCAAAAACGCGCACATCGCAAGGATGCTATCGCGCATTTCAGACGCATTGTATTTGCCAATAATGGCGACATTTTTAAAGGCTTTTTTCATCTCTTGCATTTAATCATATTCAAGCCAGACATAGAAGTGTTGCGTAAAAGCTTTTGAATTAAGAGTAGGCTTGCTATGATACAAAAATGCACTTTTCAGCCACATTACAGCAACAAGCATGTTAGATAAACGCGCGCAAATTTTACTCAAAACCCTGGTCGAACATTACATTAATGATGGGCAACCTGTAGGCTCACGCACCCTTTCACAATGCTCTGGTTTAGATTTAAGCCCTGCGACCATTCGTAATGTGATGTCAGACCTAGAGGCTTTGGGCTTTATCACTAGCCCTCACACTTCAGCAGGTCGCATTCCAACACAGCGCGGCTATCGCTTTTTTGTCGACACTTTGCTCACGGTTCAACCGATGCAAAGCCAAGAAATTCAGCGCCTAAAACATGAGCTTCGCTCACCAGATCCACAAGAACTCATTTCATCTGCGGCCGGCATACTTTCCGAGCTAACTCAGTTTGCTGGCTTAGTAATGATTCCAAAACGCAAAAGCATCGCATTTAAGCATCTTGAATTTTTACCCTTATCTGAAAAGCGCATTTTGGTGATTATCGTCACGACCGATGGCAATGTGCAGAACCGCATTATTCTAACTGACAAGCCTTATTCAGCAGCTGAACTGGTTCAAGCAACTAACTTCTTTAACCAGCACTACACCGGATTTACTTTTGAGCAAGCGCAGCAGAAGCTCCATGAAGAGTTAAAACAGATGCAATCTGATATGACGCGCCTCATGGCTGCAGCACTTGATGCAAGTGGCAAAGTACTCGACGAAGATAAAGATAATGTGGTGATTTCAGGCGAGCGCAATTTATTGCAAGTAGATGACTTATCCACCAACGTCACCTCATTGCGTAAGCTTTTTGAGATATTCGAGCGCCGCACTTCGCTGATGCAATTACTTGATAACAGTCAACGCGCGGAAGGCATCCAGATCTTCATTGGCGGCGAAAGTGGCTATTTACCACTTGATGAATGCAGCATGGTAACAGCTCCCTACGAAGCTGATGGCCAAGTGGTTGGCACGCTGGGCGTGATAGGCCCAACCCGCATGGCTTATGAACGCGTTATCCCAATTGTGGACATCACTGCGAAACTTCTTTCAAACGCGCTATCTAATACTTAACGATAATTTTATAAAGACCAACAAATGGCTTATTACAAAGCAGAACCTCCATATCAACATGGCGACCAAGCAAAGGTCGGCATTTTACTTGCCAACCTTGGCACACCAGATGCCCCCGATGCTAAGTCACTTAAAAGATACTTAGGCCAGTTTTTGATGGACAGACGCATTGTGGAAATTCCACGGTTTATTTGGTGCTGGATTTTGCATTGCATTATTTTGGTGGTGCGCCCCAAAAAATCAGCAGAAAAATATGCCATGGTGTGGACAAGCGAAGGCTCCCCCTTAATGGTCAACGCGCAAAAACAAAAGAAACTACTTTCAAGCTTTTTAAGCCAACGTATTGCGTCGCCTTATGTGGTTGAGCTTGGCATGAGCTACGGCAACCCAAGTATGGCTTCTGCGATTGAGAGACTCAAAGCGCAGCATTGCAATAAAATTTTAGTGTTTCCACTCTACCCACAATACGCGGCAAGTAGTACGGCAGCGTCTTTAGATGCCATTTGGAAAGTCTTACTCAAAACGCGCAATGTGCCAGCGATACGTACCATCCGCAATTACCACGACCACCCTGCTTATATTCAAGCATTAGCTAACAGTGTGTTAGAACATTGGGCAACGAACGGCAAACCAAGGAAGCTCGTCATGAGTTTTCACGGCGTGCCGAAGTTCCACTTACTTAAAGGCGATCCTTACCACTGCGAATGTATGAAAACAGGCCGTTTATTAGCAGAAGTACTTAACCTAAGCAAAGAAGAGTATCAAATCGCATTCCAGTCTCGTTTTGGTAAACAAGAGTGGCTCAAGCCTTATTTGGCAAGCACCTTAGAAGACTTAGGTAAAGCCAAAACTGAGCGCATTGATGTCATCTGCCCTGGCTTTAGCAGCGACTGCTTAGAGACGCTAGAAGAAATCGCCATGGAAGGTAAGCACATTTTCCAAAGCAATGGCGGCGGCGAATATCACTATATTCCATGTCTTAATGGCCGCGATGCTTGGATAAATGCGATGTGCGATATCGCCATGGAAAACTTGCATGGCTGGGTATCAAGTGAATGGGATGAACAAGAAGCTGAAAAACAAGCAACGCTAACCAGACAACTTGCCCAGGCATTAAGCGAAAAGGCCTAAATCTAGCCTAAGCGTTTATAATGTTGTAATTAGTTTGCTTTAAGCAAAACAAGCAACCCAAAATAGGTAAGCAAAGATGATAGTAATTACTGGCGGCGCAGGCATGATAGGTAGCATGATTGCTTGGCATCTCAACAACTTAGGGCGAGATGACTTGGTGATTGTGGACGATATTCAGCACCCCGAACAATGGCAAAACCTTGTTAAACGCCGCTATGCCAATTATCTAGACAAAAGCGAGCTTGCTTGCTTTTTAGCGGGCAAACCTAAAATTGACGCCATCATCCACATGGGCGCGATTAGCGCGACGACCGAGCGCGATTTCAATAAATTAGTCCAAAACAATATTCGCTACAGCCAGTTTTTATGGGATTGGTGCACTGAAAACAAAGTACCGTTTTTATATGCCAGCTCAGCCGCCACTTATGGTGCAGGCGAGCAAGGTTACGATGATGCTTGCGACATTAATACGCTACGCCCACTCAATGGCTATGGCTATTCAAAACAATACTTTGACCAATGGGCCCTGCAACAAGACGCACACAAAAGCCCTCCTCAATGGCAAGGCTTTAAGTTCTTTAATGTGTATGGCCCTAACGAATACCACAAAGAGCGGATGGCCAGCGTGTCCTTCCACACCTTCAATCAGTTTAAAGCTGAAGGCACTGTTAAGTTATTCAAGAGTCATCTAGCGGGCTATGAAGATGGCATGCAATTGCGTGACTTCGTGTATGTAAAAGATGCCGCCGCGGCTGTTGTGCATTTTGTGAATAACTTATGCGAGTCAGGCATTTATAATATTGGCACTGGTCAAGCGCGGGCATTTAAAGACCTTGCAAGCGCCGTGATGACCAGCATGGGCAAAGCGCCCAACATTACTTACATCGACATGCCAGAAGACTTGCGGGGCAAGTATCAATACTTTACCGAAGCCAAGATGTTTAAACTTGCTGACGCTGGTTACACAGAGAAGTTTCACACGCTAGAGGAAGGCGTCCGCGACTACGTGCAAAACTATCTCTTACAAACTGACCCTTACTGCTAACAATATAAAAATCATGACCTCATCAGAAAACTTAAAAAATGCCATAGCAGAACATCAAACGATGTTCGCCAAGCTAGGAGATTTAATTCCGCAAATTAGCATCGTTGCCGAAGAGCTTAAAGCCTGCATAAAGCGGGGCGGTAAAATCATGCTCATGGGCAATGGCGGTAGCGCAGCGGACAGCCAACATATTGCAGCTGAAATTGTGGGCCGCTTTAAAAAAGAGCGTCGCGGCCTAGCGGCAATTGCGCTAACGACTGATACATCTATCATTACCTCTGTCGGCAATGATTATGGATACGATTATATTTTTGCGCGCCAAATTGAAGCACTTTGCCGCCCAGAAGATGTGGTGATTGGCATTACCACTTCGGGCAACAGCAAGAACGTTGTGGCAGCCATTGAAGAAGCTAATAAGCTAGGCGCAACGACGATTGGCCTAACTGGTGGATCTGGCGGCAAGATGAACGAATTTTGCAAATACAACCTAGTGATGCCTTCAAGCGAAACCGCACGCATTCAAGAGGCGCATATTTTTGTCGGCCATAGCTTGTGCGACTTGCTAGAATCAGAATAAAACTAAGCATAAAACCATGAACCAAGACCTCATTAATACAGTAAAGCTATTCAACGAATCAGATAAATGGGTGCTGGTCATTGGCGACCTGATGCTAGACCGCTATTTAATTGGCGACGTACAGCGCATATCCCCTGAAGCACCTGTGCCAGTGGTGCTTCTCAAGCAACAAAATGACCGCGCAGGTGGCGCAGCCAATGTGGCGGCCAACCTAGCCAACCTGGGCATCAGTACGCGTATTGCAGGCTGTGTGGGTGAGGATGCAGAAGCAACAACATTGCTTGCTTTGATTAATCATCTAGGCATCAAATCGGAAGCGGTAATTCAATCATCAACAAGACCAACGATTGCTAAAACACGTGTCATGAGTTCGCATCAGCAAATTGTTCGCATCGACCAAGAAAGCCAAGCGAAATTTAGCGCTGAAGAAAATGCTGAGTTGCATCTATTAATTAGCCGCGCACTTCAAGAAAGACCATCTATCGTTATTTTGTCAGACTACGCTAAAGGCGTACTCAGTGATGACGTTTGCCAATCCATTATTCAAGCCTGTAAAGAGGCAAATATTCCTGTGCTTGCCGACCCTAAAGGTCAGGACTACACCAAATACAAAGGCGCAACCGCGCTCACACCAAACAAGAAAGAAACTGCTGAAGCTTGTGGTGTGAATATGAACGACACCGAGGCTTTATTAGCCGGCGCAAAGAAACTCAAAGCTGATTTAGGCCTTGATTTTTTAGCCGTCACCCGCGGCGAAGAAGGCATTACGCTATTTGATAAAACAAACGAACATCACATAGCCGCAACAGCCAAACAGGTGTTCGATGTGTCTGGCGCTGGTGACACAGTGATTGCAACGTTAGCAGCAGGCTTAATTCATGGCTTAAGCCCACAAGATGCGCTTAGTTTAGCGAATACTGCAGCAGGTATTGTGGTTGGAAAAGTTGGCACTGTACCTATCCAATTAAATGAATTGCTTCACGAACTCACCGCTAAAAACACCAGCGAGCAAACGGACAAAATTACGGATTTAACAGGCTTAAAACTAAAAGTGGACGCTTGGCGCGCTGCCAAACAAAAAATCGTATTTACCAATGGATGCTTTGATTTACTCCACGCTGGGCATGTGACTTATTTAGAAGCCGCTAAAAAGACAGGTGACAAGCTTATCCTTGGCTTGAATACTGATAGATCAGTTAGCGCCCTTAAAGGCCCAAGCAGGCCAGTCATTCATGAAAACGACAGAGCGCGCGTTTTGGCGGCGTTAGAAGCCATTGATGCCGTTATTTTGTTTGATGAAGATACACCGCTCAATCTTATCCACGCAGTGAAACCTGATGTGATTGTAAAAGGCGACGACTATACGGAGGAGCAAGTGGTGGGCGGCACCGAAGTCAAGTCATGGGGCGGGCAAGTGAAGCTAATTCCATTAGTTCAAGGTCGCAGCACAAGCAAAATCATTGAAAAAATGGCGCAGTAACTATTTTCCAGCATCCATCTACTCTGTGCAAAAAACTCACTCAGCTTCTGAAAAAATCCTTGTTTTAGGTCCGGCCTGGGTGGGCGATATGGTGTTAGCACAAAGCTTATTCACCACACTCAAACAACAAAACCCCAACTGCCAAATTGACGTTGCAGCCCCCGCTTGGACATTACCGCTATTAGAGCGGATGCCCGAAATAACGAATGCCATTGCCTTGCCTTTCAAGCACGGGGAGTTTGCGTTTTGGGAACGCATCCGCTTTGGCAAAAGCATACGCAAAGATGGTTATACCCAAGCCATTATTCTGACCAACTCTCTCAAGTCTGCCATCTTGCCTTTTGCCGCGAATATTCCGCGGCGGACTAGTTTTTTAGGCGAAATGCGTTATGGCTTAATTAACGATATTCGTCCATTAGATAGAGCCAAATTACCAAGAACAGTGGACCGTTTTGTAACATTGGGATTAGCCAAAAATGTCGACTTGCCAAATAAGCTACCCAACCCAAAGCTGATCGCTAATCATACAAATGTCTTGGCCACATTAACTAAAATTGGCCATAAAAAACCATCTCACAAAGTACTTGGCTTATGCCCAGGTGCTGAATATGGCGAAGCTAAACGCTGGCCGATTGAATACTATGCCGAAGCAGCGAAAGCCGCGCTGGCCAAAGGCTGGGATGTTTGGCTTTTTGGCTCAGAAAAAGACATTCCCTACACTCAAAAAATAAACCAACTCACAGAAAATCGCTGTTTAGATTTAGGTGGGAAAACCAAGCTAGGTGAGGCCATAGACTTAATGGATTTATGCGATACCGTTATCAGCAATGATTCAGGTTTAATGCATGTCGCCGCCGCTTTAGATAAGAACCTGATTGCCATTTTTGGCTCAAGCACACCGCACCACACACCGCCAATGAGCGAGAGGTCTCACATTAAATATCTAGGCCTGCCTTGCAGCCCTTGTTTTGAGCGGACTTGCCCACTGAAAAATCCAGATGAACACATGCAATGTCTAAAAAAAATCACGCCAGAAAGCGTGATTCATTTGATTAGATAATCCTAAAAAACTAAGACTTGTTGTAATAAGCTTTATACCAATCCGCAAACTTGGCAATGCCATCTTTTAAAGGCGTGTATGGCTTGAAGCCAACCCAATCCTCCAAAGCGCTTGTATCAGCATAAGTCGCTTTTACATCACCCGCTTGCATCGGCAAAAATTCTTTTTCCGCAGTTGTTCCGAAAGCGCTTTCAAGAATGCCAATAAAGTCCATCAAATTTTCTGGCTGATTATTGCCAATGTTAAACACACGATAAGGCACACTGCTATTGGCTTGTGGCGTTGCAGGCTTATCCGCTACGCGCACCACGCCCTCGACAATATCGTCGATATAGGTGAAGTCGCGCATCATATCGCCGTGATTAAAAACTTTGATAGGCTTGTTATTCAAAATCGCATCTGCAAACAAGAATGGCGACATATCAGGACGCCCCCAAGGGCCATAAACGGTAAAGAAACGTAGACCAGTTGTTGGTATACCGTACAAGTGGCTATAAGTATGCGCCATCAGCTCATTGGCTTTTTTAGTGGCTGCATACAAGCTAACAGGATGATCTACAGTATCTTGCTCACTAAAAGGCAACTTGGTATTGCCGCCATAAACACTCGATGAGCTAGCATAGACTAAATGCTCAACCTTGTTGTGACGACAGCCTTCTAAAATATTAGTAAATGCCACCAAATTGCTTTGCACATAAGCATGTGGATTTTGCAGTGAATAACGAACCCCTGCTTGTGCCGCGAGGTGAATAACACGCTCTGGTTGCTCTGCTTTGAATAAGGCTTCTGTTGCTGAAGTATCAGCTAAATCAAGCTTAATAAATTTGAAATTACTAGCTTGTGGATGCTTAGCGATATCCTGCAAACGCGCTTCTTTGAGGCTGACATCATAATAGTCATTAAGATTATCAACACCAATCACACTGTCGCCGCGGGCTAATAATCTTAGCGTCGTTTGATGTCCAATAAAACCAGCCGCGCCTGTCACAAGGAATTTCACGCCACATCCTTTTGCAATTCACGCTGAGATTTCTCATGGCGTCTGATCAAGATTAAATTTCTTGCATAAACAAAAGTACCTGGCAATTGCCCGAGAATAATCACTGGCTCAAACTTATGGATACCGTAAAGCAAAACGGTTAAACCACCCACTAAACTGAAATACCAAAAACTTACCGGAATAATACTTTTTTGATGGCGCTCGCTATGAAGCCATTGCACGATAAATCGCATCATAAACAGAATTTGTCCGAGCAAACCAATACAGAGCCAAATTAAGTCACCTTGCGATGTGGTGCTAAAAAAATGCTGGGCAGACTCGACAATATGCTGAAAAAAAGAAGTGATGCCGTATTCCATTAGGAGTTCCTATCTGGTGATTTCATCGATAATGACAGGTAATTTAGCGCGACGTTGTAACCAAGCCACACCGAACAAATCAACGACACCCACCATCAATCGATCAAAGGTGCCGTAGTTAGATTTACCAAACTCACGGTTTCGATGGCTGACATGTACTGAACGAATTTGACCTCCAGCACGCTTAATCAACGCTGGCAAAAAGCGGTGCATGTGGTCAAAGTAAGGCAAATCTAAAAATGCGACTTTATTAAACAACTTCAACCCACAGCCTGTATCTGGGGTGTCATCGCGCAGCATTTTTGAGCGAACAGTATTGGCAATTACTGAAGAAATACGTTTAATCCAAGTATCCCGCCTGCTTTTACGGCGGTTACCGCCTACCAACCATACCCCTTCTTCAAGCGCATCAACGAGTTTAGGGATGTCAGCCGGGTCGTTCTGACCATCACCGTCCAACGTTGCAATCCAATCATACTTCGCAGCCTTAACACCTGAACGCACCGCTGTGCTTTGGCCACAGCTATTCGCATGGCGCACGATGCGAAGCTGTGGGTAGTTTGTTTGTAATTGTTGCAAACGCACATGGGTTTCGTCGGTACTACCATCGTTGACATAGACAATCTCGTGCGTAAAGCCTTTAAGTGCCACATCAATTTCAGCAACTAAAGGCGCAACATTATCTTGTTCGTTACGCACCGGAACGACAACTGAAAGCTTTTTTGGTGGTGTAAATTTCGTCATGAAATTAGATTAACCTTTTTCAAATCAAATCACCAAGGTGATTAAAAACTGCTATTTTCTGACTGGCACAATAATCCTGCCACCCAACCACATCTGTCCAAGCACTCAAAAATACAAAATCTAAACCGGCATTGGTAGAGGCTTGATGGTCATATCGACTATCGCCGATAAATAAAGCGGGTTGATCGATATGGCCATAGCCAACTTCACGTGCCAAGATTGAATCTTTATTATCAGGGCTCCCAAAAATACCCGCATCAAACAGTTTAGCAATGCCGCGTTGCTTAAATATGTCACGCAACTCTGCTTGGTCCCCACCCGAAATAATCATCCATTTTGCATTGGGGCTCGCTTCGCGAACACGCATCAAATCTGGAGCAATTTCGCAGTCCGTCAGCAGTCTTTTCACTTCGGCAGTAAAGCTATCAAGCAAGGTTTGCATCGCATACTCTGTGACCGCCTGTTGCATAATCTCACGCAAAAAATACTCAAACTTTGGATAGCGTGAAATACCGCCCAGCTCTAAATGATGGGCAACTAACGCCTGAGCTTGAACTTCATCCGCCCCAAACTTAATGGCCACATCATAATACGCTCGTATCTTAAGATGATTTGAGTTAAGTACAACCCCATCACAATCAAATATTAGCGTCTTATATTCAGCCAATGGCCGCATTAATTTTGCCTGACAAAAATTAAAAACCTATATCCAGCAATTTAGCTGAATATAGGTTCAAATTTAAGGTCGAAAATAACAAACTTAAGCAGGCTTAATCGCGCTAGCTTCTTTTGCTAATTTCGTAATATGCGCCCAATCACCGCGAGCAACTGCATCTGCCGGCGTCAGCCATGTGCCGCCACATACCACAACGTTAGGTAATGACAAGAATTGTGGGGCTGATTCAACCGTTACACCGCCAGTTGGACAAAATTTCACATCACCAAATGGACCTGCAAAGCCTTTAAGTAAGTTGATACCACCTACTGCAACTGCTGGAAATAGCTTCAAGAAATAGTAATCATCAGCATTCGCCATCATAATTTCTGAGCCTGTTGAAACACCTGGCAACAATGGCAAACCAATTTGACGTGCGAATTGACCTAGCTCACTTGTGTAACCTGGACTCACAGCGAACTTACAGCCAGCGTCTTTAGAAGCTTGCGCATCTTTGTTATTACGCACAGTACCAGAACCCAAAATCGCTTCAGGCACAGCCTTAGCAATCGCTTCCATACCAGCTAATGCGCATGATGTCCGCAAAGTTACCTCTAGCACCTTAATGCCGCCTTCAAGCAATGCTTCAGCCATAGGCACAGCATCTTCAACACGGTTAATCACGATCACTGGAATGACTGGACCTTCTTTAGCTAAATCTAATGTATTCATGTTTTATCTACTTTTTTAAAATCTAAATTAATAATCTTTTACTAAGCACTTAGAGCCAAGTAACTGCGCCTTCTTCAGCTGTAAGCACATTGCTTCTCATACCGCCAAAAAGTTCACGTCCCATGCCATGGGCATTTGCAAAGCGTTTTGAGTCACTTAATTCTTCAATTTGACGCGCTTTCCAAGTATCTTCATCCACCAAGGCATTCAATGTCCCCGCAATCACGTTCAAGCGAATAATGTCGCCTGTGCGAATTTTACCAATTGCACCACCAGCAGAAGCTTCTGGAGATAAGTGAATTGCTGCAGGCACTTTGCCTGATGCCCCACTCATACGACCGTCCGTCACAATCGCGACTTTGAAACCCTTACCTTGAAGGACTGACAATGGCGGCGTTAATTTGTGTAGCTCTGGCATGCCATTCGCTTTAGGCCCTTGATAGCGAACAACTGCCACAAAATCTTTTTCTAGTTCGCCACGCTCAAAAGCTTCTAACAACTCTTCTTGCGCATCGAACACCACTGCTGGCGCTTCGATGATGTGACGATCCTCAGGCACAGCTGAACTCTTAATCACTGAACGACCAAGGTTGCCTTGCAACAATAGTAAGCCGCCAGAAGCACTAAATGGTTTAGATGCTGTACGTAAAATTGTTTCATCAGGGCTTTCTTTAGGCAGCTCAACCCAGCTCAAGCTCTTACCATCTGTCTGTGGTTTCTTACAGTAATCACGCAAGCCGCCAATCACCACTGATTGAACGTCCTCATGCATGTAGCCGCCTTCAACCAACTCGCGGATCACGAATGATGGGCCACCTGCGTCTTGAAATTGATTCACATCGGCTTTACCGTTTGGATAAACACGCGCCAACAATGGGGTGTTTTTAGAAAGCTTATTGAAATCCGCCCAATCGATAATGATGCCCGCAGCACGCGCAACAGCAACCCAGTGGATGCAATGATTAGTGCTGCCGCCCGTTGCCAACAAGGCCACAATCGCGTTCACAATCACCCGCTCATCGACCATCTTACCGATAGGCATATAGCGGTTATTTTGAGTATTCTCAAGCACAACGCGGACAGATTCACGCGTCAAACAAGCGCGTAAGGGATCGTGCGGATGAACAAAAGCCGCACCCGGAACATGCAATCCCATTGCTTCAAGTAACATCTGGTTACTATTGGCCGTGCCGTAAAAAGTACATGTACCAGCGCCATGATAAGCAGCTGATTCAGAAGCTAACAGCTCAGGGCGGCCAACCAAACCTTCAGCGAATTTTTCACGTACTTTAGATTTTTCAGTATTATCCAAACCAGTGCTCATAGGGCCAGAAGGCACAAATACACATGGCAAATGGCCAAACTGCAAAGCACCAATCAATAAGCCTGGAACGATCTTGTCACAAACACCAAGCAGTAGGGCTGCATCAAACACATCATGAGAAAGCGCGACCGCTGTACTCATCGCAATCACATCGCGTGAGAAAAGACTTAGCTCCATGCCAGGCTCGCCCTGTGTAATACCATCACACATCGCAGGCACACCACCAGCTACTTGCACAGTCGCCCCATATTTATGAGCTTCAGCACGAATCACCTCGGGGAAATTTACATAAGGCTGGTGCGCAGAGAGCATCTCATTGTAGGCAGTCACAATGCCAATATTTGGTGCTTTTTCAGCTACTACTTTTAATTTGTCATTCGCTGGCATCGCAGCAAAAGCGTGGGCCACGTTAGCACAACCCATACGATCAGGGCCACGAGTACGCGAAGCCATTTTCTCAATACGTTGCAAATAAGCGTAACGCGTAGGCGCGCTGCGCTCACGGATACGTTCGGTCACTTCATTTAGGATTTGTTTCATGGTGTCGCTATAGATGATTGAGTTAGTCCTTGATTATCCCCAATGCGTGGCTTATCGTCAAATTAAACCGCCCTAATACAAAGCTTGGAAGGGTCACTTTTTGCTAGATTTAAGCTTGGTAATTTTGGTTTTTTTAGTATACTCAAGGCACTAAAATTTAAAGCCTCTTAATAAATAAGCAATAGCCAAATTCGTCAAAACTTAAGTATAAAAAATCAGAACGATGACAAAATCAAAATGTGTAGTCTGCATCACAACATTCAATCGCATTGACTGCGCACGCATTAATATGGAAATCATCAAATTAAACTACGCCAATCAATGGCCTATCGTCCACGCATGTTCTGACAAAAACTATAGTCAGTACATTGAAGACATCCTTGTCAGATGTGAACCAAAAGCTTTGCAGGCTGGGGCGTTTAATCTGCTCAAAAATTCAATTTTGAAAGCGGCGGAAACTTACAACGCAGATTACATAATCCATTTGGAAGCTGACACGTGGTTAATGAACCAAGCCTTTATTGAAAAATATATTGAGTTATTGTCAAAAAATCCCCATGCAATTATCGCATCATCATCATGGAGCTTTGATAAGAGTGAGAAATGGAAAAAGTCAGGGAGAATCCTTAAGAATCTCGCCTACTTGATCACTCGTTTGACTAAGAAAGCAGGCCTAGATTGGCATATTGGCTGGAAAAAAAGCATAGCAAGCCAATTCTTCATCGTAAAAAATACTAGGGAATTTAGAGACTTAATATCTACGATTCCCGAGCCCAGCTCGGATGAATATTTAGAAAAATATCTTTTTTCAAAGATTACGCAACGCTTTGGCAGAAAATCTATCATCTGGATGAGAGAAAGAGAACCCGTACACCCAAAGAATCGTGACTTTTGTGACGCAATGGAACTATTTAGCCAGCACTTTCCAAGCAACAAACTTAACAAATCAAGCTTACTTGGGAAAAAAGAGGTACTTGAAAGCTACCCCCTTCTCAAGACGGGCGCCTATATGGAAAAATTGCTAACAAGCGATAATTTAGAATATTACAACCTAGGTGCAAAGAGAATCTAATGGCAATCAGCATTGCCATCATTCGCCGCAAATTTAATCCATTCGGAGGGGCGGAGCAATTTATTCTTCGTACTATACAAGGACTAAGTACTAAAAAGATCAACATGACTATTGTTGCAGAGTCTTGGAGTCAACAAAGTAAAGGCCTTGATCAAAACAACTGCGAATTCATCAAAGCATCCGCTTCAGGGACTTCACGATATGCAAAATTTAATAGCTTCTCCGAATCCGTTCATCAGATTCTAAAATCAAACAAATTCGACTTGGTGCAGTCGCACGAACGGATAAGCGGCGTAGATATATATCGACTGGGTGATGGCATTCATGCTTCCTGGGTGAAAAGATATGCTGCAGAGTGTTCTTGGTTAAGAAAAATATGGTTGAAACTTGACCCCTACCATAGAGCGGTGATTCGCGCAGAAAAAGCCATGGCTGCAGATGACAATTTAACTTTTGTAGCAAATAGCACATTAGTTCAAAGTGAAATCAAAAAGTGGTATCAAGTACCAGACCACAGAGTAGTTTTAATTGAGAATGGGATAGATACCGAAGACTTTCAATCTACACCCACATCAAAAAGAAAAGAAAATAAGGCCAACCTAGGGTTTAATCCAGACTTGCCCGTTGTCGTTTTTATTGGTTCCGGCTTTGCGCGCAAGGGAGCTTGGGAACTTGTTAATGCGGTCAGCAAGCTCCCCAATTTTCAGTTATTAGTGATCGGTCATGACAAAAAGTTAGCCGCACTACAAAAGCACGTGAATGCATTAAAAGCAAATCAACGCATTCAGGTATTAGGCCCTAAGCATGACATTAAAAAATATCTAGCAAGTGCTGATATCTTTTGCCTGCCATCAAGTTACGATAGCCTCCCTAATGCAGCATTAGAGGCACTCTGCTGTGGGCTGCCCATCATTATTACTGACGCAGTCGGCCTTGCTGATAAAGTAAGAGAAGCAAAAGCCGGTGTTATTTGCGAAAAGGAAGCTGGCAGCATTGCACTGGCCATTGAACATTGCTGGGAGAGCTTGAGTACCTATTCGAAAAACGCACGCCAGCTTTCAAAAAAATACGACATTTCAATCGCCAATCAAAAATGGCTGGATTTATACAACCGATTAATTGAGGCAAAGAGAGTTAATAAAATTGCGAATTCTTCACACTGAAGCATCCCTAGGTTGGGGCGGGCAAGAGATTAGAGTTTTAACAGAAGCTCAAGTATTTCTGAAACATGGCCATGAAGTTTTTTTAGCCGCAGATTTAAAAAGCCAGATCGCAAAGAAAGCGAGCGCCTATGGCGTTAAAGTGATTCCTATTCACCTCAATAAAAAACGCTTAAAAGATTTATTTGAACTTCGTCGAGTGATTAAAAACATAGAACCGGATGTCATTAATTGTCACTCCAGTAAAGATCATTGGCTAACCGCGATCGCCAGACTAAGCCTAAGAACCAAGCCCGCAATCGTAAGAACACGCCACATTAGCACTCACATTCACAGAAATAAGCCGACCAGGTGGCTATACAACAGCGGCACCAACGCAATCATGACTACCGGGCAATCGATTCGAGCACAATTGCTTGCTGACCATTTTGTTGAGGATGAAACCATTTTCTCCGTTCCAACTGGGATTGATACCGATCTTTTTATACCTGGTGACAAATTAAAACAAAAGAAACTTCTTGGTTTAAATGCAGAGCACTTTGTGTTCGGCATCATCGCAACACTGAGGTCATGGAAGGGACATGCAGACTTAATTTCTGCCTTTAATTTACTCAATAATTCCAATGTAAGCTTGGTGATTGTTGGTGATGGGCCTCAGATGGAAAATTGCTTAAAATTAGCAGCGGAGTCGCCATTTCAAGACAACATTAAAATTGTTGGCGAGAAATCTAATGTGGTGCCCTATTTACAAGCGTTCGATTGCTTTGTTTTACCTAGTTACGCAAACGAAGGCATACCACAAGCGCTATTGCAAGCCATGTCGGTAGGGCTTCCGATTATTAGCTGTCCAATTGGTGGGATCCCAGAGGCGATTGAAGGCTATAAGCAAGCAACACTAGTTGCAACCCAAAATCCAAACGCGCTTGCAAAGGCGATGGCGAAAGAGTTAGTAAAGGAGAGGTTCAATACCAAGCAAGAAAGACAAACCCTCTACTCTTTAGAAAGAATGTATCAGTCGGTATTGAGTGTGTTCGAACTAGCTTGCAAGAAGGTCATCAACAGCAAATAAAATTTGCTGAGCTTCAACCGCCATCAAACACTGACTGACCTTGCTCCCTGCACAGCCATCCAAGCCACAAGGTCGGCAAGCAAACGATGGAGCATCGCTTTCATTCAAAGCCACAATGCGGTGCTTTACTTGCCAAGGCGCCCAAACTCTCTCATCTGTAGGCCCGAAAATAGACACCACAGGCGTTTGAACAGCGCTTGCCAAGTGAATAGACATTGAGTCTATCGAAATCAATAAATTAGACTTTTTAAGAAGTGCCGCAGATTCCTCAAGGCTAAAGTCACGCACTATTTGTGGTGCATGCTTGCACTCTAGGCTTAAAGCTTTATTAAAAGCAAAGTCGCTAGGCGCACCACCCAAAGCGACAGACCACCCCCTGTCATGCAAAACGTCCACCAGCTCAGCCCATACCGAATTAGCTAAGCCCTTAAATTTCCATCTAGCGGGCGCATGGATCACAAGCAATTTGGAGGCTGATCTGTCAATAAAATGCGATTGCAGCCATAAATCTACTTTTTTACTTGCCTCATTAGAAACCTCAAGAAAATAAGGGGGCGCAATAGCTTGATCAAACAGCCCGACTTTCCTCAACAAATCTACATCCTGTTCGGCAGCCGGTCTTTTTGTCGGTGAAATTTTGGCGATGTGCTTAAATGAATTAGACCAGAAGTCCGGTCTTTTTTTAGAGGCTCGCGCTACACTGAGGGGCGCACGTAAAACCCTGGCCAGAAAAGCCCCGCGCCAGTCGTCCGAGAATTGCGCTACAAAATCATATTGGCTAGCCAGCATGCTTTTCAATGTGGACTGATAAGACCTAAATTTAGCAATCCCTTTGAGATGGCGAGGCGGAACAAACACATGCCTGACTCTTGGGTGCATTCTAAAAATAGACTCACTCTCTTTAAAACACAAAACATCAACAAGATAGTCTGGAGGCAACGCTTCGATTGCTGAAGTTAAGATGATAGAATCACCTATATGTTTAGTTTTAATATAAAGCGCTTTTTTCTTTATCATTGGTACTACCGTTTTTCATAAATTGACTTAATCAAAATGCACAACAAGCAACCTAAGGTTATACCAAACAAGTCGCTCCCAAGCTTGATATTTAATTACCCTATTGCACCTCTAGCTCAAAAATGAAAATCCTATTAGTAATACCCGGCAATCTAAAAACAGTTCCAATGAACGTATTTAGTGCAAAGGCATTAGTCAATCTTGGCTACGATGTGAAAGTAGAAAGCTATAACGAGAATATATCAGACAAGATTATAACCAAGATAAGAAAAATATTTGGCGATCAAGAACAGTATTCGGGAGCCAATATCCGAATTAGAAAAACGATACGCACCTTCAAGCCCGACATGCTTCTTACTATATACGGCACAAGCTTATCTGTTAAATCATTAAACACGGCAAAAACCCATGGTGCAAAAACAGCTTGCTGGTGGATAAACGATCCCTTTCAATTTAAAAGGGGTTTAGTGATTGCCAGCAATTTCGACTTTTGGTTTAGCAATTCTTCTGTATGCGCATTAGAGGTTCAATCATTAACTGGAGTGCCATCAACATTTCTTCCAACTGCATGTGATCCTGAAATACACAAGCCTTACCCATTTGACCAGTCCAACGCTTGCGACATCTGTTTCGCTGGTGACTGGAGTAAGTCAAGGCAAAAATTAATGGAATACTTGCTTGAGAATGGCTTCAATATAAAAATATATGGTCCTTGGAAGAAAAAGTTAAATAAAGACTCAAGACTACTTGATCATTTAAAGAATGGATTCTTTTCACCTGAAGAAATGTGCCGATACTTTAGTAGTGCCAAAATAGTATTAAACTTTCATACTTGGTTTGATGAATCGCCCCATGGAGTAAATCCAAGGCTATTTGAAGCTGCAGCTTGCGGAGTGGTTCAAGTGGTCGACGCAAAAAAAGAAATCCCAGAACTGTTCAACATAAAAGAGGATTTGGTAACCTTTTCCAAAATTGAAGAGCTACCTAAGTTATTAACTAACTTATTAAATGACAATGAAAAACGTCAAAAAATAGCAAACTCTGCATTAAAAAGAGTCTTAAAAGATCACACCTATTCAGCAAGAATGATGCAACTTATGAAGTTTGTAAGTTACAAAAAATAACGCTTTCGAGAAAAGTTCCATCGTGAAAACTAAAAAAAAAATGGATGTGGTAATTATTGCAACCCTAAGGCCTGAGATCCTAGAAATAACACTCAGCTCATTCAGTAAAAAGCTTCTGCACAACTATGAGGTAAGAGCAATTGTTAATGTGGATAGCGTCGGTGACGCAGACTGTTCAGCTGAAGATGTATTAAATGTATGTTCACGCTACTTCAAAAATGTCGTTAGTAGAACCCCTGCCTCCGCCTCCTTCTCATCAGCAGTCGAATGGTGTTGGAGCAAAGTTAATTCAGAAATCTTTTTACATCTGGAAGATGACTGGTGCCTTAAGAAAAAAGTATATCCAGCCAGAATTGAAAAAGCATTCGAAAACAAAGATGTTGTCTCCCTAAGATTAAATCTAAAAAATAATAAGGAACATTTAACTGATGGAAGCAGTGTTTATGCAACGGGGTTAGGCCTCAACCCATCATTTTTTAGACTTTCTTATATAAAAAAGCTGCTACGAGATTTTGACTTATCGAAGGACCCTGAAAAGCAATTCTCTTGCAATGTGCAAAAATTGAGCAAGGAAAAACTCCCACCCCCGTATCCAATTTTTTTAATATATGGTGAACCAAACGAGAGCTCATATGTTATTGATACAGGAAAAAAATGGAGGAAGCGGATCGGGCTTTCGAAATGGAGCGAAAAATCAACTAATGGCATCACATGGGAGTTGAAAAAAAACAACTTCTTGAGAAATTTATTTTCATCTATTAAGTATCAGTTATATTTGTATTATTGGAAAAAAATGTATTGTCGTTAACTGGAACTCAAGTATGCCCCTAAAATGAAAATTAAAAAAAAAATAACCCTATCCGTCATGATCATTACCAAAAATGAGGAAAATGTAATCTCAGATTGCATTAACTCAGTATCTTGGGCAGATGAAATCATTGTGGTCGACGCCAACAGTTCTGACAAAACGGCAGCAATCAGTAAAAAACTTGGCGCAAAGGTTACGGTCACTAAAGAATGGCATGGATTTGGCCATCAAAAGAATTTAGCCCTAAACTTGGCATCCAACGAATGGGTGCTTTCAGTAGATGCTGATGAGATTGTGACTGCCCAGCTAAAACAAGAAATACAAGAAGTCATTCAATCAACCTCAGAGAATCAGGCTTTTCAAATACCTCGCGCATCAAGTTACTGCGGTCAATTCATCAAATACAGCGGGTGGTCTCCGGACTACGTTCTAAGATTATTTCCTCGGGAAAGTGCTCGATTTAGTGACGACTTGGTCCATGAAAAAGTCATATTTAATGGTGAAATCAAATCGTTAAAAATGCCATTGATACATACAAGCTATGAGAATTTAGAAGACGTATTAGAAAAAACCAATCGATATTCAACTGCTGGTGCGTTGATGATGCATAAGAATGGCAAAACGAGCTCCCTAAGCAAAGCAATTTTTAAGGGGCTCTGGGCATTTATTAGAACTTACTTTTTAAGACTCGGTTTTCTTGATGGGCGCATGGGTTTTATTTTGGCGGTATCTAATGCAGAAGCCACCTATTACAAATATTTAAAACTTTTTATACTATCAAAAAATGGGCGCGATTAGATTGAGCGGCCAAACCCTAACGGAAGCTTAAAAAATCTTGCGTATACTCATAGTCAAAATTTCATCCATGGGCGATGTGATTCACAACCTCCCCATTATTGCAGACATTCATGCAGAGTTTCCTGATGCCCAAATTGATTGGGTCATTGAGGAAAGCTTTGCTGACATGATCAAACTCAATCCATATATCAATGAGATTATTCCAGTCGCCATTCGCCGATGGCGCAAGAGCCTATTTAGCAAAAAAACTTGGCAAGAAATCCAATCGTTCAAAACCCAGTTACAGGCGCATCAATACGATTACATTATCGACACTCAATCCTTGCTAAAGAGCGCGTTGATTGCTTGCTTAGCAAAAGGCAAACGATATGGGCAAGGCCCAAGGACTGCAAGGGAATGGTTGGCCGGTTTTTTCTATAATCGTCGCTTCTCCGTTTCAAGAGAGCAGCATGCCGTAGATCAAAATCGCCAATTAACAGCCTTGGCATTTAATTATCGAGCGCCGACTAGCCCGCCAGATTATGGATTACCAAGAATTGAGCTCATTAAGAAAAATGATATTCAATTGCCTGAAAAGTACGTCATGGTTTTTCATGCAACCAGTCGCGATTCGAAGTTATGGCCAATGGGGCACTGGGTTTCTTTAGGTATATTGTTAGCCAAGCAAGGCGTAACGCTTTGCTTGCCTTGGGCAACTGACACCGAAAAAGGTCGCGCTAATATCATTGCCACACACGTTCCACAAGCTGTTGTACTACCGAAATTGAGCCTCACAACACTCGCCCACATTACGGCTGGCGCGCAAGCTGCTGTTGGGGTAGATACAGGGCTCATCCATCTTGCCGTTGCCATGGACGTCCCATCAATTGCCATCTATACAGACACCCATCCTGATTTAAATGGAACTTATGGTGGCCCCAATGCACTTGCAATTAACTTGGGCGGGAAAGGCAGACTTCCTGAGATTAGCGAAGTATTTAGTGCGTTTGATCGGATAGGGACGTTCTAATGCTGAAGCACAAAATATTGGCTTCCATGCTAAAGCTATTAGCAAAGCTGCCATTATGTGCTGTGCATTTCTTAGGCTCCGCACTGAGCTGGGCAAGTTATTTAAGTTATAAAAAATACGCTAACTTGATCAACACAAACCTAAAGCTTAGTCAGTTAACAAAAGATGACGTCAGCTTCAAAAAAACTTTACACCGCAACATTGGTGAAACGGGCAAGGCATTGTTAGAAACCTTCGCTATTTGGTTCAAAGACTATTCAACACTTTCTAAGTGGTATCAAGGCTGCACGGGCTGGGAGCACGTTGAATCAGGTTTAGCTAAAGGAAAGGGTATTATTTTTCTAACGCCGCACCTTGGCTGCTTTGAAATCACTTCGTTGTACTACGGGCAGTTCCACCCCATTACCGTGCTTTTCCGCCCACCGAGACAGAGCTGGCTCATGCCAATGATTAACCAAGGCCGCCAGCGCGGCAATGTAAGCCTTGCCCCAGCGAATGCACAAGGTGTGAAGTTATTACTACAAGCATTAAAACGTGGTGAAGCGATCGGTATATTGCCGGACCAAGCGCCGCACGAGGGCGAGGGTGAATGGGTGCCATTCTTTAGTCGCCCCGCTTACACGATGACGCTGGCATCCAAGCTGGCGGAAAAATCAGGCGCGCAAGTGCTGATGGCGTTTGGTGAAAGATTAGAAGGTGGGCGTGGCTACCACATCCATATCAAACCTATTGAGCAAGGTGGCATTAAGACCACCGAACTGCTCAATCAAGAGATTGAGAAAGCAATTGCACAATGCCCCTCTCAATACATGTGGGTTTACGACCGCTACAAGGTTAGAAATTAAGCAGCAAGCCCCAGCGACTCGCCTGTGATTGCCTCCAGCACTTTAATCGGGGAGGTTTCAGGCTGGTAAAGCGCCTCAGGTGGCAAATGGAAAGTTTGCTCCATCATGTATTGACCAGACATCGCCGCATGAAGGACCTGGTCTGAATACACTATCCAAGTGGTGCCTGGCATCAGATCCACACTCTGCTGTGGTGAGTTACGTTGGTAATCCATATCGCCCTTCACCAAGTCATGTAACTGCAACATCAGCTGGTCATAAGGCGTACGTTCTCTCTTAGTAATGCCTAACTTGCGCATCATCCATGCCTGACCTGGGAACATGCTTTTTGCTTTTGGAAGGTACTTTGCCGCCATAGCCTCAAAAGGCTCACCGACACGCCAAACTCGTGGCTTGCCGTGCGGATTAACGTTATTAAACACCCGTAGCAAGCGCGTACCCTGCGTTGGGTTCGAGGGGAATGCATCCGTATGCAGACGCTTGTCATCCTTACGGTAAGAGCTCACACGCCCTTCCACCTCAAATGGGCGAAGGCTTGTGTTTGCGGTTATAAGGTTGGGTACATAGTCAGGAAATAAGGCGCCCACCAATTGCGTCGCCTGATCTGAATAGCGCTGAATCATCGCACGCAAAGCCTTCAAATCAGCATCTGAACCAGCAGCGCCTCTTAATCCGCCTTGTGGACGTAGTGAGATATTTTTAGACTTCTGGTCTGACCAGCTTTCAGAGAGGAAACGCTTTTCATCTTCGCTAAGCACAAAAGACAAATGTGGCAAACAAATCACATAGCCCCCCTCTAAAGCAGCGATTGCTTGCTGGCTTTTCGCTTTGGTTATCTTTGGATTCCAAGTCGTAAAATCAAACTCTTTAATTAGATTCATGTAAGCCCCGCTATCATTTTTAGCCATTATCGCAAACAAGGCTAAGTATAGCCATTGCGCTTGATCAAACCATACTCAAAAAATTATTAGAAAATTTTAACTTTCACTCTTGTAATCATCACCATCATCCCCATTTAGCAATTTATCGTAAAAACAAATCACTAAAAATAAGGGATTTTTATGTCGCAAGAAGACCAGAACCAAACGCCTGAAACTGAAAATACAACAGAAGCTTCTGTAGAAACAGAACAAACACCTGAGGCGCGCATTGCAGAATTAGAAGCGCAACTAGCCGAGCAACAAGCCGCCGTGCTTTACGCAAAAGCCGAGGGCGAAAACATCCGCAGACGCGCGACCGATGACATCGACAAGGCGCGTAAGTATGCGCTTGAGAAATTCTCTGGTGAGCTTTTAGCAGTAAAAGACAGTTTGGATGCGGCACTTGGTGTAGCGAATGCAACCGTTGAAAGCTACAAGGATGGCGTTGAGCTAACTTCAAAACAGCTACTCAGCGTATTCGAAAAATTCAACATTGCGGAAGTTAACCCTGTTGGCGAAAAATTTGACCCGAACAAACATCAGGCGATTAGCGCGATTGAAGCCGAAGGCGAGCCAAACACCGTGCATAGCGTTTTACAAAAAGGCTACACATTGAATGACCGTGTACTCCGCCCCGCTTTAGTGATGGTCGTCAAAGCAAAAGAATAAAACTAATTTGAATGGGGACTTGAAAGATACAAAGATACCCCCATTAACAGTACATAGAATTTTTGAATTAACTAATTATTTAAAGAGGAAATCATCTCATGGGTAAAATTATCGGTATTGACTTAGGCACCACCAACTCTTGTGTTGCCGTGATGGAAGGCGGCAAACCACGCGTGATTGAAAACGCAGAAGGCGGCCGCACCACACCATCTATCATCGCTTACCAAGATGATGGCGAAATCTTAACTGGCGCACCTGCTAAGCGCCAAGCAGTGACCAATCCTAAGAACACATTGTTCGCGGTGAAGCGTTTAATCGGTCGCCGTTTTGACGAAAAAGAAGTTCAAAAGGACATTAACTTGATGCCTTACACCATTGCTAAAGCTGATAACGGCGATGCATGGGTTGAAGTGCGCGGCAACAAGATGGCGCCGCCACAAATCTCTGCTGAAGTTTTACGCAAGATGAAGAAAACTGCGGAAGACTACTTGGGCGAAGAAGTGACAGAAGCTGTGATTACTGTGCCTGCTTACTTCAACGATAGCCAACGTCAAGCGACTAAAGATGCTGGCCGTATCGCTGGTCTCGAAGTAAAACGTATTATCAACGAACCAACTGCAGCGGCATTAGCTTTCGGTTTAGACAAACAAGAAGGCGACCGCAAGATTGCAGTCTACGACTTGGGCGGCGGTACATTTGACGTTTCTATCATCGAGATTTCAAGCATCGATGGCGAGCACCAGTTTGAAGTGCTTTCGACCAACGGCGACACATTCCTTGGTGGTGAAGACTTTGATAATCGCATGATCGATTTTCTAGCTGATGAGTTCAAGAAAGAAAACGGTCTTGATTTGCGTAACGACTTGCTTGCTAAGCAACGTCTAAAAGAAGCAGCTGAAAAAGCGAAGATTGAATTATCTTCAGCGCAGCAAACTGAAGTGAACTTGCCTTACATCACTGCAGACGCATCTGGCCCTAAGCACTTAGTTGTGAAGATTACACGTACTAAATTTGAATCTTTAGTTGAGGATTTAATTGAACGTACGATTGCACCATGTCGCACAGCTTTGAAAGACGCTGGCGTGAGCATCGATGAAATCGGCGACGTGATTTTGGTCGGTGGTCAAAGCCGTATGCCAAAAGTACAAGAAAAGGTAAAAGAGATCTTCGGCAAGGAAGCGCGTAAAGACGTAAACCCTGATGAGGCGGTGGCGGTTGGCGCGGCAATTCAAGGCGGCGTATTGCAAGGCGACGTGAAGGACGTGTTGTTGCTAGACGTATCACCATTGTCACTCGGTATTGAGACTATGGGCGGCGTGATGACTAAACTCATCAAAAAGAACACAACGATTCCTACCAAGGCATCACAAGTGTTCTCAACAGCTGAAGACAACCAAAACGCGGTAACCATTCAAGTGTTGCAAGGTGAGCGCGAAATGGCTGCTGGCAATAAGAGCTTGGGGCAATTTAACTTGAGCGATATCCCTCCTGCGCCACGTGGCATGCCACAAATTGAAGTGACTTTTGACATCGATGCCAACGGTATCTTGCACGTATCTGCTAAAGATAAGGCGACTGGCAAAGAGAACAAGATCACGATCAAGGCAAACTCAGGCCTGTCTGAAGAAGAGATCAAACGCATGGAAGAAGATGCAGCAGCCCATGCGGATGAAGACAAGGCACTGCGTGAATTGGTGGATGCACGAAACGCAGCAGACGGCATGATTCACAGCGTGAAGAAATCGTTAACTGAGCACGGCGATAAGTTAGATGCTGACGAAAAGGCGAAGATTGAAGCGGCCATCAAAGATGTGGAAGACGTGCTAAAAGAGGGCGACAAAGATACGATTGAAGCTAAAACCAACGCGTTGATGGAAGCATCACAGAAGCTAGGCGAGAAAGTGTACGCTGAGCAACAAGCCCAGCAAGCTGGCGGCGCTGAAGCGCAGCCACAAGCCGAAAAAACAGTCGATGCTGAAGTCGTGGATGCTGAGTTTGAAGAAGTTAAATCTGATAAAAAATAATCTTTTTATTAGTTAAGATTAAGCACATCCTCGCCAAAAGCGTGGGTGTGCTTTCTTGCATTTTTAGCCCAACCTAATAAGCGACAACATAATGGCAAAACGTGATTACTACGAAGTCCTTGGCGTCAACCGAGATGCTTCCGAAGAAGAGATTAAAAAGGCTTATCGCAAGCTTGCGATGAAGCACCACCCCGACCGCAACCCTGACAACCCAAAGGCGGAAGAGCAGTTCAAAGAGGCGAAAGAAGCCTACGAGATGCTCTCTGACGACCAGAAGCGCGGCGCCTATGACCAGTACGGTCATGCTGGCGTAGATCCAAGTGCAGGCCCTGGTCCTGGCGGTGCTGGCTTTGGCAACTTCGGCGATGCCTTTGGTGATATTTTTGGTGACATCTTTGGTGGCGCTGGCGGTGGTGGCGGTCGACGCGCTAACGTTTATCGTGGCGCTGATTTACGTTACAACATGGAAATCTCTCTTGAGGATGCCGCGCGTGGCACAGAGACAAAAATTCGCATTCCAGTCATGTCTAAATGTTCGCCTTGTAATGGCACAGGTGCAAAAGCTGGCACATCACCAGTCACATGTACCACCTGCCAAGGGCATGGCCAAGTGCGTATGCAACAAGGCTTCTTCTCTGTACAACAAACCTGTCCAAAATGTCATGGTAGCGGTCGCATGGTCAAAGACCCTTGCCCAAGCTGTCATGGGGATGGCCGCGTTAAAGAGCACAAAACCTTATCCGTGAAAATTCCATCAGGCGTGGATGAGGGGGATCGTATTCGCTTAACAGGCGAAGGTGAGGCTGGCGTGAATGGCGGCCCAACTGGCGATTTATATGTCGTTGTGCACTTAAAACAACATGAAATCTTCCAACGTGAAGGAGGCGATTTACATTGTGAAATGCCAATTAGCTTCACGACTGCTGCGCTTGGCGGTGAGATTGAAATTCCTACGCTAGATGGTCACGCAAAAATGAAAATACCAGCAGAAACGCAAACTGGTGCGACATTTAGACTACGAGGCAAAGGCATCAAACCACTACGCAGCAATCAAAATGGCGACCTAATGTGTCATGTTGTGGTTGAAACACCTGTGAAATTGAATGAAAAACAACGTGAACTATTGCGTGAGTTAGAAAACATCAACCAACAAGACGCTGACAAACATAGCCCGCGTGCCAAGGGATGGCTGGATAAGGTAAAAGATTTTTTTGAGTAAGTCCAATTAGCATCCACAAAAAAGCCGGTATCAGATTTCGATACCGGCTTTTTTGTTAGCAAGGACTTAGTAAGTTCCTTTTTGAATGAACTCCACTTTGTAGCCATCAGGATCTTCTACAAATGCTATCACTGTGGTCCCGTGCATCATAGGACCAGCTTCACGCACAACTTTACCGCCTGCTTTTTTCACTTGCTCACAGGTCGCATAGGCATCATCCACCTCAATCGCCACGTGGCCATAGGCCTTGCCCATGTCATAGCTCTCAACACCATAGTTGTAGGTAAGCTCTAATACCGTGTGGTCTTTCTCATCACCGTAGCCTACAAACGCAAGCGTGAACTTACCGTCCGGGAAGTCATGCTGACGCAGCACCTTCATGCCTAAAATTTCAGTATAGAACTTGATGGATTTCTCTAAGTTACCGACACGTAACATGGTATGCAGCATGCGCATGACTACTTCCTTTCAATTCAGACTATTTGGCCGCCATCAGGCGTTGGTATTTTTCTTGTAACTGCTCTTTGGTTTCAACCATCTCAGGGTTAAACGGGATGCAGTCGATCGGGCAAACTTTTTGGCAGTGCGGCTTATCGTAGTGCCCAACACACTCGGTACATAGATTCGGGTCGATCTCGTAGATAGCCTCGCCCTGATAAATCGCACCGTTGGGGCACTCTGGCTCACACACGTCGCAGTTGATGCACTCATCAGTAATCATTAACGCCATACAATCAACCTAATAACTTTCTTTTACTTTTTTAACTTTGCGTCGATACACGCTTGGATGTGCGGTGAAACGAACTGCGTCACATCGCCGCCCAACATCGCCACCTCACGCACCAAGCTTGAGGAGATAAACATGAACTGCTCAGACGGCGTCAAGAACACAGACTCAACCTGCGGATAGAGCTTGCGGTTCATGCCCGCCAACTGGAACTCATACTCAAAATCTGAGGCGGCGCGAAGGCCACGAATCACCACGCGTCCACCCTGGTCCTGCACAAACTGCATCAGCAAGCCTGAAAATCCAATCACTTTAACGTTGGGGCAGTCTTTGAGCACATGGCTCGCCATCTCAACGCGCTCATTCAAATCGAAAAATGGCTTCTTCCCTGGGTTGCTCGCGACCGCCACAATCACCTCAGAGAAGAGGCTTGCGGCGCGGCGCACGATGTCCTCATGCCCCATGGTGATCGGGTCAAACGTCCCTGGATAAACAACTTTTAGATTATTTTGCATGGTGTCAGCCAAATTGCGACCAGCGGTGCTTGGTCAATAGCCCAATTCTAACAGGCTCTGCAGGTTTTACTAAGTGGCGGCTTTTAATAGATGGTAGAAGACATTGCCGGCCTTGCCGGATTTGTAGACTTCCCAGTCGGCGTTATCCGTGAGCGCAAACTCAGCCTCAACATAGATCAAGCCACCTTCAGATAAGGCGGTTTTAATTAGCGGTAATACCTGATCGAGTAGCCCTTGATGGTACGGCGGGTCCACAAAGATCACGTCAAACACCTGCTGGTTTTGCTTAAGGAACTGCAAGGCATCAAGGTTAAGCACCTGGGCATTCGTCGCCTTCAACGCCGTCTTGTTATCGACTAAGGCCTGATAGGCAGGGCGTGACTTCTCAATCAGCACCGCATTTGTGGCACCGCGAGATAGCGCTTCAAAGCCCATGACGCCAGTGCCCGCAAACAAATCCAAACACCTTAAACCATGTAGCTCTTG
>CAIULB010000016.1 GCA_903899965.1 uncultured Methylophilaceae bacterium | reverse complement strand
CTCAAAATCCAGCGAGGGCAACTTCATGGGGGTTCGATTCCCCCCCCCGGCACCAAGTAAATTAAGAGCTTACCGATTGGTAGGCTTTTTTTACGTCTGTCAAAAGCGTTTATTTTACGCCATACCCCTAACTCTACGTAATGCTTTGATAGATTTTCTTTAATGAAGCTCAAGCAAATGTTAACAATAACCCACTAAAATAGTAAACTATAACGCTATGACTTCATCTAACCAGCCCGCTCAAGATAAATTCGGCTTTTGTTTCGATAATTCTTATTCGAGACTTCCAGGTGTTTTATTTGCTCGCGCAAATCCCCAGCAATTCAGAAACCCAAGCTTAGTGATTTTTAATCAGCATTTTGCAAATGCACTTGGATTAAATGTTGATGGGCTTAAAACGGCTCGTTGGACTTGCTTTTCTGGGAGAGAAATTCCTGAAGCTGCTTTGCCTATCGCGCAAGCTTATGCCGGCCATCAGTTTGGTGGATTTAATAATTTAGGTGATGGGCGAGCGATATTGCTAGGTGAGCATATTGCGCCCAATCACCAACGGGTTGATATTCAATTGAAAGGTGCTGGTGCCACTCCGTACTCACGTTCTGGTGATGGCTTGGCTGGTTTGGGGCCTATGCTTCGCGAGTATTTAATGAGTGAAGCAATGCATGCTTTAGGCGTGCCAACTACACGCAGCCTTGCTGTGATGCTGACAGGTGAAGTGGTCTATAGGGCTGAGCAGCTAAGTGGCGCCGTTTTGACCAGAGTGGCAGCTAGCCATATTCGTGTCGGCACTTTTCAATATGCTGCCGCTATTGACGATATGGATGCGCTGAAAGCTTTGGCGCATTACACCATCAATCGCCATTATCCAGCATTGGAGAACCATCCCCAGCCCTATATTGGCTTGCTTGAGGCGGTGATTGATGCGCAAGCTGCATTAATTGCTAAATGGATGCAGCTTGGTTTTATTCACGGTGTGATGAATACCGACAATATGAGCATCGCTGGCGAAACCATTGATTATGGCCCTTGTGCTTTTGTAAATGCTTATTCGCCTAAAACGGTGTTTAGTTCGATTGATAAAAACGGCCGCTATGCCTTTGGCAATCAGCCCACGATGGGTGAATGGAATTTAACGCGCTTTGCTGAGAGCCTTTTACCTTTGTTGGCGGAAACGCAAGAAGAGGCGATTCCCATCGCCACGGAATGTTTAAATCAATATCAAACCAAATATAGAGGATATTGGCTCAATGCCATGCGCAAGAAAGTTGGCCTTTTTAATTCCGAGCCTAGTGACCTTGCGCTGGTAGAAGATTTATTGATGCTGATGTACAAGCATCAAGCCGACTTTACGAACACCTTTAGTCACCTTGCTAACTCAAATCAATTGAGTGCCGCACTAATGGCTGATGGAGGCTTTAAAAATTGGCAAATCATTTGGCATGAGCGGCTATCAAGGCAAGATCAAACGGCAGCGGAAGTAGCTGCCTTGATGGAGGGTCATAATCCGCTTGTGATCCCACGTAATCATTTAGTAGAAGGCGTATTGGAACTTGCAGTACAAGGTGACATGGAGCCATTCCATGAGTTTCTAGAAGCCATTTCTAAGCCTTATCAAACACCTAAGAATGAGAAATATCTTCAGGGCGCTAGTGCAGGCTTTGACGCAAGCTATCAAACATTTTGCGGCACATAAATATGACTCGGTTTTACTTGATATAAAACAAGGGCGATCATCTCAAAAGGACTAGACTGAAAATTAGAGTAAGTGATTTTTTGTTTTGTTCGAACAATTGAGGAGAGCTAATATGAAATGCAATATTGGATGTGCGGAACGTGGAATTAGAATTGCTGTTGGCGCAGTTTTAGTTACTTTGGCTTATACCCATCAAGTTGCTCCATGGGCGTGGATTGGGATTGTGCCATTAGCAACGGGCTTTTTTAAACTCTGCCCTTTATACTTACTGATTAAACGCAACGGTTGCTGTAATGTGGGCGTTGGCTGTCGTGACTCTGGCCGCAGTTGCTGTAAATAAGTTGGCTGGGTAATGAAAATGGCACCTTAGGGTGCCTTTTTTATGGGCTCAAGAGTCCTTTTTAAGCTTGAGTTTCACTGGTTATTATGATAATTTAGCCAAAATGTAACTAAGTTGTTACATCTGTAATAATTTAATTACAAAGCGTAATGGCTATAAAGCTTTAATTTAAAGCGGTTTTTTAGGTTAATGCTTAATGAAAGGCTGACTTTGAATCACGTTGCAGCGGATTTTGAAATTATTGCGCGACCTAATAGTTCACTAACAGCAAAAGGTCGTGTACACGCTGTAATGATTATTGCGGCGCTTTCATTAGCCGTGGCAATTGCATTTAGCTTGATTGGTGCGTGGTTTGTATTGCCCTTTGCCGGACTCGAGTTGGTGGGGATTGGGTATGCGTTTTACTATATTCATTGTCACTCGCAAGATTACGAAAGCATTGTGATTGTGGGCGATGAAGTATCCGTAGAGAAAAAAAGCTACAAAGCTGTCAGTCGAATGGTTTTTAATCGTTATTGGGCAAAAGTGCTTTTGCGCGTGATGCCTAGTGGTGATCAAATGTTGTTGCTCCGCTCGCACGGTAAAGAAATAGATTTTGGCCGTTGTTATATGACAAATGACCAGCGTTTAGATCTTGCTAAACAATTAAAAGAGCGGGTTGGAGTTGTTTCTTAACCAGATTTTGGGAGTAAGTATGGTGATGCAGTTTCTGAAAAAGGCGGGGCTTGGTGTGATGTTGGCGATGATTTCATTGGCTGCTCATGCTGAATACACTTGGAATTTCCCTATGCCAGCAACGCCAATGGCGGCTGACACTTTGCATGTGCATAACAAGTTTATGGTCATCGTGATGATTATTTTCTTGGTTGTGCTAGGCATTATGATTTACTCAATCGTGAATCATAGAAAAAGCAAGGGGCACGAAGCGGCTTCATTTAGTGGCCCAAGTACAAAATCGCAAGTGGTATGGACTTTAGTCCCTTTTGCGATTTTGCTTTATATCGACTTCGTCTTGATGGGAATTCCTGCTTATCACAGCATTGTGATGATGGAGGACACTAAAACCAATGCTGACATGGTAGTTAAAGTAACAGGCTCTCAATGGCGTTGGCAATATGAATACATGGATGGTGAGGCGCAAGGTGTTAAGTTTGTTAGTAACTTAATAACACCGCAAGATCAAATTGATAACAAGGCTGAAAAAGGTAAAGATTACCTTTTGGAAGTTGATAATCATTTGGTGTTGCCAGTAGGTAAGAAAGTGCGCGTACTTTTAACGTCAACGGATGTTATTCATAACTGGTGGGTACCGGCGTTCGGTTCTGCACGTGATGCGATTCCTGGCTTCTTACGTGAAACATGGGTGCGCGTTGATGTTCCAGGTACATACCGCGGTCAATGTAAAGAGCTTTGTGGTAAGGGCCATGGCTTTATGCCTGTAGTCGTAGACGCGGTATCTGCTGAAGAGTACACGAAGTGGATTGCAGATCAAAAAACCAAATTGGCTGCTGCTTCAGCAGGTGCTGATAAAGTATGGACAAAAGAAGAGTTGGTTGCTCACGGCAAAGAAGTTTATGTGAAAAACTGCGCTGTTTGTCATCAAGCCGAAGGTCAAGGCTTGCCACCAACATTCCCGGCGTTGCATGGTAGTAAAATTGCAACTGGTCCAATCTTCGATGCTGAAGGTAAGTTGGTTAAAGACGGTCATTTGGATCGTGTATTTAACGGAAAAGGTGTGATGCCAGCATGGAAGGGTGTGCTGAACGATACGGATATCGCATCTGTGATTACTTTTGAGCGAAATGGCTTAGGTAACGCAGTTGGCGATGTGCTTCAACCTGCTCAAGTCAAAGCGCTACGTTAGAGCTTTGGTTTTTAAATAATTAATATTTTTTTAATTTCTGAGTTTTTAAACATTTAGCGTAACAGTAGCATTAAGGAGAAAGTGATGAGTTCTACAACTGCAGCGCATCATGATGAACATCATGATCACCCAACAGGCATTATGCGTTGGCTAACCACTACCAATCATAAAGATATTGGTACCATGTATCTTACATTCTCACTCATCATGTTTTTGGTTGGTGGGGCGATGATTCTTGCAGTTCGTGCTGAGTTATTTCAGCCAGGTCTGCAATTGATGAAGCCAGAGTTTTATAATCAATTAATTGGCGTTCATGCGCTAGTGATGATTTTTGCTGCTTTGATGCCTGCAGCAACTGGTTTTGCTAACTGGATGTTGCCATTGCAAATTGGCGCGCCAGATATGGCCTTGCCGCGTTTGAATAACTGGGGCTTCTGGCTCTTGCCACCTGCTGCCATTCTGTTAACGCTGCCATTTACTTTGGCGCTTTTCGGTATTGGTGACGGTGCGATTGCAACTGGTTGGACATTCTATGCACCATTATCTATTCAAGGTGGGATGGGTGTGGACTTCGCTATTTTCTCAGTTCACTTGTTAGGTGTTTCATCAGTTCTAGGTTCTATCAACGTTATCGTTACCATCTTAAACATGCGCGCGCCTGGCATGACATTGATGAAAATGCCTATGTTCGCATGGGCTTGGTTGGTAACAGCTTTCTTGTTGATTGCAACAATCCCAGTGTTGGCTGGTGCAGTTACAATGCTTTTAACAGACCGTCATTTCGGCACGCACTTCTTTGATGCTGCTGGTGGTGGCGATCCAATCTTATTCCAACATTTGTTCTGGTTCTTTGGTCACCCAGAGGTTTATATTGTGTTATTACCAATTTGGGGTTTCATGCCACAAATTCTACAAACATTCTCACGTAAACCTATGTATGGCTACAAAGCACAAGTTATTTCACTATGGGCAATTGGTGCATTAGCGCTTGTTGTTTGGGCTCACCACTTCTTTACAGTAGGTATGCCAGTGCCAGCATTGCTTTACTTCATGTACAGCACGATGGCAATTTCATTACCACTTGCAGTATTGTTCTTCTGTTGGATTGCAACAATTTGGAAAGGCTCATTGAGCTTTGAAACACCAATGTTGTTCGCAACTGGTTGGATTGTATTGTTCGGTATCGGCGGTCTAACAGGTCTAGTACTTGCAGACGTTGCAGCTGATGCGCAGTATCACCACTCATACTTCGTTGTTGCTCACTTCCACTACACATTGTTTGCGGGTGGCATGATGGGTGTGATGTCAGGTGTTTACTACTGGTTGCCAAAAATGACGGGTCATATGTTTAATGAGCGTTTGGGTAAATTGCACTTCTGGTTAACTGCAATTTCATTCAACCTAACATTCATCCCGCAATTCTTCTTGGGTCTTGCTGGTATGCCACGTCGTATTCCTGACTACGCACTTCAATTTGCAGAATTCAATGCGATTTCAACAGTAGCTGCGTTTGTTCTTGGCTTGTCTCAGCTCATCTTTGTTTACAACATTGTGAGTTGTGCTCGTGGCGGTAAGAAAGCAACTGACCGTGTTTGGGAAGGTGCAGAAGGGTTGGAGTGGACATTGCCATCACCGCCTCCATACCACAGCTTTACTGAGCAACCGACTGTTAAGTAATTACTGATCATTATTGAGGTAAGGCCGCGCCAAAAGCGCGGTCTTAAAAAGATGGATAAAAATCAACAAAACGACCAATTAAGAACCGGTAAAAGTAAGAAGCTAGGTTTGCTATTTGCTGGGATTGCATTAGCTTGGTATTTCCTTGCCATGTATTGGATAGGAAAGTAGTGAACAGTAACGAAAAAAGACAGCAAGATAATAAGAAGTTAGGTTTTAAATTACTTTGGATTGTTGGCGCTGCGCTTTTATTTGGTTTCGCTTTAGTGCCTTTGTACAATGTGCTATGCACGGTGACAGGCTTAAACGGTAAAACCAATGTAATAGCAGATGTTACGAGCAATAAAGTGGATGAAACTCGTTGGGTAACCGTTGAGTTTACGAGTAGTGTTATGCCGGGTTTGGGTTGGAATTTTTACCCAGAACAGCCAAGCATAAAAGTGCATCCAGGCCAAATTGAAACGGTCAATTTTGTTGCCAAGAATAATACCAATGAAACTGTGGCAGGGCAGGCTGTGCCAAGTGTGAGTCCTGGGCTTGCATCACCACATTTCAAAAAGATTGAATGTTTTTGTTTTAAACGGCAAGAGCTTAAAGCGGGTGAAACTAAGTTAATGCCACTTAGGTTTTATGTAAGTACTGATCTACCAAAAGATGTAAAGGCGGTAACGTTGTCTTATGCATTTTACAATGCAGTAAAGCCAGCGAATTAGGGAGCTTGTCATTGCTCGAAGTTAAGAAGCAAGCAAGTAAAAATTAAATAATTAAACGCTAATTATAATAGTGCAAAGGAAACAAGGATGTCTTCAACACATAACGCTAATCATTATTATGTACCGAATCCAGTCGCTTACCCTGTCATCTTGTCAGCAGGTTTGTTGGCATTAGCATCGGGCTTCATTTTTAATATCAATAATTTCCCAGCAGGTAAGGGAATGATGATTGCTGGTGCTTTGGTTATCCTTGGCATGATATTCAAGTGGATGGGCAGCGTGATTGCTGAATGTCAAAATGGCCTTTATACCAAGTGGGAAGACAAATCATTTCGTGTAGGTATGATTGTGTTCATTTGCTCTGAAGTTGCATTCTTTGCTGCGTTCTTTGGCGCATTATTCTTTATGCGTGTCATTTCAATTCCAGAATTAGCTTCATTCGATCCTCAATTTACTATGTATAAAGACTTCGTTGCTTCATGGCCTTCAGCAGGTCCAGGCGGCGTAGTGTTGGGTAAAGATTACGTTGTTGGCCATTTAAACCCGATGGAAGCTTGGGGATTGCCAGCACTCAATACATTCATCTTGCTTACCTCTGGTGCAACAGTGACCTGGGCGCATTGGGGTTTATTGAAAAACAACCGTAAACAGTTAGTGCTTGGTTTATTCTTAACAGTGGCACTTGGTATTGCTTTCTTGGCTTGCCAAGCAGTTGAATACCATCACGCATACACAGAAATGGGTTTGACTTTAGGTTCTGGTGCTTACGGCGCCAGCTTCTTTATGCTGACCGGTTTCCACGGTTTCCACGTGATGTTGGGTACATTGATGCTTATCGTGATTTTGCTACGCAGCATTAAGGGCCACTTTGATGCTGACCACCATTTCGGTTTCGAAGGTGTGGCTTGGTACTGGCACTTTGTAGACGTGGTGTGGTTGGGCTTGTTTGTATTCGTCTACTGGCTATAAGCGTTAAATAAGCAAAAAAAAGGCGATCACAATGTGTCGCCTTTTTTATTGCATAACAGTTTGAATCTTAAGGGTGTGCGTTGCTACCGATGAGGCCGAAGTAGTAGCCAGTTATTAATAGCACGAAAAGTAAGATAGATAATGTGATTCGGACGGTTAATGCGCGAGCAGTTCTTTCGCTAGAGCCTTTGTCTTTACCTAGATAAAATAAAGCCGAAAATAAACTAAAGACAATCATTAGTAGTGCTAGGATGATAGCAATTTTTATAAGCATGAAATTCTCCAAGATGTTTACATTTTCATTATGCGGTTCACATGACTAATTTGCAATTTCAACTTAATTTCTGGCTCTGCTATGCTAAAACAATTTAGGCCGACACTTGTTGGAACATTGGTCACGATATGCTGTATTCCTCTATTTATTAAATTAGGTTTTTGGCAATACAGCAAAGCGGAACAAAAACAGGCATTACAGGCTCAATATGATGCGAGTAGTTCACATCAAGCTGAGGCAATGCCTGAAGATTTAAGCAATCCCCAAACGCTACGTTACAAGCAAGTAGAAGTAACTGGGGAGTATGTTAAGCAATATCAAATTCTGCTTGATAATCAGGTTGAAGGCGAAACAGCTGGTTACCATGTCATCACACCACTTAAGGTCGATGGTAAAGAAGAACTGGTTTTGGTTGACCGTGGTTGGATAGCCGCCTCAGATAACCATGCTGACGTGCCTCAGATTGATGTGCCAATAGGGGCTCAAAAAGTGCTAGGACAGATTTGGGTGCCAAGTAAGAAGTTTTATACATTAAGCCCTCAGCCAATAGAAAATGGTGAGTGGCAAGTCTTATGGCAGAACATGGATATGGATGCTTACGCAAAAGCAGTGCCTATGAAAGTATTACCAGTGGCCATTAGAATGTCACCAGACAACCAAGGTGGTTTCGTCCGTAATTGGATTAGACCAGATGACAGAATTGCAACACACTTAGGCTATGCCTATCAGTGGTTTGGTTTTGCTTTCGCAGCTTTTGCGATTTATTTATTTGTAGGTTTCAGACGCGGTAAACAAGCGTCACTTAATTAAAGTGGGAACTTAATTGTCAGCTCAACATCAAGCTCTACCTAGCGATTCAGATAAGCAGCAACAGAAAAAAGGCCGTTTATTTTTGATTGCGATGGTCGTATTTTTTGCTGCGCCATTATTTTTGGTCATGGCCATGTATCGTTTTGATTGGCATCCAACAGGTAAAAGCTATGGTGATTTAATCGAGCCAGTGGTTCCGATTAAGCTAACAGAAGTTTTTCAAGATGTTAAAACGACAGACACTACCGTGCTTTCTAAAGTGCTATGGCATGATAAATGGAGTGCAGTGATTCTCGCTGACAAGTGCGAGACTGTATGCAAAACTAGATTGCATGATGCTCGCCAGATTCACGCTTCATTAGAAAAGGACATGAATCGTTTGCAACGTATTTTGATCACTAATCAACAAGATTTAGGTGGTTTGCAAGAGCAGTATCCGGATTTAATCATCCTTAATCAGCCCAGTGCTGATGTGGCAGCCTTGGCGAAACAATTCGATTTGAACGGTGTTTCGTCCTACGCAAGTGAGCGAGTGTTTATGGTCGATCCGCTTGGTAACTTGATGTTGAGCTACTCCAACGAAGTAAAGCCAGTTGAAATGCGCAAAGATTGGGTGCGCTTATTGAAATATTCTTGGGCAGGTTAGTATGGAAAATTTAGCTTCATTTACATTATTTAGACGCATCGCATTACTGGCAACAGTTTTAGCACTTTGCGTTGTGGTGCTAGGCGCTTATGTCCGCCTTTCAGATGCTGGCTTGGGATGCCCAGATTGGCCTGGTTGTTATGGCACGTTGACTGTTCCCGAAAGCCAATCAGCAATCACTCATGCACAAGAAGCTTATCCAAACAAGCCAGTAGAAACCCATAAAGCTTGGAAAGAGATGGCGCATCGTTATGTGGCTGGCACATTGGGATTGCTAGTTCTTTCATTGTGTGTGCTTGGTTGGCGCGCCAAACGTCACATCAGCGTTTCACCTTTAGTGCCAACAGCTTTGCTTTTTGTGATTGGCTTTCAAGCCATGCTAGGCATGTGGACGGTTACCTTGTTGCTCAAGCCTGTGATTGTTTCCTCGCATTTAATGGGTGGTATGACGACATTGGCTATATTGACTTGGATTGCACATCGCCACTTTGGTACCCCCTCTAAGCGAATTGTTGAGTCAGAGCGAGTGCGTTTTTGGGTGCGTGGTGCTTTGGTTATTATATTTGCTCAAATCTTTTTAGGTGGTTGGACGAGCTCAAACTATGCCGCACTTGCCTGTACTGACTTCCCAACCTGCCATGGTGAATGGTTGCCAGATATGGACTTTGGGACAGCATTCCATTGGGTACGTGAATTAGGTCAAACCGCAGCGGGTCAACCCTTGGAGCTTTCCGCATTTACCGCCATTCAATGGACGCATCGCTTAGGTGCGCTGATTACCTTTATCTATTTAAGCACCTTGGCAGTGATGTTGATTAAAAATGAACGATTAAAAACGTTTGGTATTGTTTTACTCGCCTTACTTTTAGTGCAAATTAGCCTAGGAATTGGCAACCTAGTTTTACATTTGCCTTTGGCTTTAGCAGTTGGTCACAATATGGGCGCAGCCTTATTGTTGATTACCATTGTTGTGGTCAATTCAAAAATTACAGAGTTATCAAAAGGGAGTTATTGATGAACGCAGTAGCCATCAATCCATTACAAAATTTTAAGATTCGATTTCAGAATTTCTTTCCGCTATGTAAGCCGCGCGTTTCAGCGCTGATTGTATTTACCGCAATTATTGGGATGTTTCTTGCCACACCTAATATGGTGCCGCTCGATATTCTGATTGCAGCGACAGTAGGTATCGGGTTGGCATCTGGTGCAGCCGCCGCATTTAACTGTTTAATAGAACAAGAAATTGACGCAAGAATGGCACGTACTCGTGGCAGACCCCTGCCTACAGGACAAGTCAGCTCTAAAGAAACCTTCATCTTTGCGAGTATTATTGGCACTATCGGCTTGGGTATTTTGTATGTGTTTGTAAACCCACTCACTATGTGGCTTACATTCGCGACATTCTTAGGCTATGCGGTCATTTACACCGTATTCCTAAAACCAGCAACGCCGATGAATATCGTCATTGGAGGTGCTTCTGGCGCTATGCCACCTATCTTGGGTTGGGCGGCAGTGAACAATGTTGTGTCGCCAGAGTCTTTGATTTTGTTTTTGATTATTTTTGCTTGGACGCCCCCACACTTTTGGGCATTAGCTTTATACCGCCGTGAGGACTACGCAAAAGTAGGCATGCCGATGTTGCCAGTGACTCACGGTGAAGTGTTTACACGTCAGCACATTCTTTTGTACACCATCATCTTATTTGCGGTTGCCATGATGCCAGTAGGCTTGGGTATGAGCGGCTTGGTGTATTGTCTGATTTCATTTGGCCTCAATATGGGCTTTATGTCTTACGCAATAGCCTTGTATCGCGAATATTCAGATGATTTAGCTAAGCGCACATTCAAGTATTCAATTATCTATTTAATGGCCTTGTTTGCAGGCTTATTGCTTGACCATTACTGGTTTATTGCACTATAAATAAAATACATCGTTGGTTTACAAGTGAAGGAAATGCAATGAAATTGATTGAACAACTATTAGAGGGCGTGATGTTCCGCAGTCGTTGGGTGCTAGCACCAATGTATATTGGTCTTGTTGGCGGTTTAGGATTGATGCTTGTGAAATTTGTGCAGGAGTTTATGCATATTATTGAGCACATTGTCGATGCGCCAGAGCAAGAGGTTGTCTTGTCAATTTTGGGATTGGTGGATATTACTTTAGTTGCCAATTTACTGATTATGGTAATTTTTAGTGGCTACGAAAACTTCGTTTCTAAGATTGATGTCGCTAATCACGAAGATCGTCCAGACTGGATGGGCAAGGTTGATTACTCAGGGCTTAAATTAAAACTGATTGGGTCTATCGTTGCGATTTCTGCGATTGATTTATTAAAAGCGTTTATGCACCAATCGACTCTTGGTATTGAGCATTTAAGCAATACACAAATGGCTTGGATGGTTGGCATCCATTTCACCTTGATCTTGTCTGGTGTCTTATTTGCTCTAATGGATAAAATTTCAGAATCAAGTCACCATTAAATTAAGCGAATTTTAGCTTATGTTGAATTTCCAGAAACTCTGAATAAGAAATAGCTTTAAAAGTTAACGGAATAAATAAGCCGTGTGTCGTTAAGGCCGCGGCTTATTTATTTTGGTTGTATGGCGCGCCCGGCGGGAGTCGAACCCACGACCCTTGGCTTCGGAAACCAATACTCTATCCAGCTGAGCTACGGGCGCATGTTGTAAAATCCTGCGGATTATAGCAAATGGGGTGCTGATTGTCCGATTGCGAGACGTTGCGCTTTTAACCATCTCTCCTTATCAGTATAATTCAGTCACGGAATTTATTTTTATTAATTGATTGGAACACATAGTCATGAGTGAACACGAGTTTCCCCCTACCCCGGTGAGCCAAGTTGTTGTGGCAATTTTGGGCGGTATTTTGGCGCCTACATTGGTGATTGTATTGATTGCTAAATTATTTATGACGGTTGATTCAACTCATGCGCCAGAAGATCCAAAAGTAGCTGCGACTCAAATTGAAGAGCGTATTAAGCCAGTTGCACAAGTGGCCGTTGCCGAAGTTGAAACAGGTCCTCACGTGAACAAAGGCGGCGAAGAAGTTGTTAAAGCCGTTTGTTCAGCTTGTCACGCTGTTGGTGCTTTAGGTTCTCCTAAGATTGGTGATAAATCAGCTTGGGGTCCGCGTATTGCGCAAGGCTACGAAACTTTGGTTAAACATGCGATTGCTGGTATTCGTGCCATGCCTGCGCGTGGGGGCAACGCTGAGTTGACCGATGGTGAAGTGGCTAATGCGGTGGCTTATATGGCTAACCAAGCTGGCGCTAGCTTTAAGGCGCCTAAATAATCGGTCTTATTCAAACTAGATGGCCATTGTGGGCAAAGCTCACCATGGCCATATTTGCATAATATGGCTACCTACGCCATTGGTGACATTCAAGGTTGTTTCCATTCCCTTCAGTCTCTGCTGAAGAAAATTCAATTCAATCCTGTAAGTGATAAGTTGTGTCTGGTCGGTGATTTGATTAATCGCGGTGCTGGCTCTTTAGAAGTGTTGCGTTGGATGTTTGAGCATCAATCTTCTATCGTGACTGTGCTTGGCAATCATGATTTGCATACATTGGTCGTGGCTGAAGGCTTTGTGAGCGCGCATCGTAGCGATACGATACAAGCCTTATTAGATGCGCCTGATGCGGAGGAATTGCTCACATGGTTGCGTCATCAGCCTCTGCTGCATTTTGAGCATGACCATTTAATTGTGCATGCAGGCCTTTTGCCACAATGGACTGCGACCCAAGCCCAATCATTAGCTGGAGAAGTGCATAGGGTTTTGCGGGCTGACAATTATCGTGAGTTTCTCAAGCATATGTACGGCAATCAACCCGCACAGTGGGATGATGCTTTAACTGGTTGGGATAGATTGCGTGTAATTACCAACGCAATGACGCGTTTGCGGATTTGCTCACAAACTGGCGAAATGGAGTTTAAATTCAAGGGTGAGTTGGTCAATCGACCTGATGGCTATGCGCCTTGGTTTGAAATATCTGGTAGAGCTTCAGCTGACACGCCGATTATCTTTGGGCACTGGTCAGCGCTAGGCCTACATATTGCAAACAACGTTTATGCTTTAGATACGGGATGTTTGTGGGGTGGAAATTTAACTGCACTCCGCTTGGAAGATAAAACAGTATTCCAAGTACCATGCCATGTGGACGATGCCCCCATCAGCATTCACTTTGTTGATTAGTCCTCATGATGTCCAAAGCCAAGTTGGTTAGCAATAGCACGACGTGCTGCAATCGTTAAGCCTCTTCGCTCATGTCCATTTGGCGATATCTTAGTTAAAAAAGTTAGCACTACTTTTGGATGGTTAAGCGAAACAATCTGCCAGATGGATTCTATTAATGTTGTTTCGCCAGCAAACGCCATTTCTGTATTTGCGCTTCCGTCCATATTTGGATAGTAAATAGCAAAAGGCCAAATTGTAGCGCCAGCGTTGATAGGTGCTTGCATTAGGCTGCCTTTGAATGGCAATAGCTCTCTACCATCCGTTGTTGTGCCTTCTGGAAAATAACACAAGCAATCCCCACGCTTTAAGCTCTTTGTTGCTTCTTCAATAATACGAACTGTGTCTTTCTTTTGCTCACGTTCAATAAATAGCGTGTTGCATTTTTTAGCGAGCCAGCCGAATATAGGCCAACTTTTAAGGTCGGATTTAGCGATAAAGCGCACTGCTCTGACGCTATTGAGAGCGTGAATATCAATCCAGGAAATATGGTTGCCGATAAACATGGTGTTCACCGCATCATGGTCAGGAAGATTGCCTTGCCTAATCACTTCAATATTTAGGATGTTTAGTAGATTTCTAGACCAATGACTAACGATCCAATTACGCTGTCTAGCGGTGGCTGAAGGCATAATCACCATGCCTAAAAAGCCACCGTAAACAGTGTGAATAATAATCCGGAGAATTCGGATTAAGCGAACAATAAATGAAGAGTGAGTTTTGTTACTTGAAAAAATGGGCAGCATAACGCCTGTTTATACGTGAAAGAGGCAGCATGACCAGCATATCTGCGCTATTAAAATCAGGGTCCCAAGCGGGTTCACCACAAATATACGCCCCTAAACGTAAATAGCCTTTAATCAGTGGAGGGCAATCTACCACTAAGTCCTTTTGTAATGCCTCCATGGGCAATTGGCAATGGGGGAACGTGCGGTACTCAGGTGGCGATAAGTACTTTTCTTGCAAACTATTATAAAGGCTGGCGGCCATATGTCCACCGTCCGCCATTGGTACGCTTGCACAACCGATCATGTACTCATAGTTGTTAGCTTGCATGTATTTTGCAAGGCCAGCCCAAAGCATTGTAATCGTTCCACCATTGCGATAATCACGATGTACACAAGCACGACCTACTTCAACCATGCGTGGAAATAAATGTTGCAAACGGCTAAGGTCAAACTCGCCTGCTGAATAATAACCACCCGCTTCGTTTGCCATCGTTGGGTTAAGAATCCGGTAAGTGCCAACAACGCGGTGGTTAACGCTTTCACGAATCAATAAGTGGTCGCAAAAGGCATCAAATCCATCTTGGTCTAGGCCTTCATCACTCTGGATATTTGCACCCATTTCCTCAGCAAACACTTTATAGCGTAAGCGTTGTGCTTCAGCAATCTCACTCGGATTACGAGCAAAGCTAATATATAGCTCATGAGGCACAACTTGTTGTTGCTCATGAGTGCTAGAGTTTTGTGTGTTATCAAGATCTGCTGAGGTTTGCTGTTTGAGCATCTCAAACTCCTGTTTGATGGATTTTTAACAGGAGTAACTTTACGAACTTTTTATGACAAAACGGTGACTGTAATTTGACGTTTAGATGAAACTGCAATATTTGCAGTTTCATCTAAAGTGATTATATTAATGACTGACGCGGGTTACGCCGCCATTTTCAATTAAACGTACGCTATCGCCAGGGGCGAATTTTTCAGTGGCTTCTTGCACAATTGCAATTAAGCTGCCGTTATCAAGTTTTACAGTAATCTCAAAAGCATCTTGCCTTGTTGCAACTTCCTCAATGGCTGAGCCGGCAAGTCCGCCAGCTACTGCGCCAATTACTGCTGCGATTGCAGAGCCTTTGCCCTCACCAACTGTGCTACCAGCAACGCCGCCAATCACCGCACCTGCCGCTGTGCCGATAGGAGTTTTTGTCCCCTCTAGTTTGACTGTACGCACAGATTCAACCACGCCTTTACGGATGGTTTGAATTTTTCGCGCTTCATCGCGGCTGTATACATCCCCAGCATTAGAGCTTGCGCAAGCATTGAGTAAGCTTGCAATCATTAAGATAAATACAGTTTTAAGTAAATATTGATGTTTCATCATTTCACCTCTTTTTTATGTTTAAACACCTTCATCAAGCTTGGTTTGGTCAACCAAAGCTTGGGTATAAATAATTTCAATCTGTTCTTTGCTAGGTTTGTGGTTTTGACCACCTCGACTCGCAATTTTGATTGCCCCCATGACAGAAGCCAATCTACCGCAAGTTGGCCAATCCCAGCCGCGTGAAATGCCATATAACAAACCAGCCCGGTAGGCGTCGCCGCAACCCGTTGGGTCGACAACATCATCTGCTTTAACGGGCGGGATGTCAAAGCGTTGACCATCTGCATAAATATGTGAGCCATTTGCACCTAAAGTCACAATCATCGCTTTTACTTTTGAAGCGAGAGTTTCAAGATTTAAGCCTGTTTTTTCTTGAAGCATTTGTGCTTCGTAGTCGTTCACGGCTAAGTAATCCGCCATTTCAATAAAGCCCAATAATTCCTCTCCATTAAACATCGGCAAGCCTTGGCCTGGATCGAATAGGAAGGGAATGCCAGCATCGAAACATTCTTTGGCGTGTTTAAACATGCCTTCACGACCATCTGGCGCGATGATTGCAAGGGTAACGCCTTTGGCATCATTGACGCTGTTTTGGTAAGACTCATTCATTGCGCCTGGATGGAATGCAGTGATTTGATTGTCGTCTGTGTCAGTGGTGATGAAAGCTTGTGCAGTGAAGCTGTTGGCGATTTTTTTGATGTGCGCTCTGCTGATATTGTTGCTATCTAGCCAAGCTGTGTAAGCACTAAAATCTTCACCAACGGTTGCCATAATCAGTGGATTATCTTCAAGCAATCTGAGGTTGTAAGCAATATTGCCTGCGGTGCCACCAAATTCACGGCGCATTTCTGGCACTAAAAAAGCCACATTTAGCATATGAATTTTTTCAGGCAGGATGTGGTGTTTGAATTTGTCAGGAAACACCATAATGGTGTCAAAAGCCAGTGAGCCGCAGATAAGGGTTTGCATGAGATAAAAGCTTTGATTAAGTGAAAGCGACATTATCCCGATAGGACTTGAATAGGGCAAGGTGGAGAGTGACTTGCGCCCATTTATTTAGAAGTTATTTACGTGTTTTAGGGGCGGTATCGATTAAGATTTTTGCAGCTTTTTTTGCATACTTGACAGCGCCAGAGCCGCGTTTCATTTGCTCTGCTTGCATGGCGCCTTCAATGAGTAAGGAAAGTTGAAGCGATAAGCCATCTGCATCAGCAATATCAGCTTCGGTTGCGAGGCCTGCAATATAGTTGCGAAATTCTTTAGAGTGGTCGGCAGAAAGCTTGTGAACAGCACTTTCTTCATTAGGGAACTCAGCGGAGGCTTTAATAAATGCCATGCCTCTAAAATCAGGAGAAGTGACCCATTCTTCAACAAAGTCAAAAAGCCTTTGGATTTTTTCGGCAGGTTGTTTGCTACTGCGGTTTAGATTGTCATTAAGCCAAGTTTGGAAATCTTGATGACCTTTTTGCAACACTTCTAAAATTAAATCTTCTTTGGACTTAAAGTATTTGTAGAGCGTCATCTTGGTGGTGCCAGCCACAGCAACGATTGTATCAACACCTGTTGAGTTAATCCCACGGGTTTGGAACAAATCCGTAGCGACGTGCAATATTTTTTCGCGAAGAGTAGACATGATGATTGTCTTTTTGCCTAAAGATTAAACTTTAGCACAAAAAATGAGATTTTGGTGTTTACTGATAAGTAACTAAAATTTTTTTAGATTAACTAAATAATTATTTTTTTATCAATTAAATTAACAATTAAACAAAAATCTCATGAGTAAGTCGGTGTATTATTTATACAGTCTGGTATAAATTAGTTGGTAGAGTTTTTCATCAGCATAGGCGTGTAATTGCAGCGTATTTTCTGTAAATAGTGCTGAGCAATTAACTGGTCGTGCACGTTGGTTGGCGCCTGTCCGCCTACGACGTTTTCGAGATAGATTTTTTTATCCGCATCCGGAATTTGAAGTGCTTCGATGTATTGGCAATCGCCTCCCCGCATGGTTTCGATGGAAGCATACATATCTGCTGTTTCTTTTGGGTTGCTAGCAACATCTTCGTCATTTTTAGAATTGGTTTGCTCAAACATGGCGGTGGAAATATCGCTATGACCTGGAGCAGATTGTGGATATCTGTAGGCCAAAGCGCCGATGGTGATGGCGCCGACAAAAATAGCGAGTGCGCTGTAGATTGTCGATTTTTTTAGCTGAATTGCCTCGCGTTCGCATTGGGCTGATATCAGCGCGTTTGCAACTTGCTTTGCATGAGCAAAGGATGCGCATTCGATATTTTCAATGCAGTCCTTTAATGCGCTTTTGGCAATAAATATCAATTGTTCTGCAAGCATCTCGGGCATTGCAGCTCCGGCCTCTTTTGCTTGCTGACTTAAATAATTAAGTAGTAAATAGGGGGTGTGGTTGTTTATAGTTTCTATTTTTAGTGAAGCATGGATTTGCGGTGCTGTTAGCCAATCTGACAATATGTCGAATAGGCTTAATAGTCTCACATCAGGCGTTGTGCCTGATTTTTGGAGCATCTTGACGAGCCATTCTGAATTGAGAATTTGCATATCGTGTCGCTTAAAAGGGTTTAACTTCGACCAAGATAATAATGGCGATTAGTCCTAAAACAGGCGCTTCATTGAACCAACGGTAGTAAACATGACTGTGGCGATTGCGATTATGCTTAAAGTCTAATAACAACTTTCCGCAGTAAATGTGATACGCCACCAAGCCAGCCACGATGGCAACTTTGGTGTGAAGCCATCCGCCAGTAATCCCGTAGCCTAGCCATAACCAAAGCCCAAAGCCTATGGTTAATATACCGCCAGGCGTCATGATGCCGTAAAACAATTTGCGCTCCATAATTTTGAAACGTTCATGGCTGACTTTGTCGTCAGACATTGCGTGGTAAACAAAAAGTCTTGGCAAATAAAATAGGCCTGCGAACCATGTCACCATAAAAATAATATGACAAGCTTTTACCCACAGCATTATTTCGATTCCTTCATTAATAGAGATTGAGCTAGCAGTTTATTTAGGCTCACAAAATCGAGCTTGCCTATGGTTTTACCAATCACGCGGCCTTGTTGGTCGATGATGAAAGAGGTTGGGGTGAGGCTGACGTTATCAAAAGCCTTGCTAATTTTTGCATCGCTATCGTGAACAACAGGAAATGGCAGTGTGTTCTTTTTTACAAAATTAAGCACTTGATTAGGTGGGTCGTCTGCGATTGAAACAGCGATAATTTCTAAGCCTTTTTCGTGATATTGCTTATAGGTGCTCACCAAGTCAGGCATTTCTTCAATGCAGCCGGGGCAGTAAGTTGCCCAAAAATTCACAATCACTATTTTTCCCTTGAGCGAAGCCATTGAAATTTCTTTGCCTTCGATGGTGGTGAAACTTAAATTTGGTGCTGGTTTTTTATCATTCAAATTCAAAAATAAAAACGCGAGCAATGCCGCCACAAGCAGTGGAATTAAGATTTTTGCTGGGGTGTTGAATAATGACTTCATGTTGAAAATCGGGGCCTTGTTAAATAATGCTTTGCTATATTCCGAATAGCACCATTGTGCGGTTTTTTCACAGGAATGTCATTAGCTTGTCATCTGCGGTCTGGTGATTAACCACAATGTCTCAACCGTTTAATGCAGTGCGGTGCCATGATATAATCGCATCTTTAATTTGACGTGAACACTCATGGCCAGCCGCTTACGCGAAATTCCATACAATTACACCTCATTCTCAGACCGCGAAATCGTTATTCGATTTTTGGGCGAAGATATCTGGAATGTTTTGAACGAGCTACGCGGAGAGCGTAAAACAGGGCGCTCCGCTCGCATGCTGTTTGAAGTGCTCGGTGATTTATGGGTGGTGACACGTAATCCTTATTTGCAAGACGACTTGCTCGCTAGCAAAAAGCGCAGAAATGAGTTGATCAATGCGCTTAATCATCGCATTCATACTATTCATGAGCGCTCACAAGATAATCCTCTCGTTTTAAAACTCATTGTTGCTGCGCGTGAAGCAGTTGCTGCTTTTGAGGAAGACTTCAAGCAGACGGAAGCTTTACGTAAAAAGGCTTTAGCTAAGCTCGGCAAAATCACGCGTAAAGACAATATCCAATTTGACGGCTTGGCGCGTGTTTCTCATGTGACTGATGCGACTGATTGGCGCGTTGAGTATCCATTTGTCGTGGTGAATCCGGATACTGAAATCGAAGTGGCAGCAATTGTAAAAGCCTGTATCGAGCTTGGTCTAACCATTATTCCACGCGGAGGCGGCACTGGTTACACTGGTGGAGCAGTTCCGCTTACTAAACTTTCTGCAGTAATTAACACTGAAAAATTAGACACCATTGGTCGTGTTGAAATGCGTACTTTGCCTGGCGTTAGCCGCCAAGTACCGACGCTACATTGTGGTGCTGGTGTTGTGACACGTCGTGCGATGGAAGCCGCAACTGAAGCAGGTCTTGAGTTTGCGTGTGATCCAACGTCTGCTGATGCCTGTTGTATTGGTGGTAACGTAGCGATGAATGCTGGCGGTAAAAAGGCGGTGCTTTGGGGCACAGCACTCGACATCTTGGCTTCATGGCGCATGGTAACGCCAGATGCAAACTGGCTTGAGGTTGAGCGTTTAGATCACAATCTTGGCAAAATTCACGATATCGATGTCGCGAAATTTCGTATCAGTCGTTTTGATATAGATGGCAAAACGCTTATTGGCGAGCCTGAAATTTTAGAAATTGCTGGGCCTAGCTTCCGTAAAGTTGGCTTGGGTAAAGACGTGACGGATAAATTCCTATCTGGCTTACCAGGCATTCAAAAAGAAGGTTGTGACGGCTTAATCACCTCAGCAACATTCATCCTTCATCGCATGCCTAAGCATGTGCGTACCGTGTGCTTAGAGTTCTTTGGTCACGTTGCGCTTGCTGTACCAGCCATTGTTGAAATTAAAGATTATTTAGACGGCACAGAATCAACCTTGCTTGCAGGTTTGGAGCACATGGATGAGCGCTATATTAAAGCGGTAGGTTACGCGACTAAAGCGAATCGTTCAGAGCGTCCAAAAATGGTGTTGATTGCCGACATTGCGAGTGATGATGAAGATGCGGTGGGCGAAGCGGCGTCACATATCGTTCGCTTAGCCAATGCACGTGGCGGTGAAGGTTTTATCGCTGTTTCACCTGAAGCACGTAAAAAATTCTGGTTAGATCGCGCACGTACTGCGGCGATTGCTAAACATACCAACGCCTTTAAGATTAACGAAGATGTAGTGATTCCATTGCCACGTTTGGGTGATTATTCAGACGGTATTGAGCGTATCAATATTGAGCTTTCTATTAACAATAAATTGAAGTTGGTGGATTCGCTTGAGTCGTTTTTACAAGGCGATTTACCTTTGTATGAAGATGACGATACTCAGGTTGACCAAGAGTTGTTGGTGGCGAAAAAAGCCCAATCACTCAAATTGATTCAAGACGTTAAAGCGCATTGGCTAAAAGTGCTTAATAGCCTAGATTTGCCAACAAGCAGTTTGGGACAGGACTTTGCAAACCTTGCGGTAGAGAATGTATTCCGCGCCGTGCAAGAGCATCAGGTGCGTATCTCTTGGAAACGTGAGCTGAAAAAACCATTACAACTGATTTTTAGTGGCCGTGAATACCAAAACATTTTGGCGCGATGCGATGAAATTCATCAGCAAGTCCTTAAAGGCCGCGTGTTTGTTGCGTTACATATGCACGCTGGTGATGGCAATGTGCATACCAATATTCCTGTGAATTCAGATGACTATGAAATGATGCATTCAGCACACGTTGCTGTCGCACGCATTATGAAGTTGGCTGGTGATTTGGATGGTGTAATTTCAGGTGAGCACGGTATTGGTATCACCAAAATGGCGTTCTTGGATGAGAAAACCATTTCTACTTTTGCTGCTTACAAGCAAAAAGTTGATCCTGAAGGTCGATTCAACAAAGGTAAATTGATGGCGGGTTCCGGCTTGGAGAGAGCCTATACACCTAGCTTTGGTTTGCTTGAGCAAGAGTCCATCATTATGGAGCAGTCTGCGATTGGCGACATTGCCGATTCAATTAGCGATTGTTTGCGTTGCGGTAAATGTAAGCCAGTGTGTACAACGCATGTGCCACGCGCTAACTTGCTTTATAGTCCACGAAACAAGATTCTTGGTACTTCATTGCTGATTGAAGCCTTCCTTTACGAAGAGCAAACCCGCCGTGGCATTTCACTCAAACATTTTGATGAGTTTAACGATGTGGCTGACCATTGTACGGTTTGTCATAAGTGTTATAACCCGTGCCCTGTGGATATAGACTTCGGCGATGTTTCGATTGCGATGCGTAATTTCTTGCGTGAGCAAGGTAAGAAGCATTTCAATCCTGGCACTTCGCTAGCCATGACTTTCCTCAATATCAAAGACCCCGCAACGATTAAATTGATGCGCACTTTGATGGTTGGTGTTGGATATAAAGCGCAGCGACTTGGTCATACTGTATTGAATAAGCTGGGCCTGTTAAAAGGCTTTAAGAAACGTCCGCCATCAACCTTAGGTAAGCCTGAAATCAAAGCGCAAGTGGTACATTTCTTAAATCGTCCAATGCCAAAAGCCATGCCAACGAAGACTTCCCGTGCCTTGCTAGGCATTGAAGATGACAAGATGGTGCCCGTGATTCGTGACCCTAAAAAAATGGGTGAAGAGGGCGATGCAGTCTTCTACTTCCCGGGCTGTGGTTCAGAGCGTTTATTCTCAACAGTAGGCTTGGCAACACAAGCCATGCTGTATGAAGTTGGTGCAACGACTGTATTGCCTCCAGGTTACTTGTGCTGCGGTTATCCGCAAACGGCGAGTGGTAATCATGATAAAGGTCAGCAAATTACCGCTGAAAACCGCGTACAGTTCCACCGTATCGCCAATACCCTCAATTATCTTGATATCAAGACCGTGATTGTGTCATGTGGTACTTGTATGGATCAGCTTCAGAAATATGAGTTTGAGAAGATTTTTCCAGGCTGTCGCTTGTTAGATATTCACGAATATCTCATGGAAAAAGGCATGAAGCTTGAAGGTGTCTCTGGTACACGTTATATGTATCACGACCCTTGTCATAGCCCGATGAAGACTTATGCACCACTTAAAGTGACAAACGCATTGATGGGCCAAGATGTGACCTTGAATGAGCGTTGTTGCGGTGAGTCTGGCACGTTTGCGGTCAGTCGTCCTGATATTGCAACGCAAGTAAAAATGCGTAAGCAAGAAGAGTTAGAAAAAGGCATGGTTAAGCTTGGTTTAACACCAGGTGCGCCAGAGCAAGATGTGAAGATTTTGACTTCTTGCCCAAGTTGCTTGCAAGGCTTGTCACGCTACGGTGAAGATACAGGTGTTACATCTGACTACATCGTCGTAGAAATGGCGAAGCACTTGCTCGGTGAAAACTGGATGCAAGACTATGTTGAAAAAGCAAATAACGGCGGGATTGAAAAAGTCTTGTTGTAAGAAGTTTTAGCATCAAATAAAAAAGCGCGACTCATTAAAGATTCCGCGCTTTTTTATTGCCTAATAAACCGCTTATTGAAAAAGCGCTGTTTGTTTATTCACGATTCTAGATTTTGGGAACACAGCTTTAAATGTACTGCCTTTGCCAAATTCGCTGGTGATTTCTAAGCGGCCTTGGTGGCGGCTAAGGATGTGTTTAACGATAGACAGACCTAAGCCTGTCCCACCCGTTTCTCGGCTACGACTTCGGTCAACACGGTAGAAGCGCTCAGTTAGTCTATCAATATGTTGCTGCTCAATGCCTAAGCCTGTATCCGTAACGCTAAATACAGCTTGTTGATTAATCTCTTCCCATTTCATGGCGATGCTTCCGCCATCTGGCGTGTAGCGAATGGCGTTGCTCACTAAGTTACCAAAAGCACTGTGTAGTTCTTGATTCGAGCCAAGCAATGCAAGAGTCTGGTCAGCTTCTAGCGTGATGGTATGACGGCCATTGCTGAGGCTTTTAGATTCATTCAAGATAGTGTTAAGAAGTGCTGGGACATCAAGCTCGGCTTCATCTGGCGATGTTGCACCACTCTCTAATTGTGACAATGCGAGCAGATCTTCAATCAACAAACGCATGCGGCTGGTTTGGTCTTCCATCATGCCAAAGTAACTTTTCAGGCTATCTGGAACGGCGCCATCCATATCGCTCAGTGTTTCTAAAAATCCACCAACCACTGTGAGCGGGGTTCGGAGCTCGTGCGAAACGTTGGCAATAAAGTCTCGGCGCATGTGCTCTAGTTTTTCTACTTGGCTAATATCTCGACTAACAAGTAGCTTTTGATTGCTCCCAAAGGCAACGAGTTGGATTTCTAAGGTAACGTCAGATTCAATCCAAGATTTCAGTTTAATTGGTTCAATATCCACATGATGTTTTAGATATTGGATAAATTCTGTATTGCGAAGTAAGTAGACAATTGGTTGGTTAAGGTCTTGCTTGAGTGAAAGCCCTAATTGATGCTCGGCTGGTTTGTTGCACCATTCAATTTTATTGTCGTCGTCCAATAGCACTACGCCATCAGGGAGCGCGCTGGCGGCATGTCTAAAACGGTCTAATGCTGAGCTGAGTTGAATCTTGCTTCGGTTGTGACGCCGCTGTTCATGATATATGGTGGCAAATACATCTTCCCACGCACCATTGCCAAGCGGCATGGAGTTGAGGTCAGGTTTTTTGTACCAAGCGAGAAGTTTATCTAGCCAAAATAAATGATGGAAAAGGTAGAGCGTGATGCCGGCGGAGAAAGCAATGAGCGCGGTCTCAGCGCCATTCACTGCCCATACAATGAGGCAGATGAAACTGAGGCTGAGAATCAGCCAAAATGCTTTCCAGCGGATACTTTGCAAGGCTATTCAATCAATCAAAAAGAAGGCCCGCGTATTATGAGCTATTGCGCTGAAAAACGGTAGCCAACTCCACGTACAGTTTGAATTAAATCTTCATGGCCAGTTTGTTCAAGCGCAAGGCGTAAACGGCGGATATGGACATCCACGGTGCGGTCTTCAACAAATACGCGGTCCCCCCAAACGCGGTCTAAAACTTGGCTGCGAGAATGGACGCGCTCTGGGTTAGACATTAAGTAGTGCAATAATTTGAACTCTGTTGGGCCTAGCTCGATTGTTTTTTTATTGCCAGTCACGCGGTGCGTGGTTGGGTCTAAACGTAAGCCATGTGACTCAATTGGGTCGTCTGTCATTTGAGGTGAACGTCGACGAAGCACAGCCTTAATACGCGCATTGAGCTCACGTGGGCTAAAAGGTTTTGTCACGTAATCATCAGCGCCAACTTCTAGGCCACGGATTTTGTCGACTTCTTCACCGCGTGCGGTGAGCATAATGATAGGAATGGTCTTTGAGAGTTCGTCCGATTTGAGCTTTCGGGCAAATTCAATGCCGCTCATGCCTGGCAACATCCAATCGAGAATGATTAAATCTGGCAAAGCATCTCGCATGAGTAATTGTGCTTGCTCAACTGAGAGGGCTCGAATTGGATTATGGCCTGCTTGCGTTAAGTTAAGTGCAAGTAGCTCTTGAATTGCGGGTTCGTCTTCAACGATTAAAATATTCGCAGCCATAATTTAGTCTCTCATTTATATGATGTTTTATCACAACTGCTGACACTATATGAATTTATTGTGACATTTTAATGACAATCTTGACGCTTATTTTGCTTATCAACAATGACGCGTTTTTAGCGAGTGTGACGCTTAGTGGTATCATTACGCATTATTGAAAGTATTAAAGCAAAAAGGGGTAGTGGTTGAATATCATCGCAAAAAATTTAGATGGCTCAGGCCTTAAAATCGGCATTGTGCTTTCTCGTTTTAATAGTGAAGTTGGCCAAGGTTTATTAAAAGCCTGTGAAGCTAAATTGTTGACTTTGGGTGTTTCGGCTGACGATATTACTTTGGCAACTGTGCCAGGCGCGCTTGAAACGCCAGTGGTTTTGCAAGAAATGGCAAATAGCGAAAAATTTGATGCCTTGATTGCACTTGGCGCGATTATTCGCGGCGAGACTTACCATTTTGAAGTGGTGTCTAACGAATCAGCACGCGGCGTTTCTGAAGTGCAATTGCAATATGGCGTGCCAGTGGCTAATGCAATTTTAACAACAGAAAACGACGAGCAAGCACTTGCGCGCATTGATGTTAAAGGCGCGGAAGCTGCCGAAGTGGCAATTGAAATGGTTAATTTACTTAGAGCAATATAATTAAGGCGATATGAGCGACAATCCAAAACAAAATGCTGCTAAATCAGCCAAGCCAGCAGGCAATCGCCGTAAATCTCGTGAGCTTGCATTAAAAGGCTTGTATCAATATTTATTAAGCCCCAAAGAATTGCGCTTGATTTTGCGTGAAATGGCCGATGAGCCCGATTTTGCTCGCGCAGATGAAGCTTATTTTAGAAACCTATTAGAAGGTGTGTACGACCAGATCCCGGAGTTGGATACACGTATTACTAAGTTTCTAGACCGACCTATCGAAGAGCTTAGCCCAATTGAGCATGCGATTTTATTGATATCAGCTTACGAGTTGATTTTTGATGTCAGCATCCCTTACCGTGTGGCAATCAATGAGGGCGTGGAGCTTGCTAAGCTTTATGGCGGAACCGATGGCCATAAGTATGTGAATGGCGTATTGGATAAGTTGGCGGCAGAAGCAAGACCATCTGAAGTAAGTCGATAATTTCTTGTCCGTGAAATTAAAAAAGCCAAGCATTGCTTGGCTTTTTATTGTATTCATTCGATTAAATTTTTATTTCTTGGCTAGAAAAGCCATTTTCGTCTAAGCGCAAGCACGAACCTTGTTCGTACCAATCGCCAAGCACGACGCGCTGGCATTGATGCCCATCAATCTCAATGATGTGCGTGTTGGGTCTGTGGGTGTGTCCGTGAATGAATAATTCTGGATATTGATGTTGGCGCAGTAAGGCGCTCACTGCATCACTATTCACATCCATAATGGCTAGCGATTTATGAGACTTCTCTTGCTCACTTTGTAGGCGCAATGCTTCGATTTGTGCTTTTCTGGCCGTGAGTGGGTGTGACAAAAACTCGGCCTGCCAAGTGGGGGAACGCACTTGCGCTCTAAATGCTTGGTAACAGGTGTCATCTGTGCAGAGCTCGTCGCCATGGCTAATTAATATCCGTTTACCGTATAGCTTTATTTCGGTTGGGTCTGGCAATAATTGAATTTTAGTGGCTTTTGCAAATTGCTCGCTGATAAGAAAGTCTCGATTGCCGTGCATAAAAAATACTTGGGTGCCAGCATCACCAAGAGTTTTGATCGCTTGAATGATATCTGCCTGGTCTGCATTTGCTAAGTCATCGTCGCCAGCCCAGTATTCAAATAAGTCGCCCAGAATATAGAGCTGTTCCGCTTGGCTTGCGGTGTTTCGTAAGAATTGGATAAAGGCTTGGGTGATGGCTGGCCGCGAGGCGCACAAATGCAAATCGGAAATGAATAAGCTGTAGCCTGACTCATTTCCGATGTTGTTCATTTCAATGCTTTGATGAAATGTGAAGGGTTGATTAGCTAAGCTTTAGCTTAGCAAACTTCAGCGCTTTGAATAATCACGCTTTCAACAGGCACGTCCTGATGACCATTTTTGCTACCTGTTTTTACTTTTGCGATTTTATCAATCACTTCAGTACCAGCAACCACTTTGCCAAATACACAGTAGCCCCAGCCTTGTGAGGTTGGTGAGGTAAAGTTTAAAAAGTCATTATCAGCTATGTTGATAAAGAATTGGCTGCTTGCTGAATCAGGGGCTGGTGTTCTTGCCATTGCGATTGTGTAAGCTTTGTTTTTCAAGCCATTGTTGGCTTCATTTTTAATGGTCGGGTTGGTGTTTTTTTGTGACATTTCAGGGGTGAAGCCACCACCTTGAATCATGAAGCCATCAATCACGCGATGGAAAATAGTGTTAGCGTAAAAGCCGCTTTCAACATAAGACAAAAAGTTAGCAACCGTAATCGGTGCTTTTTCTGCATCTAAATCAATTGTAATTTCACCAAAGTTTGTTTGTAATTTAACCACGTTATTTCCTTATTAATTTAAGTCAAAAGTTTTAAAAAAGAGGGCTTTAGGCCGCACCCTCATAAATAATTTTCCATTGCTGGTTTTCAAAAATCCAATATTGTCGTTTGCGCATTTGGCTATCAAGTACGTTGCTGTGGAAGTCTTGGTCAAATGTCACCACGGCCATTGGCAATTCGCTATTTGGATAGCGAAGTATGCTTAAGTTCGATAATTTAATATCCACTTTGGGTTTGCTGGCTTGAATTCGACGTTTTTCTTCTGCCCAGTGGTTGAGATCTAAACTGCCGTTAGAAAATGACTTGGCGTAATGATTTAAATAGACCTCAGTTTCTTGCGATTCCCAATCTCTTCGCCATGTTTCAACCCTTTCTAACAAGGCCTGTTTATCCTTGGGTGTTTGGTTTGGCTTAAGCCATTCCATGCCTTTGCTCACAATGACAGGCACATTTCCTTGTTGCAATATTGGCGTCAGAGTGTTCAGGTCTTGGTTGGAAAGTACTACGCAACCATCACTCGATTGCGGAGCGCGACTGAAGGTGTCATGTGGGGTGCCATGAAGCCAAATACCACTGCCAGTTTTACCTTCCCTTCTATCCCATTCATTGGGATAGCTCAATGGATAGGCGGCGTCTCCGTACATATCCGCTAACTTTTGTGTGAGCTTAGTGGATGTGAAGTAAACCCCGAGTGGGGTTCTTTTGTCGCCAGCATATTTCTTTTCGCTACCATTTTTACCAATAGTGACGTAAAAGTCCGCATTATATTGAGGCGTGCCATTTTCGTTGCGATACACAAATAAGCGTGATTTATCTGCGTCGACTACAAAAATATAGGGCTGTGAACGGTCGAGTTGCCAAATCGGCTCAGGAATAAGATTGTTAGAATCTTTATCTAGGTAACGCTCAATTCTTTTGCGCGCTTCATCACGGTAGCCAGCTACATCTTCCGAACTTGGGTTGGGGCTGCCAAAGCCTTGAAACTGTAAGCCGCGCGCCATTAATAAATCACCTTTTACTAAATGTGCAAGTTTGAAATTAGGCGTCGCAGCAATCACTTGATCCAAAGTCGCCAATGCAGAATCAATCTGACCAGAAGAGATTTGCATTAAGCTCTTAACGATGAGATCTTCAGTTTTTGTTGAGGCGAGAACGCTGGCCTTGGGCAGTAGATTTACTTCTGGGCGATTTAATGCCGTCGCGTTCCAAGGCAAGACGGCTACCGCTATAAGGGTAACGGCCGTGTATACCTTAAATTTCAACTTAGGATGAAGACTAAAGAGATTCACGATGCTAGCAATCGACCTAAAATTAATGGTTGGCTTTCTCTTGCTCGATTTGCCATTTGCCATTGGTCAGAACGAACACCAAAGTTTTTGAAGTCTTTTGCGACAAGTTGGCTGAGCGATAGCTTTGTTTGAAGCTTGCTTTGGCATGCGTACTATCGTCCAAATTAACGTTGATATTTGAGACAGAAACCTCAATTTTTCCGGGTTTGTTGATGCGTTCACGGCGAGTTGCTTCCCAGGCTTTGCGACTTTCACCGTCAGGAGTTTTGAATGACGCATCATAAGCATCCAAGTAAGCCTCAACGTTTTTACTAGACCATGCATTCGCCCATTTATTCACAGCATTTACTACGCTTTGCTGGTCGTTGCTTGCAGCATCTTCATGCTTACTAGGTTCTACAGTTTGCGTAGATACTTTATTGCCGTAAGCTGAATCAGGTGTCACCGGCAATGTTGTTGTGTTGATATGTGCTGGTTTTGCGCTGACAGCTAAGCCTGTTTTGCCGCTTGCGCTAAGTAAATCTTTAATCAAAAGCAGTTTGTTTTGCGCGCGTGCATTACCCGTGTCTAGCTGAAGCGCTTTCCCGTAGGCCTCTGAGGCCATTTTTGAATAAATATCACCAAGATTTTCGTGAGCGGTTGCGTAACTTGGATGAGTTTTAATTGCGTTTTCTAGTGCTTGTTTTGCTTTATCGAACTGACCTTGGTCCGCATAAAGTACGGCTAGATTATTGTATGGCTCGGGTAAGGCAGGGAATCTTTGTGTGATGTCGCTAAACGCTTTGATTGCATCGTCTTTTTTGCCTTGTTCTGCAAGCATCACGCCGCGCATAAATAGCGCTTGAACATCATTTGGGTTGGCGTTGATATGGTTGTTAATGCGCTCCATTGCGCCAGATTGTTGGCCTTGGCTTGCTTGTTGGGCAATGTCTTTGAGATCGTCAGCATAGCTTAAGCATGAGAGACTTAGCGTTAGCGATAAAAGCAGACTAATTGATAAAGCGCGCGATATAACCATTGTGATATACTTTTTCGCAGTTTGATGAGGTGCTTGATTCTATCAAAAACCCCGTCTTTGCTCTACTAGCGCAACACAATAAACCATATTTATTTAGTCATTTAAGCGATATATCTTTAGGGCTTATTTTTAAAGCCATAAAAAGCACTCAGTTTTAATCAAATCAAATGCTCAAAATCTACAATACACTAGCTCGCGAAAAACAAACTTTTGTCCCGATGGTGGCTGGCAAAGTCAGTATGTACGTCTGTGGAATGACGGTTTACGATTTTTGTCATTTGGGTCACGCCCGTGTAATGGTGGTGTTTGACATGGTCAGTCGCTGGTTAAGAGCCGCTGGGCTTGATGTGACTTACGTTCGCAATATTACTGATATTGACGACAAAATTATTAAGCGTGCGAATGAGAATGGCGAGGATATTAGTGTACTAACCCAGCGCTTTATTGATGCGATGGATGAAGATTCTGCTTTGCTTGGTGTGTTGCGTCCTGATATCGAACCTCGTGCTACAGCGCATGTGGGTGGTATGATCGCTATGATTTCTGCTTTGATTGCCAAGGGTCACGCTTACCATGCAAAAAATGGCGATGTGTTTTATTCCGTCAACAGTTTTGCTACCTACGGCAAACTTTCTGGCAAGTCTTTAGAGGATTTGCGTGCTGGTGAACGTGTTGAAGTGGATACTTTCAAGCGTGATCCTATGGATTTTGTGCTGTGGAAGTCTGTTAAACCTAACGAACCAAGCTGGGATTCCCCTTGGGGGAAGGGCCGTCCAGGCTGGCATATCGAGTGTTCAGTGATGGGCGCTTGCCATCTAGGTAAACATTTTGACATTCATGGCGGCGGACAGGACTTGCAATTTCCGCATCATGAAAATGAAATTGCCCAATCCGAAGCGGCCAACGATTGCACCTTCGTCAATTATTGGATTCATAACGGCTTTGTAAGGGTTGATGATGAAAAGATGTCCAAGTCTTTGGGCAATTTTTTTACCATTCGTGATGTGCTTAAAAAGTACGATGCTGAAGTTGTGCGTTTCTTTATTTTGCGTGCGCATTATCGCAGCCCGCTCAATTATTCAGACAAGCATTTAGATGATGCCAAGCAAGCATTAACGCGTCTTTATACCGCATTGCGTGGTGTTAATGTGGTGGCTAAAGTCGATGAAAATGCAGATTCATACCAAGCTTTCAAAGTGGCCATGGATGATGACTTCAACACGCCAGAGGCCATAGCTGTATTGTTTGATCTAGCGAACAACTTTAATAAAACAGGCGACCTTGCTGTTGCCGCCCAGCTTAAAGGTTTGGCAAACATTCTTGGTCTGCTTGAGCGCAGCCCTGAAGAGTTTATGCAAGGTGGTTCAGCAGATGGCTTAGGTGCCTCAGCGATAGAAGCGCAAATTACAGCTCGCACTGAAGCCAAAAAAGCTAAAAACTTTGCTGAGGCTGATCGTATTCGCCAAGAATTATTGGCGGAAGGGATTGTCTTGGAAGATAGTCCGCAAGGTACCACTTGGAGAAGTGCTTAAGTCTTGATATGGCAAATCTATACGCACTCGCAAAACCGTTTTTATTTCAGCTCGATGCTGAAAATGCCCATGACTTAACCTTAAGAAGTCTCAAACTTGCTGAAAAATCTGGCTTGCTGGCATTGCTTTCCAAACCAGTTCAATGTCAGACTAAACAGGTGATGGGGCTTAGCTTTCCTAACCCTGTTGGCCTAGCTGCTGGCCTAGATAAAAATGGTGCAGTGATTGATGGCCTGGCGGCATTGGGTTTTGGTTTTCTTGAGATAGGTACCATTACGCCGCGCGCTCAGCCTGGCAACCCTAAACCAAGATTATTTAGAGTTCAAGAAGCGGAAGGGATTATCAACCGTTTTGGCTTTAATAATCTGGGTGTTGATCACATGATTCAAAACGTTCAAGCTGCTAAATATCGCGGCATTTTGGGCATCAATATCGGCAAAAACTTTGATACGCCGAACGAGCGTGCTGTGGATGATTACCTGATTTGCATGCGCAAAGTCTACGCGCATGCCAGTTATATCACGGTGAATATTTCTTCACCTAACACTAAAAATTTACGACAGTTACAAGAAAAAGACGCTTTGGATGCCTTGCTTGCAACTTTAAAGGCTGAGCAGAAGGTATTAGCAGACCAGCATGGAAAATATGTGCCGATTGCTTTAAAAATCGCGCCAGATTTAGATGAGGCACAAATTATAGAAATTGCTGATTTGCTCAAAGCGCATCAGATTGATGGTGTCATTGCGACTAACACCACTTTGGCGAGGGATGTCGTTGAAGGCTTGCCTAATGCTAATGAAACGGGTGGGTTGTCTGGTGCACCAGTGCGTGAAAAATCTACATTAGTGATTTCACAGCTTTCAAAACAGCTTGCGGGTGAATTACCGATTGTTGGGGTTGGTGGCATTTTGAGTGGTGCGGATGCCGCTGAAAAAATCGCTGCTGGCGCAAGCTTGGTGCAAGTATACAGCGGCTTAATTTATCGTGGACCAGGCTTGGTGCGCGATATTTGCAATACTTTAGCGTAGTTGATTAAATAACGCTTAGCGTAATACGCTCCAGCTCATTGGATCAAATGGCTTGCTGCGACTGCGGAGCTCGTAATATAAGCCAGAAGTATCATTGCCGCCGCTATTGCCCACACTGGCTATCGTATCTCCACCTTTTACCGTATCTCCCATTTTGCGAAGCAAGGCTTGGTTGTTGCCATACAAGCTCATATAGCCCCCCCCGTGGTCAACGATAATTAAATTGCCAAAGCCGCGCATCCAGTCTGCAAATACCACGCGACCATTTGCGACCGATTTCACCTCGTTGCCTTCGTTGGATTTGATAAATAAGCCCTTCCAGGTTAGCCCTGTATCTTGACGACCAGCACCAAATTTATTGGTGATTTCGCCGCGAACAGGCAAGTTGAGTTTACCTCTGAGCGATTCAAAATTTCCGCCATCAAAAGCGTTGCTAGGTAGCGATTCATTAGTCGCCAATGGACGCTGCGGCGATGTTTCATTCTCTGGCTTGTTGTTTGGGTCTTTGCTGGGCACGTTGGCTTGGGTAGGCTTTTGCGGCTTGGGTTGTGGTGCTTTCGCTAAACGTTCAACCAGTTGAGATAGGCTTTTTTCATCGCGTTTTAGCTTTTCAATTTCGTTGCGTTGCGCGCTAATTTGCGACGATAGTTTTTCTACCACTTTGCTGTGGGCTTGCTTTTGCGATTCAAGATTCTTACGTTCGGCTTCTTGCTTGCCCTTTAGGCTCACTACTTCTTTTAGTGCATTTTCGGTTTCTTCATTGAGCTTGGTTACGCGACCCAAATTAGACTGCATGTCGTTAATGAGGGTCTGACGAGCGCGTGAAATATAAGAGAAGTATTGGAGTTGGCGTGAAATTGCACTTGGGTCTTGCTCTTCTAAAATGAGTTGCAAGTAGTTTTGTTGACCATGTAAATATTGCTGATAGATTTGTTTGCTGAGCTGATTTTTTTGACCGTCTATCGTGTTCTCAAGACCAAATTTTTGAGTTTGTAAGGCCTGTAATGATTCGCTATGTTTCTTTTGCGCTTGTTGCAAATCGAACAGCTTACGGTTGGTTTCGCTAATGGCTTTTTCGCTCTCTTTTAGTGCGTCCGCAGCGTCCGCATGCGCTTCTTTAGTTTTGCCTAATTCTTTAGTCAGCGACTCTATGCGCTCGTGAATATTATTGAGCTTCTCTTTTGGCTTTTCTACTTTTTCTTTTGCTTTATCGGATTTATTTACTGCTAAAGCAAAGGGCGAGTTGAGTGTAAGTGCAAGCATTCCGAATGCAAGCGCAGAGCGCTTCAGGGCTTTCAACATAGTTATTTAATGCTCACTAGAGAGTGGCCTGTCATTTCAGCAGGTTGCGGCAAACCCATCATTTGTAGCAAGCTAGGTGCAATGTCTGAAAGCGAACCAGTTTTCGCCATGTCAGCATTGCGGCCAATATAGAGTAGTGGCACAAGGTTAGTAGTGTGTTGTGTGTGCGGTTGATTATTCTCGACGTCTTGCATCATTTCCACATTGCCGTGGTCTGCGGTAATAATAATTTCTGCACCAACATTTTGTGCGGCTTTAACCAAGCGGCCGATGCAAGTATCTAGTGTTTCAACAGCCTTAATTGCGGCAGCCATAATGCCTGTGTGACCGACCATGTCGCAGTTTGCATAGTTGCAAATAATAGCCGCATATTCTTGGCTTAAAATGGCGGCTTCTAATTTATCTGTTAGCTCAAATGCGCTCATCTCAGGTTGTAAGTCGTAAGTGGCGACTTTAGGTGACGGCACAAGAATACGACTTTCGCCTTCGAATACTTTTTCTTCGCCCCCGTTAAAGAAGAATGTCACGTGCGGATATTTTTCAGTCTCCGCGATGCGAAGTTGTTTGAGGTCTTGGTTGGCAATGTACTCGCCGAAAGTGTTGTGAATATCGTTAGGCGGGAATACAGCTTTCGCATTCACTTTATTTTTGTCGTACATGGTAAGCGTGTAATAGCCGCCGAGCTTGGGTAGCTTGTTGCGCTTAAATCCTTCAAAACCTGCGTCCAAGAAGCATGTTGTCATTTGACGTGCGCGGTCTGAACGAAAGTTCATAAACACAATCACATCGCCATCATCAACAAAAACAGGCGCTGCGCCTGGCTTAGTAATCGCTGTGGCTTTTACAAACTCGTCATTTTCACCGCGCGCGTAGGCCGCCTCTAAACCTTCTAATGCAGAGCCTGCTGTGAACTCGCCTTGGCCTTCTGTGAGTAAGGTGTAAGCTGGCTCAACACGCTCCCAACGTTTATCTCTATCCATCGCGTAATAGCGGCCACAAATGGAGGCAACTTTACCTACGCCGATTTTTTGGATTTGATCTTCTAATGCTTGTAAGTAAGGCTTAGCGCTAATTGGTGGTGTATCGCGACCATCTAAAAATGCATGCACGTAAATTTTGCTTAAGCCTTGTTTTGCAGCCATGTTAATCATGGCGTAGATATGATCTTGGTGGCTGTGCACGCCGCCATCAGAAATGAGGCCAAAAATATGCAATGCTTTATCGGCACTTTTAGCCTGATTCACAGCTTCTAGCAAAACAGTATTGTGATTAAACTCACCCGTCGCGATTGCGTTATTGATGCGTTCAAACTCTTGAAAAACAATGCGGCCAGCGCCGATATTTAAATGACCAACTTCTGAGTTGCCCATTTGTCCAGCAGGTAAGCCCACAAAGCTTTCTGAGGCATTAATTAATGTGTGTGGATATTGTTGCCAGAGTTTGTCCCAGTTGGGCTTCTTTGCTTGGGCAATGGCGTTATCCGTGATGTCTTCGCGATATCCAAAGCCATCTAAAATCAACAATACGACGGGCGTAATCTTCATGCGTGGCGGTTTCCCAACGAGTATTCAAGTAATAACTCTATTTTAGTGATTTTTGCTTAATAAATCTGCATTATTTGCCGAATTTCTCTTGCGGAATTTCTTTTTCTAGGCCCTATTTATGTACAATTCACACTCTTAGTAAAACATTGCGCAAAGCGCTTAATCGTCTAAAAGGCATTTCATGGCTAAAGTTTTGATGTACACCAGTGCGTATTGCCCATATTGCACAAATGCAGAACGCTTGCTGCATAGCAAAGGTGTGACAGAGATTGAAAAAATTCAGGTGGATACTGTGCCAGAATTAAAAATCGCCATGATGGAAAAAACTGGGCGCCGCACTGTCCCTCAGATTTATATTGGTGATCAGCATATTGGCGGCTTTGATGATTTGCGGGCGCTGGATTTGGCTGGTGGGCTTGATCCATTATTGGCTGACTAAAAAATCAAGCAACACAAGCAATTAGTATAAGCATCGGTTAAAATATCGGCTTTGTTCGTTATCGTTTAGCAATTATTCACGCAATTTTTTGAAAATATTTAGGAATATCATGGCAACTAAAGACACAGCTGCAGAACAAACAATAGAAAATCAAGCGCTAGAACAAAATCAAGCGCCGGGTTTTGGCATTGAGAAACTATATGTAAAAGACTTATCATTAGAATTGCCTAATGCGCCACAAATCTTTACAGAGCGCGATGCGCCACAAATCGGTATCGAAATCAGCAATGCTGCAAGTAAGCTTGAAGATAGCATTTATGAAGTGGTGTTAACCATTACTGTGACTTCAAAAATTGCCGACAAAACAGCGTTCTTAATTGAAGTTGCTCAGGCTGGTATTTTCCAAGTGCGCAATGTGCCAGAAGAAAATCTAGAAATTATTTTCAGCATCACATGCCCAAATATCTTGTTCCCATACGCTCGTGAAGTGGTTTCTGATGCTTCAGTACGCGCTGGCTTCCCGCCTGTTGTGCTTAGTCCAATTAATTTTGAAGCGTTATACGCGCAACAAAAGCAACAACAAGCGCAAGATGACGCATCAAAAACAACACACTAAGTCTTTACTGACTGCTGCACTATTTATGATGTTGCCAAATTTGGCAGCGGCTGAATTTCGTGCAGTGAATGTGCCTAAAGCGGTTGTTTACGATTCGCCTTCGGCACAAAGCAAAAAGCTTTATGTGCTTGGTCAAGGTTATCCTGTTGAAGTCATTGTCAATCTTGCTGAATGGGTAAAAGTGCGAGATCAGCAAGGCGGATTAAGTTGGATAGATGCTAAGCAACTCAGTACTAAGCGAACTTTGTTGATGGTTTCTTCTGTAGAAATCAAACAAACACCTGAAGCTACTAGCGCACTCGTGGCGCGAGTAGAAAAAGATGTGGTGGTGGATTTGCTTGAGCCTGCTAAAAATGGCTGGGTCAAAGTAAAACATCGTGATGGTTTAGTAGGCTTTGTTCAAGCCTCAGCTGTTTGGGGCTTGTAAGGGTATGCAATGAAAATAGCCGTATTAGGAGCAGGTGCTTGGGGAACGGCGTTGGCGATGCACATCAGCCAGCAACACCAGGTTTGCTTGTGGGCGCGCAAGGCCGCCCATGTTGATGGCATGCGTAAAGTGCGTGCCAACCCTATGTATCTTGGTGATTTCAAATTCAACGATAACCTAAAAGTGGAGTCAGATTTAGGTTTGGCTCTGGATGGCGTCGATTTCATCGTTTCTGTTGTGCCTACTTGCGGCTTCCGTGCCATGTTGCAATCCATTAAAGCGCTTGGCGTTAAAGTGCCTTTGATTTGGGCAAATAAAGGCTTGGAGCCAGTCACAGCAAAATTACCACACGAAGTTGCGCTTGAAGAGCTTGGTCCACATCAAGCTTGGGGTGCGCTTTCTGGCCCTAGCTTTGCTGCTGAATTAGTGCGCGGTTTACCTACAGCAGTTTCTTTGGCAGTTAATGATGCCGACTTTGCAAAACAAGCAGGCGCCGCGCTTCATGGAGGTTCCCTACGTGTTTATACCAGCACTGATGTGGCTGGTGTTGCCGTTGGTGGTGCGCTTAAAAATGTGATGGCGATTGCTGCTGGTATTTCAGATGGTATGCAGTTTGGTAATAATGCTCGTGCGGCAATGATTACGCGTGGGCTAGCTGAAATGACGCGTTTTGGTATGGCAATGGGCGCGCACAAAGACACCTTTATGGGGTTGGCTGGCGCTGGCGATTTGATTCTGACTTGTACCGGACAATATTCACGTAACCGTGAAGTGGGCTTGCAATTAGCCAGTGGAAAGGCTTTGGTGGAAATTTTAGCGACTTTAGGTCATGTAGCTGAAGGTGTTTATACCGCACGTGAAGTGGTGAAGCGCGCGCAAGATTTAGATGTGGATATGCCGATTACGCATGAGGTTGATCAAGTGCTTTCTCATGGTAAATCTCCGCGCGATGCGGTGATGGATTTGCTCGGTCGTGAGCAAAAGCAAGAATCCTTTTAATTAAACGCCCGCATTTAAATTCCGCCCTCAAACCCTATCTGTCTCCAGGCTTCATAAAGCAACACTGCTGCTGAGTTAGATAAATTTAAGCTTCTACTTTGTGGCAACATCGGCAATCTGACTCGATGCTCTGCGCTAAATTCATTTCGTATTTCTTCTGGTAGGCCCCGCGTTTCTGGGCCAAACACAAACACATCATCTTTCTCAAATTTGATATTGCCGTGTGAAGTGCTGCCTTTAGTGGTAATGGCAAACATGCGCTTGCCAACTAAAGATGTTTTGCAGACTTGCCAATTCTCATGGATTTGTAAGTTGGCGTATTCGTGATAATCCAAACCAGCACGCTTGAGCTGCTTGTCTTCTAATGAAAATCCAAGGGGTTTAACCAAGTGCAATTGTGCGCCAGTATTGGCACACAGGCGGATGATGTTGCCAGTATTGGGCGGGATTTCTGGTTCAAATAAGACGATATTAAACATTTATTTTGCGAGTGTTCTAGCGATAAGCCAGTATTCTACATGAGCCCGCTATTGCTGGCTGAGCAGAGTAAGCAGGTTGCTGGGAATAAGCTGGATTTAACATATGATTAAATTTTAACCATTTGTCATTAAATTGTTGGCTTTCTGCTTAACAATGTATAATTGCCCTTATTCTTATTGGGTAAAAGCGTGTCATTGATGAAGTTAGCGACAGAAACACATCACATTATTACTGCAAAAGAGCAAATGCGCGCTGCGCAAGGCTTCACTTTTTTCTCTTGCTTGGCAGTGTTGTTGTTGCCTCTAGCGATTCCTTTGTTTATTTGGGTCGCAGCCTCTATTTTTATGTATGCGGCGGCGGCGAACCATCCCAATCCTAAAGTTTGTGAATATATTACACAATCAGGTTATCGATTCTATTCGACTTTTGCTTTGCTGGTGGTGATGGCGTTCTTTGGTTTTATGATAGGTGAAAAGATAGGCGTATTAAACGTCTTGTTTTTAGTGTGGGGCATCAGCGTTTTGCTGGTGGTGCCTTTGGGTGTTCGGGATATGTTGCGTGCTTCAAGAGAAGATTGGCAAGACATGAAGATGGAGATTGAAGCATGAGCGAGTTAAATATGGATTCAAATGTGAGCATGGTCGATGCGTCTAGTATTAAGCGCAATTTGGCGCCAGTTGAAAGTGAGAAACGCTGGAGTGTGGCACAAATTGTCGAGTTATTTGAACTGCCATTTAGTGATTTAATTCATCGTGCGCAAAACGTTCACCGTGAAAACTTTGATCCTAATGCTGTCCAAGTAAGCACTTTGCTTTCGATTAAAACAGGCGGATGTTCAGAGGATTGCGGTTACTGCCCACAAGCTGCGCGCTATCACACGGATGTAGAAAATGAGCCGCTCATGCCTATCGATGAAGTGCTAGCGGCCGCGCGTGCTGCTAAAGAAAGCGGTGCCAGCCGCTTCTGTATGGGTGCTGCATGGCGCAGCCCTAAGCAAAAAGATTTAGAGCCTGTGCTTAAAATGATTTCAGAAGTGAAAGCCATGGGCCTACAAACCTGTGCAACTTTGGGGATGCTAAAAGAAGGCCAAGCCGCGCAACTTAAAGATGCTGGCCTTGATTACTACAACCACAACTTAGATACTGCGCCAGAGTTTTATGGCGATGTAATTACCACACGTACTTATCAAGACCGTTTGGATACGCTTGATAGCGTGCGCGAAGCTGATATTAACGTTTGTTGTGGTGGCATTATCGGTATGGGCGAAAGTCGCAACCAGCGTGCTGGACTCATTGCGCAACTTGCTAACATGGAGCGTCCACCAGAAAGCGTGCCTATCAATTTGCTCACGCAGGTCGAAGGTACGCCATTGCACGGCGTTGAAGACTTAGATCAGTTTGAATTTATCCGTACGATTGCTGCCGCACGCATCACCATGCCTAAGAGCTTTGTGCGTCTTTCAGCTGGTCGCCAAAGTATGCACGAAGGCATTCAAGCTTTGTGCTTTATTGCTGGTGCGAACTCTATTTTCTACGGTGAAAAATTGCTCACCACAGGCAACCCAGAAGCGGAAACAGATAAACAGCTGTTTGCCAAATTGGGTCTGCATCCGATTTAATCATTCGGCCTGGTGTGTAAGCGTCAGGTAAATTTTCTGAATGATAGAACAACTTAAAGCTGAACTTGCAGAACACGCTCGTGCTGGTTTACAGCGCAAGCGTCGTTTGTTGCAAAGTCCTCAACACGCACATTTGCGGGCTGATGGTCAGCGCCTGCTGTCATTCGCTAGCAATGATTATCTTGGCCTCGCAAATCATCCCGACTTAATCTTGGCGCTACAAAAAGCCGCTGTAGAAGCAGGCGTGGGTGGCGGTGCTTCGCATCTTATTACTGGGCATCACCAATTCCATCATGATGCAGAGCAAGCATTAGCTGGCTTCGTAGGGTTGCCAGCAGGTTTGCTGTTTAGCACAGGATATATGGCGAATATGGGCGTGGTTGCGGCTTTGCTCCGACGTAACGATGCGATTTTTGCTGACAAGCTCAATCATGCCTCATTGAATGATGCGGCAGTTTTGGCGCGGGCGGAATTAAATCGCTATGCTCATCAAGATTTATTTCAGTTAGAAAAAATGTTAGCGGCAAGCACAGCATCAAGAAAGTTGGTGATAGTTGATGCTGTATTTAGCATGGATGGCGATATAGCGCCCGTGCCCGAATTGCTCGCGATTTGCGAAAAATACGATGCTTATTTGTTACTAGATGATGCTCATGGTTTTGGTGTGCTTGGTGAACAGGGTCGAGGCATTTTGAACCATTTTGATGTGGCTACGCCGCGCATTATTTATATGGCAACTTTGGGTAAAGCGGCAGGCGTTGCTGGTGCTTTTGTGGCTGGTGATGCAACAATTATTGAGTATTTGATTCAGTCCGCAAAAACCTATATCTATACGACGGCGAGTCCGCCAGCCTTGGCGGCGGCTTTGGTCGCGGCGATTAATGTGATGAAAAAAGACGACGCGCGTCATCAGCATTTGCGGGATTTAATTGCTTATTTCAAAGAAAATTTAAGCCTTAAAAAATGGCAGTTAATGCCATCGGATACCGCGATACAACCCATCGTGGTGGGGAGTAATGAAGCGGCGCTCGGACTAAGTGACTATCTCCTAGCGCGGGGTGTTTTGGTGCCAGCCATCCGACCGCCGACTGTGCCAAAAAATACTGCACGTCTTCGTATTTCACTATCTGCAGCACATACTTTAGATGATGTGAAATTACTGATTCAGCATTTGCATGAAGCAGAACTGGCTTTGCTCGGATGAGTTTGTATATCGAAAGAATAGGGCAGGGCGAACCGCTGGTGATGATACATGGCTGGGGAATGCACAGCGGCATGTGGATGCAAGCGCGCGATTTACTCAGCCAGCATTTTGAGTTGCACTTGGTTGATTTGCCGGGCATGGGCTATAGCGAAAATTTGGATGTTTACAGCTTGCATACCGTCGCAGAAAAAATCGCTGAGGAAATGCCTAGCAATGCCTATGTTTTAGGCTGGTCTTTGGGCGGATTAATTGCCAGTAAAATCGCCTTAATCACCCCAATTAAAAAACTGATTTTGGTTGGCAATACCCCATGTTTTGTGGCGCGGGATGGTTGGCAACAAGGCATGCCTAGCGATGTCTTTGAAAGTTTTTTTGCTGGGGCGATGCAAGATTATCAAGGCACGATGAATAAGCTTTTGGCACTAATTGCGATGGGAAGTGGTAATGCGCGTGCGACCTCCAAAATGTTGCGTGAGGCGCTTAGCCTTAGACCTGCGCCTAATCAGCAAGGCTTGCTTGGCGCGTTGGATATTTTGCGTACAGGAGACTTGCGTGCTGATTTGCCGAGCTTGGAAATGCCGACTTTGTTGATTCATGGCGCACACGATAAATTAGCCTCATTAAGTGCGGCCGAATGGACAGCTAAAACCTTGCTGAACGCCGAGTTATTGGCCTTGCCAAGCGCTGCGCATGAGCCATTTATTTCGCATCCTGAATTGTTCAGCCAAAAAGTGACCGAGTTTTTACACGCATGAGCAAAGCCCCTACTCAGCAAGATATTTACCATTTAGACAAAGCACGAGTGCGTGCTTCATTTGACCGTGCGGCTAATACTTACGATAAGGCAGCGGTGATGCAAAAGCTGGTGCGTAAAGAAATGCTCAGTCGTTTGGATTTAGTGAGCATGCAGCCAGCACGCATATTAGATGCCGGTTGCGGCACAGGCCATGCCAGCCAAGCTTTGATGCAAAAATACCCACATGCGCAAGTCGTTTCGCTCGACTTGGCCATTGGCATGTTGTGCAAAACCCAGTCCATCAATAGCTCTCTCACACAGCGCATCAAGCAAACTTTAGGCTTTAGTAGGCAGCATTTACTTTGTGCTGATATTGAACAACTTCCTTTGGCGGATGCGAGTTTGGATATGGTATGGTCTAACCTAGCCATTCAATGGTGCAATGATCTAGACGCTGCTTTCACCGACATGCACCGCGTGCTTCGTAATGAAGGTTTGCTGACGTTTAGCACACTAGGCCCCGATACGCTTAAAGAGTTGCGTGCGGCTTCAAGTGTGGATGGTGAGCATGTGCACGTCAGTCGATTTATTGATATGCATGACATTGGCGATGCCTTAGTGCGTGCGGGTTTTGCGGCACCAGTATTAGATGTGGAACGCATTACGCTAACCTACGATGATGTAATGGCCGTCATGCGTGATTTAAAATCTATCGGCGCACACAATGCCGCTGATGGCCGGAGTCGAGGCTTGCAGGGTCGAGGCTTTTTGAAGCAAATCACTGAAAACTATGAGCGCTTTAGAAAAGACGGAAAATTGCCTGCCACGTTTGAAGTAGTTTACGGTCATGCGTGGAAACCTGCCGCAAGACCTAAAACAAAAATCGATTTAGAGGCAGGCTTTGCGCCCGTGACTTTTCATGCAAAAAAATAAGACCGCTTATTTCATTACCGGCACGGATACCGATGTTGGAAAAACCTACATTGCTAGCACGCTGGTTAAGCATTTTTGCCAGCAGGGGTTGCAAGCTGTTGGCATGAAGCCAGTTGCCGCTGGTGCAGAGCTGGTGAATGGTCGTTTGCTTAATAGTGATGTGATTGAACTTATTAAGGCCAGTAACGTTGATGCTGATTTAGCTTTGATTAACCCTTATGTGTTTGCCCCAGCGATTGCGCCGCATATTGCTGCTGAACAAGCTGCCATCAAAGTTTCACTGGATAACATTCAACAATCATTTGATGCCTTACAGGCAAAAGCCGATGTAGTGGTGGTGGAAGGGGCTGGCGGTTTTCGTGTGCCCATTAATCGCCAAGAAACTATGGCGGATTTAGCTGTAAAACTTAATCTTCCCGTTATTTTGGTGGTGGGTGTTCGCTTGGGCTGTATTAATCATGCGCTAATGACTGCTGGTTCAATTAGAGCGGCTGGGTTGAATTTAGTGGGTTGGGTGGCTAATCGAATTGATCAGAATATGCCAGCAATTGAAGAAAATATCGCGACGCTAAAAGCCATGATTAAAGCGCCTTGTATTGCCGATGTGGCTTGGGGTGAAGAGCCTCAATTTATTGATTTTTAGCTTTATATTTTTGCCTAAATCGATACGTCAGCAAAATAATCAAACCCGCGATATTGGGATACCAAATATACCAATGCGACCAAGGGATGCCATCAATACTAAAGTCTGAGAATGGCCAAAATAGCGGTGTTGCGAAGTAGGATTTAGCGTGAAATGGGAAGTCCAGCAGAATGTGAAAAGGCCAAGCCAACATGGCGAACGCAATGTCTTTGCGCCACAACCATACTAAACCAATCACAGAAAAACAAATGATGACGCTATGCCCGAAAGCGTAGTTAGTAAATAGCCATGGCGGCAGTGTTTCTAGCGGCGGTTTCCCAAAATGCCAAGTGCCACTCAGAATGTTCAACAGCATAAATGCGCCGAATGAGATTAAATCAGGCGCCGCTCCAAATAATATGGCAATCCAAGCATGGCGCTTGTGACCGAATAATCCATATCCCCAAAGTGCGTGGCTAAAGGTATCCATTTATCAATTGATAGAGCTGATGTTGTTGAATGTAGTTAATAACACTGCTCGGCATTACATCGCTGACATTAGTTTTGGATGCGATGTGTTCTCGAATTTCTGTAGATGAAATGTCCAAAGCCGCAATTTCTTGTATTAATATTTTTCCGCTAGCTGAGTTTTTAAGGGCATTTACGTCGTTGGTTTGATGCGCGACAATCAGTGCGTCAACTTCAGAACTCCAATTCAACTCTTCAGAACGCGGGCGTTTGACCACCACAAAATGGCAGTGGTCTAAGAGCTCATTCCAGCGATGCCAGGTGTTCAACCTCGCAAAAGCATCCGAGCCTATTAGCCAGCAAATGCTTACTTTATCGCCAAGTTCTTTACGTAATGAAATGAGACTATCAATGCTGTAAGAAGGGCCTGCACGCTCAAGTTCGCGGGTGTCAATCTCAAATGTTGGATAGTCAAAAATCGCGAGTTTTACCATATCGGCGCGTTGTTCTGCGCTGACGTTTGGTATGTCTTTTAGTGCGGGAATGGCTGCAGGCATGAAGCGTATTGCCTCAAAGCCCATGGTTTGTTGTAAACGCTCAGCAAGGTGCAGGTGACCGTTATGGATGGGGTTAAACGTGCCGCCTAAAATGCCTATCATGGCAAAGATTTAAGCGCGCACGTGTCCGTCACCCAATACGATGTATTTGAGTGAAGTTAAGCCCCCTAAGCCAACTGGGCCGCGGGCATGGAGCTTATCCGTTGAGATGCCAATCTCAGCGCCCAAGCCATATTCGAAACCATCTGCAAAGCGGGTAGAAGCGTTTACCATGACGCTGCTTGAGTCAACCTCCCGCAAGAAACGGCGTGCTTTGGTGTAGTTTTCAGTCACGATGGCTTCGGTATGCTGTGATGAATGCTGATTGATATGCGCAATCGCTTCATCTAAATCAGCTACCACTTTGCAGGAAATAATCGCATCCAAATATTCCGTATAGTAGTCTTCTTCAGTGGCTTTTTTCGCGGCTGGAACCAAAGCGCAAGTTTCCGCACAACCACGAATCTCAATGCCTTTGCTAATCAACATTTCCGCAATTTTTGGCAACATGCTTTTGGCTACGCTTCGCGCGACCAATAAAGATTCTGTTGTGTTGCAAGTGCCAAGACGCTGTGTTTTTGAGTTCTCAATAATACGAATGGCTTTATCAAAATCCGCCTCATCGTCCACATAAACGTGACAATTGCCATCTAAATGCTTAATCACAGGAATGCGCGCATCGTTCGAAATGCGCTCAATAAGGCCTTTGCCACCGCGAGGCACAATCACATCCACAAATTCTTTCATCGTGATGAGTTCGCCAACCGCAGCGCGGTCTGTGGTCTCGACGACTTGCACTGCGGCTTTTGGTAAGCCAGCGGCCGCCAAACCTTCATGTACTAATTTCGCTAAGGCTTGGTTGCAATGAATGGCCTCTGAGCCACCACGAAGAATGGTTGCATTGCCGGATTTAATACATAAGCCGGCCGCATCCACTGTTACATTTGGACGTGCTTCGTAAATAATGCCAATCACGCCAAGTGGTACGCGCATTTTGCCGATTTGAATGCCAGAAGGGCGATATTTCATATCGCTAATTTCACCAATTGGATCAGCAAGGCTAGCAATTTGTTGCAAGCCTTCAGCCATGGTGGCGATTGATTTTTCAGTGATGGTGAGGCGGTCTAACATCGCGGCTTCCATGCCCGCAGCTTTTGCTGCTGCAAGATCTTGTTGGTTGGCGGCAAGTAGCGCATCTTTTTCACGCAAAATCGCTTTAGCGATGGTGGTGAGTGCTAAGTTTTTAGTGTTGGTTTCAGCCTTAGCCATGGCGCGTGAAGCGTTGCGCGCTTCAACCCCAACATTGTGCATATACGATTTAATGTCCATCTGTGTTCCTAATCTTCTTTTAGCGGCTTCTGGCTCTGGTGCCAATTCTAGCCAAACCAAAACATAATCTTGAAATTTCTAGCCAAGCATCGCCTTGCATCATACCTTTAGCTGTTTTATCAATATCAGCAAGTTTAAGTAATGCTGCTTGTAATTGTTTTAAGCTTAATCGTCCTACCGCTTGCTTGGCAAGCGCTTGTTTTGGGCCAAATACTTTGGCTTGCACCATGGCACTGTTTAAGTTTTCACCACGCGCTTCGGCCTGTTTGATTTTCACTAATGGTGTAATTGCCCAAATGAGTGGGTTCATCACAGCAACAGGCTGTGCGCCCTCATCTTTTAGGCCATCTAAAATACGCACCGTGCGGCCCACATCGCCAGACAATACGGCCTCGCCAAGTTGCACTGCGTCAAAGCGCGAAACATTCAGCACTGCTGCACGGACGTCCTCACCTGCAATTGCGCCTGCAGGATAGAGCAATCCTAGCTTTTGTATCTCTTGATGTGCGGCAAGTAAATTGCCTTCCACTTGGTTCGCCATAAAAGTTAAAGTTTCTGTATCTGTACTTTGCTTTTGCAATGCTAAACGGCTTGCAATCCATTGTGGCAATTGTGCAGGGCCAACTTCACGCAGTTCAATAAATACGCTGTTTTGTTGGAGCGCTGTGTACCAAGCGCTTTTTGCATCGCGCCAATCAACGGCTGGCAGAATGATGACGGTGACAGTATCAGGCAATGCTTCAGCAGCTAAAGCTTGTAGTGTTTTGCTTCCATCAAGACCTGGCTTGCCTGTAGGGATGTTAATTTCAAGCAAGCGCTGGCTGGCGAACAATGACATTGCTTGGCCGAACTCAGCAATTTGTGCCCAATTAAAATAACGGTCAGAAGTTAAACTGGTGCGCTCATCAAAGCCTAATTCACGGGCTTTGGCACGAATGGCATCTAAACATTCACGTTGAGATAAAGGCTCATCTCCTGAAAGTACATAGAGCGGTTTGAGGCCACTGCTTAAGTGTTGGGAGAGCTGTTGTGGCGCCAAATTCATATTTGTACGTTTAGGCTTTTGGCCTATTTTGCTGCCTTGGCTTTAGGTTTTTGTGCAACTAAACGTCGCATCAATTCTCGCGTCGCATCGCGTCGCATGTCTTCATAAAGTTGCGCTTCTTCATAAGATTTTGCGAGCAATTCGGTATCCAAATATGAAAAATCTCGACGCGATTCAATCAATTGTTCTTGGCCCCATAGTTCACTTGAAGCATCGCGAACGCGGAATTTGACACGGTAGAACAATTCAAATTCACGCACAGAACCTGAGCCACCCAATGACAAAATGCGTTTTTCGACGCCATCACTCATTAATTCCAGCATCATTTCAGCATCTTCTGGCTCTTTAACGATGGTCACGCCATTGGTTTTAAGTGAGCTTATTAATTCTTTTGAAATGCTAGATGAACCTTTGATATAAAGCTTGTTGAATGACAAATCTGCTAAGCCACGTAAGTGAAACCCACAGGCTGTCATAATGAAAGCTAGGGAGAGAACAGTTAAATGGTGAGCGATATGGCGAGTCATAGTTACCCCACAACAATATTGACGAGTTTATTTGGCACCACGATGATTTTACGCACAGTCGAACCATCTTCTAAGAATTTCTGCACAAAAGGCTGAGCAACTGCATGCTGTTCAATAGCCTCTTTTACCATGGTTTTAGGAACGGTAATGCTACCGCGTAATTTGCCATTCACCTGCACCACTAATTCCACTTCATCTTGTACCATCGCAGATTGATCAGCACTTGGCCAAGCGGCATCTTCAATCACACCGTCATTCCGCAACTCAGCCCATAAAGCTTGGCAAATGTGCGGCACTATAGGCGAGAGGAGTAAAGTTACATTCTCAAGCACTTCTTGGCGCACGCTGCGTGTGACGGCATCGTCACCATCCAATTTTCCATAAGCGTTCATGAGTTCCATCACAGCAGCAATTGCGGTGTTGAAGGTTTGGCGACGGCCGTAGTCATCCGTAATTTTTTCAATCGTTTGATGTAATTGGCGACGTAAGGTTTTGAGTTCGGCGCTCAACTCACCCGTTTTGTAAGTTTCTACTGCGCCAGTTTCTAAATGCGTTGCCACAAATGTCCATAAGCGACGCAAGAAACGATGCGCTCCCTCTACGCCACTATCTGCCCACTCCAAGCTTTGCTCTGGTGGTGCGGCGAACATCATAAACAAACGTGCAGTATCTGCGCCGTAAGTGTCGATAAGCGCTTGAGGGTCAACGGTGTTGCCTTTAGATTTACTCATCTTGGTGCCTTCTTTAAGCACCATTCCTTGCGTTAGCAAGTTTGTGAAAGGCTCATCATTTTTCAGCAGGCCAACATCACGCATCAATTTATTAAAAAAGCGCGCATAGAGCAAATGCAAAATTGCGTGCTCAATGCCGCCAATGTATTGGTCAACAGGCAACCAATAGTTTGCGCGTTCATCCACCATGCCGGTGTGGCAGTCAAAGCTTGCGTAGCGTGCAAAGTACCATGAAGACTCGAAGAAGGTGTCCATGGTGTCGGTTTCACGCGTGGCTTTGCCACCGCAAGTTGGACAAGTCGTTTCGTAAAAGCTTGGATCTTTTTTAATTGGTGAACCAACGCCATCCATCACCACGTCTTCTGGCAAGCGCACAGGGAGTTGGTCTGCAGGCACAGGCACCTCGCAACAACTCGCGCAGTGAACGATAGGGATAGGGCAGCCCCAATAGCGCTGACGAGAAACACCCCAGTCACGTAAACGATATTGTGTGCGGCGTTTGCCTAAGTGCTTTGCGCTAAGTGCTTCAGCGATTTTGCTTGATGCACTATCAAAGTCTAGACCATTAAAAGCGCCAGAGTTAAACAAAACGCCATGATCTGTAAAAGCGGCAGTCAGCGGAAGATCAAGCTCAGCACTTTGTGGCTTAATCACAGTCTTCATTGGCAAACTGTATTTGTTCGCGAACTCAAAGTCACGCTCATCATGCGCTGGCACAGCCATGACAGCACCTTCGCCGTAGCTGATGAGCACATAGTTCGCTACCCAAACCGGCAGTTGCTCGCCTGTGATTGGATGCTGAACAAATAGCCCAGTTGCCATCCCTTTTTTCTCGGCAGTCGCCATGTCGGCTTCAGCCACGCTACCCATTTTGCATTCTTGAATAAAGGCTTTTAGCGCAGGGTTGTTCTCAGCCGCTTGCGTTGCAAGCGCGTGCTCTGCAGCAACAGCCACATAAGTTGCGCCCATCAGCGTGTCTGGACGGGTTGTATAAACCTTAAGATTGCCATTGCCACCAACGATAGGAAACTCGACCTCACAGCCGTAGCTTTTACCTATCCAATTGCGTTGCATGGTTTTTACTTGTTCAGGCCACCCCTCAAGTTTATCGAGGTCAGCTAAAAGCTCATCGGCATAAGCCGTGATTTTCATAAAGTATTGTGGAATGTCGCGTTTTTCAACCACTGCGCCAGAGCGCCAGCCTTTGCCATCAATCACTTGTTCATTCGCAAGCACGGTTTGGTCAATAGGATCCCAGTTCACTGTTGCTGTTTTTTTGTAGATGAGGCCTTTTTTGAATAGCTCTGTGAATAGCCATTGTTCCCAGCGGTAATACTCTGGCGTGCAAGTGGCGATTTCTCTATCCCAAGAAATACCCAAGCCTAAAGACTTAAGTTGCGTTTTCATGTGCTCGATATTGCTATACGTCCAGCCAGCAGGCGCCACATTGTTTTTAATCGCTGCATTTTCAGCAGGCAAGCCAAACGCATCCCAACCCATCGGCTGCATCACATTAAAACCACGCATGCGGTGGAAACGGCTCAGCACATCACCAATTGTGTAATTGCGAACGTGCCCCATATGCAAACGGCCACTTGGATAAGGGAACATCGACAAGCAGTAATACTTCGGCTTATCGCTCTTTTCCGTGGCCTTGAAAGTTTGATTGGTTTCCCAATATTGCTGTGCGCGCTCTTCGATTTCTTTAAATGGATACTGCTGTTGCATGGCAAATATTTTTGTGTGGATAAACAAGCTTGAATTATACCTTGAAGCCACAGGTATGTGCGGAAGCATCAGTGAATTGCTGTGGTCTTACGGGCAATAAAAAAGCCATCCTAGTGATGGCTTTTTTTACAGTGCAATTTTTTGGTTACACGTTGAATCTGAAGTGCATCACGTCGCCATCTTGCACAATATATTCTTTGCCTTCAAGTCGCATTTTCCCAGCTTCTTTCGAGCCTTGTTCGCCTTTGTGGGCAACAAATTCGTCATAAGCAATCACTTCCGCACGGATAAAGCCACGTTCAAAGTCTGTGTGAATGACTCCAGCAGCTTGAGGTGCGGTTGAACCTTTACGAACAGTCCATGCGCGGACTTCTTTCACCCCAGCGGTGAAGTAAGTTTCTAGGCCGAGTAGGGCGTATGCCGCGCGTACTACGCGGTCTAAGCCTGGCTCGGTTAAGCCCAGCTCTTCTAAGAATAAAGCTTTGTCTTCATCTTCTAGGTCTGAGATTTCTGCTTCAATCTTGGCGCAAATGCTTACCACTGGTGAACCTTCTTTTTTGCCTAGTTCAACGATTGAATCAAGTAATGGGTTGTTGCTAAAGCCTGTTTCATCAACGTTGGCGATGTACATCACTGGTTTAACAGTAATCAGGCATAGTGGTTTTAAGAGATGCAATTCGTCAGCATCCAGACCTAATGTGCGAACAGCTTTGCCTTCATCTAAGCCTTTTTGGACTTTGGCCAATACCGCACAAAGTGCAATGGCTTCTTTGTCACCTGATTTAGCTTTTTTACTTTCGCGCTGAACAGTTTTATCAACAGTTTCCATGTCGGCAAGTGCAAGTTCGGTATTGATGGTTTCAACGTCTGAAAGCGGGTCAACTTTGTTGGCAACGTGCACAACGTTAGCGTCATTAAAACAACGCACGACGTGGGCAATTGCATCTGTTTCGCGGATGTTAGCCAAGAACTTATTACCTAGGCCTTCCCCTTTTGACGCCCCAGCAACCAAGCCTGCAATGTCCACAAACTCAACAATGGCTGGTTGTACCTTTTGCGGATTGACGATATCAATCAATGGTTTCATGCGTGGGTCGGGCACTTCAACAACACCGACGTTAGGCTCGATGGTGCAGAAAGGGTAGTTTTCTGCTGCGATGCCTGCTTTGGTAATGGCATTGAAGAGCGTTGATTTACCTACGTTTGGTAGGCCGACAATTCCGCATTTCATAATTTTTCCTGTTCAGTAAATTCGTAACTAATTTTTAGTGTGCAATTTTAACATTGCTGCTTCAAACTCGCCTTTTAATAGCAAAGGAAGCAGCGTCGTGCTTTGGTCTATATTTTCTTCTATGGCGCGTATTTCATCGCGACTTGGGTCGTGTAATACAAAATTTGCCACAGCATTTTTATCACCTGGATGGCCGATGCCTAAGCGTAGACGCCAAAAATCTGGTGTGCCAAGCTGTGCAGCAATATCTTTAAGGCCGTTATGTCCGCCATGCCCGCCACCTCTTTTGAGCTTTGCGGTGCCTGGAGGTAGATCTAATTCATCGTGCACCACTAAAACTGATTCAGGCGCAATTTTATAAAACTTAGCTAGCGCAGATACAGAACGTCCGCTGGCATTCATAAATGTTGTTGGCTTGAGTAGCCATGTTTCATGATTGCTTGATTTTAGGCGGCCAGCATGACCAAAAAATTTGGCCTCAAGATTGAGCTTGCTACCTGTTTCGGCGCAGATTTGATCGACCCACCAAAAACCAGCATTGTGGCGAGTGGATTCATATTCGGCGCCTGGGTTGCCTAGTCCAACGATTAGTTTGATTTCACTCATAGCCTATTGTCGCTCATCCAGCCTAAAATAATTTCAAAGCCTGAAAATAATAACGCGCGTTCCGGAAAAACCGAAACGCGCGTTTTAGAGGCCAATCACAAAGGTGATTAAGCTTCTGGAGTTGCTTCCGCTGCTTCTTCAGCTGCTGCAGCTGCACCACCGCGTGTTTTCGCGATACTTGCAACAGCAACGTCCGCGCCGTGCGCTAATTGTACGAACTCAATACCTTTAGGCAATTTGATTTCTGACAAGTGAACTGAATGACCCATTTCTAGGTTAGCCAAATCAACTTCGATAAACTCTGGCAAGTCTTTTGCCAAGCAGCTTACGTCAGCTTCTGTAGCGATGTGAGCAACGATACCGCCACCAATTTTCACGCCTGGAGCGATTTCGCCGTTGATGAAGTGCAATGGCACTTTAACGTGGATTTTTTCTGTTGCACTAACACGTTGAAAGTCAATGTGTTGAATGGTGTTGCGAACTGGATGCATTTGGTAGTCACGTAACAATACAGACTCTTTTTTGCCATCTAAATTAAGCGTTAGGATAGAAGCGTGGAATGCTTCATGGCGGAATTCCATGAACAACGCTTTCATATCAAACTCAACGCTTACTGCGTCTTTACCAGCACCATAAACCACACCTGGTACTTTAGCTGAACGGCGAAGACGGCGGCTCGCACCCGTACCTTTCGCTGCACGTGATACTGCTGAAATTTCAATAGCCATTTTTACTACTCCTAAATTTCGCCGAAAACTATTTTCGGCTTTTTAAAAACTGTTATCCGCGACCAGATAACAGGGGTGTGATGCGCTTGTTGCCAAACGCATCGAAACTTTAATTAATCTTCAAACAATGAGCTGACAGAGTCTTCATTGCTAATGCGACGAATGGTTTCGCCCATCAATTCACCAACACTAAGTTGACGAATTTTTTTGCATGCTAAAGCATCAGCACGAAGTGGAATCGTGTCAGTCACTACTAGTTCATCAAGTTCTGAAGCGCTAATGCGCTCAATCGCAGAGCCTGAAAGTACTGGATGGGTACAGTAAGCCATGACTTTAATCGCGCCTTTTTTCTTAAGCGCTGCCGCTGCCTCACAAAGTGTATTAGCTGTATCTACCATGTCATCCATGATGACGCAGGTGCGACCAGCGACATCACCAATGATGTTCATCACTTTGGCCACGTTTGCTTTAGGGCGACGTTTGTCGATAATCGCCAAATCCGAACCCATTTGCTTAGCTAAGGCACGTGCGCGCACTACGCCGCCAACGTCTGGTGATACAACAACTAGGTTATGGTGATCTTGTTTGGTGAGGTCATCTAGCAACACAGGTGATGCGTAGATGTTATCTACTGGAATCTCGAAGAAGCCTTGGATTTGATCTGAATGCAAATCCATAGTCAATAAACGGTTAACGCCAACGCTGGTTAGCATATTGGCCACCACTTTTGCAGTAATTGCAACGCGGGCAGAGCGTGGACGACGATCTTGTCTTGAGTAGCCGAAGTAAGGGATGGCTGCGGTAATGCGGCCTGCAGATGCGCGTCGTAGCGCGTCAACCATGACCATCACTTCCATCAGTGTGTCATTGGTTGGGGCGCAAGTTGATTGCAGAACGAACACGTCTTTGCCGCGCACGTTATCTTGCAATTCAACCATGACTTCGCCATCGCTGAAACGGTCAACGGTCGCACGTCCTAACTTCATGCCCAAGTGTTTTACCACTTTTTCAGCAAGTTGAGGGTTGGCCGTGCCTGTAAACACCATCATGTCGCCTTTGGCCACAGTGGATTCCTTTACGCTATAAAAACAAAAAAGCGTGTAATGCTACACGCTCCGTCTTGTAATACTGGCTGGGGAAGAAGGATTCGAACCTTCGCATGCCGGAATCAAAATCCGGTGCCTTAACCAGCTTGGCGACTCCCCATTTGATCTTTACCTAAAGTGCAGGAATCAAATTATACAGTGGATGCTGTTTTAATCCGAGCGCTGCTACACAAAATATTTCAGTGTCTGCAATTTCCTTTGGCAGGGCTTTTACGATGTTGTTTGCTTCAGCTGAGTTTTTAGCTGCGACAAAAACTGACGCGCCAGAACCACTCATGCGTGCTTGAGAAAATTGATTTAGGCAATTAAGACAAGCATTTACCGCTGGATATTTCTGACAAACCACTGCTTCGAGATCGTTATGAAAACTTTCATTTTCATGTTCAAACACTAGGCTTTGTTTTTCTTTGCCAATTTGCTTCAAATTCAGCATCTCGGAAAAGGCCGCTATTGTCGTGGGAAACGTGTTTCTTGTCAATTCCTCAGCGCTAAAAATTTCAGCGGTTGAAACATGCACTTTTGGCGTGACAATAACAAAGTGCGAGTCTGGTAGCTGAATAGGCTGTATTTTTTCGCCTATGCCCTCGACCCAAGCATTTTCCCCGAAAATAAAAAAAGGTACATCAGCGCCTAATTTTAATCCTAACGCCATCAATGTCGTTTTGCTTAAGCCCAAATTCCAAATATGGTTGAGTGCAATTAACACCGTTGCTGCATCAGAGCTGCCACCTCCTAGGCCACCGCCCATGGGGATGTTTTTGATGAGGCCGATATCTGCACCAAGCGCGCAGTTGCTGTTGGCTTGCAAAAGCTTTGCGGCTCTTACGCACAAGTCCTGAGCTTCCGGAACATTAGCGTTCTCGGTCACACGGTGAATTTCACCGTCATCCCGCACTTTTAAAAACACAGTGTCATGTAAATCGATGAGGCTAAATACGCTTTGCAGTAAATGGTAGCCATCCGCGCGGCGGCCAGTAATGTGCAAAAATAAATTGATTTTTGCAGGCGCTAAAAAAGCTTGGAAGCCTTGCTCGGTAAGCTGCTTGGTTAACTCGGGCATGGCTGAATATTACTGTGCTTGAGCCGATGCGTTGGCATCTAATGTTGAGAATTGTGGGGACGTATCCCAGCTTTCAATTACAAGCCGCACATTCATTTTTGGATTGCGAAGGTTAATTTTGCTTGGAAGCGCTGGTGGCATTTCATTTTGATATTGCATGTAGCTAATCTCCCATCCATCTTGGGTGAATTTACTGAGCTGACCTTTATCATCCCAAGCAAAAGCGGTCACAACCCCATTTGCAGGCCGGCCTACAATCCAGTCAGACAGTTTTGTAAACGGCAATCGCCAGCCTAATGTAAGCTGTGTCAAAGTTTCAGCATCTTCTGCTTTGACGGTTTTCCCATTCTGCGAAGTTAAGCTAATACCATCTGTATTTTTTATGATGGCAGCAATTTTATTGCCGAGCGGTGAATACAAATCTATCGCATCATTTTCTGGGGAGTGCGCCCAATGAATGTTTCCTGAAACGCCATAGCCTTCACTTTGTACGCCCATTCTTCCTTCGATTTTAAAGCTAGTCACTTTTGCAATTTCAGCTTGGTGCTGTTGCGCTTCAGGCGGAATGGTCGGCACTTCTGATGAGGCTGGCGGCCTAGTATTTGTATCAGCGGTTGTTTTGTTGGTATTGACGCTGGCACAGCTAGACATCAATAAGCCAGCAATGAACAGATAAATGCTGGCGAAGCGATGTGGATGACTTTGCATAAACAATGACAAAAGAATTAAGGCTTGAATTTTTTAATGGTTTTGAGCAACAAATCGTTATCTGGACTTACTTTTAGTGTGTCTGCCCAGATCTTGCTAGCTTCATCCTCTTTGCCCTGCTTCCAAAGTACCTCACCCAAGTGCGCGGCAATTTCAGCGTCATTTTGCAAGTTGTAGGCTTTATTTAAGCACTCAAAAGCTTTATCAAGATTGCCTAGGCGATACTGCACCCAGCCCATACTGTCCATAATGTAATGGTCGTTTGGACTAAGTTCTAGCGCTTTAGCAATCAGCTTGTTTGCTTCTTCTAGTTTGATATTGCGCTCTGTAAATGAATAACCAAGTGCGTTGTAGGCTTGCGCAAAGTCTGGTTTGATTTTGATGAGCTTGCGCAATTGCGTTTCTAGCACTGTAAATTGCTGCACGCGTTCAGCCGCCATTGCGTAGTCGTAAATCAACTCGTTTGAGTTAGGCATGTTCGCAACAGCCTTACCTAATAGTTCGTATGACTCTTGAAAGCGTTTGGCTTGGGCTAAAAGATTGGCTTGTGCTGTAATCACTTGGGCTAATTGCGCATCGCTTAAATTTTCCAAGTCATCTAGCATTTGAATGGCGGCATCGGCGCCTTGGGTACGCGACATCACATTTGCCATGCTCAGCTTCGCATCTAAATAATGGTCTGCTTGTTGGCTTGATGCTTTTTCTCCGGGTTGTTGAACCTTGCTATACCAGTTAACGGCTTCAGCATCGTTATTATTTTTTTCGGCAATCTGACCTAAATAAAGATAAATTGGGTCTTTGTTTTTAATGTTGCTGTTAAGTGCTTGCAAAAAGTATTTTTCAGCATCAGAAAACTCATTGCTTTGTAGAGACAATAAGCCAACCACGACTAAAATTTCTGGATTGCTGTTGGCAAGTTTAGAAAGTTTTAAAAGCTCAGGCTTGGCTTCATTAAAGCGAGATTGTTTAATCAACATACGTGCTAGATTTAGGCGGGCATCATTTGCATCTGGGGTGTCATTCAAAAAGCTACGGTAGAAGCTAATTGCTTGGTCCGGTGATGAACTGAATAAAATGTCAGCTTGTTGAATTGCCGCAATTTCCCAATTCGGCCGTAATTGATTAGCTCGAATAGTCTCGCTCAAGGCGAGTTGTAGGTTGTTTGCTTGGAAGGCTGCTTGACCAATCGTGAAGTGCGCTTCGGCCAGTTGTGGGTAAGGCGCTGCTAAATCTTGAACTAATTGCAATACGTTTGTTTTGTTGGCTTGATGCGATAGCAGGCTGTTTAGATATAAAAAGCCGTTGGCACGTGTATCTTCTTTTTCGAGCAGTTTTTGCAACAGCGGTTTTGCTGCATTTAAGTCGCCGTTAATCACATAGAGTTGTGTGGCGGCTTGCTGAGCCTCAGTCGAGTTGGCGTCTAGCTCTAGCCAGAGCTTTGCGGTTTCTAAAGCGGCTTGAGCGTTTTTGCTATACATTGCAACTTTAGCAGCACGCTCTGCTAGGCGAACATCACGGCTTGATTTTGCTAAGTCAAAAAATAGTTTTGTTGAAAGACCTAGCTCGCCACGTTGTCCAGCCACTTCAGCGGCAAGATATTTAAATACAAATTCACCATTAGCTTGCGTTTGCACTTCGGATGTAAGTGCCTCTGTGGCTGCTTGGGCATTTGGGTTCGCCACAGCAAACAAGCCAATAGAAAGCGCAGCCATCAGCGTTTTTGTTTTGAGGGATAACTGATTTTTTGATTTTTTTGACATGGTCTTGATTCGTTTCTTCGCTAATAGTGAATGAGCCTGATAATCCTTAGTCCGTGACACCTTATGCAAGTTCATCCATAATGAGGGCTGACTATAGCTTTTTAATTGAAACTTTCCAATAGGACTTGTTTCAAAGATCAAGATTGTTGATTAAATACAACTCACTGATTGCCCAGCGCTTGACAATTGTCAGGCGTTTTTTTAATTTAGCATGCCTTAGAAAACGGCTTGTAATTTTTGGATTTGGCTCAGCCAAATAATGTGGAGTCTTTAATTTTTTATGACTACTTTAACTGTTGAAGCAAATAACTTAACTCGTATTTACGGTGGCCGCGAGGCTGTGAGCGATGTGAGTTTTACCTTAAGTAAAGGTGAAGTGCTTGGTTTTCTTGGCCCAAACGGCGCAGGCAAATCAACCACCATGAAAATGCTGACAGGTAACCTAGCACCTAGCAAAGGCAGCGTTAAAATTTGTGGTGTGGACATGATAGAAAATCCAAAAGAAGCGAAAGCTTTGATTGGATACTTGCCAGAAACCCCACCGCTTTATCGTGAATTTACAGTCGATGAATTTTTGGCGATTGCTGCACGCTTGCACGGCGTGAGCGGCAAGCATATTAAAACAGCGGTTCAGCGCGCTAAAGAACGTTGCGGCTTAACCGAAATGAGCAAACGCCTGATTGAAAATCTATCTAAAGGTTACCAACAACGTGTAGGGATTGCACAGGCGATTATTCATAACCCAATGGTGGTGATTTTAGATGAGCCAACCGTTGGTCTAGATCCAATTCAAATTCGTGATATTCGTGCCCTCATTAAAGAGCTTGGCGGCGAACATAGCGTGATTCTCTCAACGCACATTCTCCCTGAAGTCGAGATGGTCTGTGACCACGTGCAGATTATCGATAAAGGTAAACTTGTCTTTAACGGCTCAATTGATATCCTGAAACAGCAACGACATGGCAATAAATTGCTGATTGGCTTGAGTAATGCGCCAGCGCACGATGAGCTACTTAAAGTGGCTGGTGTTGAAGCGGTTGAAGAATTGCCAAATGGCTTGTTACGTGTTCGCTATGCGGCAGGTAAAGCGCCTGCTGAAGCTTTGGTTCAAGCAGCGGTTTCGAAAGGGTGGGGTTTGCATCAAATCAATCCTGACCAAACTAGCCTTGAAGATGTATTCGTACAATTAACTTATCAAGACGCTGCAGCTTAAGCGTCTTTAGTCGAATTTAGAAAGCAAAACTCATGATTTTAAAAGTCGCAAGAAAAGAGCTTAAGAGCGTATTTGCCTCGCCGATGGGCTGGGTGATTTTGGCCTTATTGCAGTTTGGATTTGGTACTTACTTCTTAAATGGGGTGAATGAGTACTTTGAGGTTATGTCTGGTGCAATTCGTCCTGCGGAGCGAACAGGCGTGACTATGTTTATCGGTCAAAGTGTGTTTGGTTTAGCATCATTTGTCATGCTTTTCTCAGTGCCTTTGCTTTCAATGCGTTTAATCAGTGAAGAGCGCCGTAGCAACACACTCCCGTTCTTATTTAGTGCGCCACTTTCATTGACTGAAATAGTACTTGGAAAATTTATTGGCTTGGTCGCTTTTCTTAGCATTTTAGTGGCGATGATTGCTGTGATGCTTTGTACTTTAAATGCTTGGGCAGATGTTGATTTCGGCTATTTATTTTCAAATGTGCTTGGCTTATGGCTCTTGGTTGCTAGCTTCTCAGCATTAGGGCTTTATTTCTCAAGCTTAACTGCACAGCCAGTGGTTGCCGCCATCATTACTTTTATTGCTTTGTTTGGCTTATTGATTGTTGACCGTTTCTTAACGGGGGACGATGCAAGCGTAGCGAACTATTTGTCGCTGATGCATCACTTCCAGCCATTTGCGCGCGGCTTAATTGATACTGCCGACATTACATACTTCTTATTGTTCATCGTTACATTCTTAACACTCACGGTGCGTCGTCTTGATGCTGACCGTCTTCGTGGCTAATCGGGTATTACATTATGAAAATTAATCACAAGCTACGTTTGCAGCTACTCATGCAAAACAGTTTTTTCGTTATTTTATTTTTGGTCTTGGTTTCTTTAATTGGCTATTTGAGCCATGAGTATCATTTCTCAAAAGATATTACTCAAAGCAACCGTAACATTCTGACTGAAGGCAGTATCAACGTCCTTAAGCAAATGAAAGGTGATGTGAACGTTACGGTGTTTGCGTCAGAAGATAACACTGCACATGGTGAAAATTATCGTAAAGGTGTGCGTGACTTTATTTCACGTTTCCAACGCACTAAGCCTGACATTCACGTTTCTTTTGTTAGCCCTGCTGAAAAGCCTAAGCTTGCTCAAGAAGCCGGGATTAAAGCCGAAGGTGAGTTGGTGGTTGAATATCAAAAACGTAGTGAGCATTTATTGCCGCCTTATGCTGAGCAAGAAATGACCAACTTACTTGTGCGTTTGTCACGTAGCCATGAAAAACCAGTCATGTATTTAGATGGTCATAGCGAGCGCAATTTAATTGGTCTTAAAGATAATGACCTTGGCGCTTTTGGTGAGCAGCTTCAAAAGAAAGGTTTCAAATTATTTAATCCTGACTTGACGATTGCTCAAGATGTTCCGATGAATGGCTCTATGTTGGTGATTGCAAGCCCTCAAGTAAAT